>JBBTCG010000062.1:0-8506 GCA_038043305.1 Deltaproteobacteria bacterium | reverse complement strand
TTTGTTGACATAAGCGGGGTGGTCCGGGACCCGGCCACAGGCTTTCGCCAGCCATATGTTTACGAGATATGCCTCAAATGCCACGGAAATTCATTCAACACGTTCATACCTGACCAAGCATGGCCGAGCGGAGGCCATACCTTGCGGACAACGGTTTTAAGGGGCGGCACCTTCTGCGCCACGAACATAAACCCCGCGTCAAGTTGCACGGACGGCTCAAACAAGAGGCTCGAGTTCGACACTGCCACCAATTCAGCGGATGGTTTTGGCGGCACACTTGCCGGCAACAGGGCATATCATCCGGTGGCCGCAGTGGGTAGGAACACATCAGTTGCGTTAACCAATTCGCTCCTTGGCGGCCTTACGACCGCAAGCACCATAAACTGCACGGACTGCCACAACAACGAGACAACCGGCGCGGGCACATTCAGCGGACTAACCGCAACGCCAACCTATCCCGGCTCTGTAACAGAATCAAGCCTAAGAGTTACGGATGACACCCCGCCGGCAATAAGCGCACTAACCGTAGGCCCGCACGGCTCAACGAATGTAAGGGTGCTCCGCGCCAACTATAACACCACGCTCGGCACGACGTCAGCCGCGCCTTTTGCGAGTTTTAACGCCGCAAACTTCGCCCTGTGCTTCAACTGCCACAATGTAGCCGCATTTACAGATGGTGACGGGCTTGACGGCAGCGGCAACCGGCTCACGAACTTCAGGCAAACCGGAGGTATGGGATGCGTCAGCCCGAAGCTAAACCTCCACGCCACGCACCTGACCGACGTGTCGGGCATGGGGGGATGGGGGTTCCTTGGCAACATGTACACCTCCTGCGCCAACTGCCATTATAACGTCCATTCCAATGCAGAGGCCACAAACACTCAATACGGGACCGCGACAGGCGCTGGACTGCCTGCTGACGGAGACACCCACCTCGTCAACTTCTCCCCTCTTGTAGCGCCGTATACGTATACTAAACCAAGGTGGTGGTATACGGGCTCTGTAATGCGGTGCAACCTCACCTGCCACGGGGTAACGATGGAGGGGGGCTTTGGCCCGTCTAACGCTGATGCGTGGTATACATATTATGGCTCATAGGTTTCGCGGCCTGATATCAATATTCCTTTTCGCTCTCGTGCTGCATCCGGTTTACGCTATTGCCGGGGATCTCCTCTATGTTACGAACAGCGACGCTGAGATTATCTCCGTAATTGACGGCGAAAGGGGCGTTATCATCCGCGAGGTCAAGGTAGGGAAGGAGCCTTGCGATATAGTCATAGACCCCAAAGGCGAGATCATAGCGATAAGCCACGAAGAAAAACGCGGCGAGATATGGTTCTTAAACCGGAAGGATCTGAGCCTGCGCAACAAAGCGCTTCTCGTCGAGGAAAAGGAGGGCAGGAGGACAAACTGTTTTTTCCTTGCCTTCAGCAAGGACTCGAAAAAACTCTACGCGGCAAACCTTCATTCCGGGATCCTCTATGTCGTTGACGTGCGGAAGGCGAGCGTTACGAAGAATATCAGTCTTGGCCAAGGCACGGCCTTCGGTCTCGAAGGCGCGGTACTATCGCCGGACGGGGCGCTCCTGTATCTTCCGAACGGCGTTGGCAAGGAGATCTTCGTAGTTGACGTGTTGCAGGATAAGCCCCTTGCCCCTATAGCCCTTGGGCACTACGCCTCTGCCATTGCCTTCAGCCCGGACAACGAGAGACTCTATGTCGCCAACGGGGACGCCCCTTCGCTCGATGTAATCGTCATAAAGACTATGACAACGATAAAGAGGATACCGATAGGAAACCAGCCCGCAGGCATCGCAGTTTCAAAGGACGGGGCGTTTGTCTTCGTGAGCAACAAGATGTCCTTTGATATTGACAAGATAGACGCTCTGCTTCTTAAAAAAGCGGCAAACATCCCTGTAGGCATGTATCCCATTGGCCTTGCCGTGAGCGATGACGGCAAAAAGGTCTATGTCTGCAATTACAACGAAAACACGGTTTCAATCGTTGACGCGGCGTCGGCAAAGGAGATTCTCAGGGTTGCGACCGGTTCTACGCCTCTTAAGATAGCGGTTCACAGCGCTCCGTGAAGACAATGAAAAAAACAGTCCTCTCTATATCGGCGCTTCTCATCCTTGCATGGTTTTCCGTTACAAGCGCCGGTTCTCTCTATCTTGTGAACAGCGGCGCTAAGCACGTTGACATCTATGATCCGGTTCTTCAGAAAAAAACCGGCTCAATCGCAGCAGGAGACGGCCCGGTAAAGGCGGCCATCTCAAAGGACAACAGATTGCTCGCAATAACACAGACGGAAACCCTCGGCGAATGGCCGGATGCCGTAAGGGTATTCGACGCGAGGAAGGGGGACGTCGTAGCCAAGGTGAGCATAGTCGTCACGAGATACAGGAGCAGAGGCGACGCCTTCCCGATATTCTCAAAGGACTCAAAGAAGCTCTATACGGCTGAAACCGGGACCGGCTTTTTGAACGTCATTGACACATCAAGCTGGAAGCTGGTCAAAAAGTTAGCCATCGGCGTAAACCCCTTGAACCCGACCCTTTCCCCTGACGGCAAAAGGCTCTATGTGCCGTGCCTGTATTCGGGCAGCGTGGCCGTGGTTGACACTGGGAATGACCTCGTGGTTGATACGATAAAGATTGTGGGCCAGCCGTCCGCTGTTGCAATTGACCCTGCGGGCAAGGTTATATATGTGGCGGACATGTTTAACAACAACGTATGGGTTATGGACGTTGAAACGGGAGGCGTCGTTAAAAAATATGCCGTGGGCACAGCCCCGTCAAATCTCATACTCATAAACGGCCTCCTGTATGTGCTTAATACCCATTCAAGCACATTGAGCGTTATAGACGTTCAAAAGGGGGAGGACGTAAGAAGCATGGGCATTGGCATCCTTCCTTCAAAGATGGCCTTTGACCCGAAAAGCGGGTATCTTTATGTGGTATCCGAGGACGCGAGCATCTCCGTGGTTGACACGGCGAATAACGAGCGGCTAAAGAGCATCCCCACTGATTCAAACCCAACGGATATAGTCTTTGTGCCTTAGCGCCGCCGCCAATCAATATGCCAAACTATCGAAGGGCAAGGGACGGCAGGACGTACTTCTTTACGGCTGTAACGTACAATAGGCGGCCTTTTCTATGTTCGGAAGAAAATAGAACAATCCTCAAGCAAATAATAGAGGAAGTACGCCGGTCAAAGCCTTTTGAAATCAATGCATGGGTTTTGTTGCCCGACCATCTTCATTGTATTTGGACTTTACCTGAAGGAGATACTGATTATTCCAAAAGATGGGGCTTGATTAAGGCTGGATTTACTAAAAAAGCGGTTGTAGGGCGGGCATTGCCCGCCAATCAAAATCCTTCTCGCTTGCAACACAGGGAATGGTTTGTTTGGCAAAGGCGCTTTTGGGAGCATCGTATTCGAGACGAAAAGGACTTCGAGGCACATTGTAATTACATACATTATAACCCCGTGAAACATGGACATGTCAGCGCCCCAAGTGAGTGGACATATTCGACGTTTCACAAGTTTGTTAAAGAAGGCGCATATTCGATGGATTGGGGAAGCGGCGCGCCTGTGATAGTACCGGATGATATTGGCAATGAATAAGTTCTGGCGGGCAATGCCCGCCCTACAAAGCTGATTATTCCAAAAGATGGGGCTTGATTAAGGCTGGATTTACTAAAAAAGCGGTTGTAGGGCGGGCATTGCCCGCCAATCAAAATCCTTCTCGCTTGCAACACAGGGAATGGTTTGTTTGGCAAAGGCGCTTTTGGGAGCATCGTATTCGAGACGAAAAGGACTTCGAGGCACATTGTAATTACATACATTATAACCCCGTGAAACATGGACATGTCAGCGCCCCAAGTGAGTGGACATATTCGACGTTTCACAAGTTTGTTAAAGAAGGCGCATATTCGATGGATTGGGGAAGCGGCGCGCCTGTGATAGTACCGGATGATATTGGCAATGAATAAGTTCTGGCTGGAGCGTGGGAACGATAAAGATTCACGCATCACGGCCTTTACTCCCTACTTATGCAGGCCGCATTCGGTCTTTCCACTGTCAGCCCACCTGCCGGAGCGCTCATCTTCCCCCGGTTTAACCGGCAGGGTGCACGGGGCGCAGCCTATTGACGGATAACCCTTGTCAAGGAGCGCGTTGTACGGTACGCCGTGCTTATGCACGTAGTCCCATACCTCCTTTTTAGTCCACGCCGCGATCGGGTTCACCTTGATAAGGCCGAACTTCTCGTCCCAACCCACGACCGGCGCATCACTTCTGCTTCCAGATTCCTCCCTGCGAAGGCCGGTTATCCATAACTTGAAGCCCTTGAGCGCATCGGTCATGGTCTTTACCTTCCTGAGATAGCAGCACTTGTCAGGCTCTCTCTTCCAAAGTTCAGCGCCACACGAGGCCTCCATTGCCTCAAGGGTCAACTCAGGCGCAAATCTTTCAACCCGTATCCCGTACTTCTCCTCAACCCGCTTAACTACGTCAAGCGTCTCTTTGAAAAGAAGGCCGGTATCAATGTAAAAGACCCTAACGTCCGGTTTTATTCTGACGAGCATGTCAATCAGCACGCACTCCGCAAAACTGCACGCAAGGCCGAACTCCTTTGCGTCGAAGTTGTCCGCCACCCATTTAAGGACCTCCTGCGGAGAACGGCCTTCAAGCGATGCGTTGATATTGACAAGCTCTTCTTTTGACCATTGTTTCGTTGACATGGTTTATCAGCCCTTTTCCACGAATATGACCACCTCGCACCCGGCGGCCTTCTTTACCTCGTCCGCGTGCGAGACCGTGAAGTATTTATAGAACGCCCTTTGTTTGCGTTTGACGAGCACGGCAACGGAAACCCCCATGCCCGCAATCACATCAAGGGTTTTCTCAACGTAGCCGCCCTGCTCCATGAGCGGCTCAAAGCCTACCGCCTCTTCCATCGCCTTTATCTGCACCCTGCCGAGTTCCTCGTAACCGCGCTGCCTGTACTCCTTCATTATCGCCTCGGAGAGCGCGGACGACGGTTTATCGCCGATAAAGCCTATGTCCGTGAAATTGTCGAACACGCTGTTTGCAAGGTCCGGGTCGAGTATATAAAGGGCCACGAGTCCGGCGCCGTCCTTCTTGGCGCGTCCCACCGCGTAGGCGATCACCTCATCATCAGTACCTGACGTCGAGAGCACCAAGAGCACGTTCTTCATCTTTACCGTCCAAGGCCGATAAGCGGCCAATATAGATATGCCACAAGGTTGAAGACTACCCATGAAATCAAGACCATGATGCCGCCTGCCCTAGCCATCTCCTTCACGGATACATAGTTGGATGACACCACTATGGCGTTGGCCGGCGTAGACATCGGCAGCATGAATGCAAGCCCGGCTGGAACCGCTATGGAATAGGTAAGTATAGTCGGCGATATGCCGAGCGTACCGGAGAGGCTTACGCTGACCGGCACGAGCACTGCTATGACCGCGGCGTTGCTCATAGCCTCGGTAAGCAGTATTGCGAGAAGCGACAAGGCCGCGAACACGGCAATGGGATTCCCAGCCCATCTGCCGACCAAGGCGTCAATCATCCAGTTGGCGGCTCCGCTGCTGTCAAGCGCCGTGCCAAGCACGATAGCGCCGCCGTACATGAGTATTATACCCCAATTGACGTACTCTTCGACATCCTTCCATTTCACGAGGCGCAGGACAAACAGCACGACAACGGATGAAAGCGCCACTACCGACAGACCGTGGCGTCCAATGACCATCCACGCCGCTATCGTCGCGCAAAGCACGGCGCCGGTGGCGTACTCCACTCCGCTGACCTTGCCAAGTCCTTTAAGCCGCCTTCCGAGCATCGCATGAGAGCCTTGCACGTCAACGACGTCCATGGGGAAAAACCTTGTGAGCATGAAATACCCGACGAAAAGCATTATCACCACAAGCGGAAACACGGCAACCGAATATTCAAGAAAACCTATCGTAGCGCCGCTTATCTCCTTCAATATACCCACGGCAAGCGGCACGCGCGCGCCGCCGAGAAACGTGCCGATGCCGCCTATGATGCAGCCCCACGCAAGCGACAAAAAGAGCAGCTTGCCGTAATTGGACTTACCGGGCTTTAATCCAAGCGACTTGGCCACCTCAAGCACAATGGGAAAGAGCATGGCCGCGACGGCATGTTCGGACATGAAAAAGGAGAGCGTTGCCGCAAGGAGATATACGCTTAAAAGAAGCCTTCGCGGGGAAGCGCCGAACCTGTCCATGATGGTGAGGGCGATCCTTGTTGACAGCCCGGAGTGCATCACGGCCCCGGCAAGGATGAATGCTCCGAGTATGAAAAAGACCGCCTCGTTGCCGAACAGCGCGTAGGTCTCCTTGCCCGGCAGGATGCCGAAAAGCGGCACAAGCACCATCGCAAGGATGCTCGTTACGGCAAGCGGCAAGGCGTTGGTAACCCACAGGACAAGGCATACCGCGAACACGGCGATAGCCTTGAGTCCGGCTGCGCTCAGGCCATGCGGAGGCTCTATCGTGATAAGCCAATAAAAACCCAGCGCAAGCGCGATGAAAAAAAGCGGACGGAGCGCCTTCAGCGCGACAAGCACCCATATCGGCCTTGTATCTATTTCAACGCTCACGCGGCAGATTCCTTCTTGAAAAAAAGTTATCGGTTATCGGTGCTCTACGTCTTTCACGGTCACGGTTCACGGTCTTTAGCCCTTGTCCTCTATCTCCTTGACCCTCAACTTCCTTCTGAGCGCCGAGAGTCCCCATGCGGCCTTCCTGCCGAGGCCGGTCTTGTAAAAACTCTCGGCCAGCGTGGCCGCCTTGACGCCCTTATCAACAAAGGAGCGCAGTTCAGCCGGAGTGGACGCCATGCTCAGATCCCTCACCCAATTAATGCTTATCTTCTTTTTGCTTATCGCCGTATACAAGTGTTTGTACACGGGCAGTATTATCTCTGTCGTAAGCGGGTCTATCCTCAACGCCTTTTCTCCGGTCGGCCTGTATATCGGCAGCACCGGCACGACGCCTATGTCGGTCATGTAATCTATTCCCATGCAGGTTGACCCCGGAGGCTCAAGCCCCACGATAAGATGCGAGGCCACCGTGCCGCTTGGGAATATCCGGGCCGCGTATTCAAGCGCGTCAAGATACCGCTTCCTGCCTATCTCCTTTGCCCTGCCCGGGCATATAAGCTCAAACAGCTCCTTGTCGAATATCTCCAGATTATACAAAACGGAATCAGCGCCTGAGGCATAAGTCTCGTCTATCCACCTGTTCTCCTTTGGCGGAAGCGCCTCAACGGCCACGAGGCAGTTGAAGCGTTTTTTGATGGCCTTGAGATACGGCTTCAGAAACTCTATCCCGCCGTCCGGCGTGTCGCTGAAGCCGATGGACAAGTATATTATATGAGACGACCTCTCCTTTAACGCGGCCTCGACCGCCTCAAGAACGTCCTCCTCGGAATAGACCGTGTCTTCCCTGTCAGGGGCATTAAAGTTGCCGGCGCAGTATCTGCATTCGACGCTCTCTTTGAAAAAATCACACCTTGGCGACGGCGTTACCACTGTAAGAGCGCCTCTCACCTGCACTATCTTTGAAAACGGCACGCCCGATGCGCTCTTTCTGTTAAGGAACTCAGGAGGCTCGACAAGTCTTACATCCACCTCCGCGCTGCCGTCGGTTATGACGTGGGCGCCGCCTTTTTTCCTGATAACGTAAGGCGAATTATTAGTGAAGGACTCGGCGCACGGTATGTTTACCATCGTATCCCGCGGCAAAAGCACGTCAATGCCGGACGAGCCGCAGGTATAAGCCTTGATGAGCGGGTCTTCAATACGCACGCCGCGAAGCATCAGGTCTATCTTGAGCGTGCCGGGGTCGGCTATGTAATTCTTTTTTCTGTGCATTAGATAGGCAGCCTCTTCAATATCACACCTTGTTCAACGCAACTCGCAGACCTCTTCCTCATAAGCCTTGAGTTCCTTTATCGTCGGATTATCTCCGCACAGAGCGCACTCAGGGTCTTTTCTGACCTTTACCTTCCTGAACGTCATCTTGAGCGCGTCGAATATAAGGAGATGCCCGGCAAGACCGTCGCCAAGGCCGAGGAGTTCCTTTACCGTCTCAACGGCCTGCAAAACGCCGATTACCCCGGCAAGCGCCCCAAGCACGCCCGCCTCCTGACAGCTCGGCACAAGGCCCTTTGGCGGCGGCTCCGGGTACAGGCATCTGTAGCACGGAAAACCTCCTGTCGGCTTAAAGACCGACACCTGTCCGTCAAACCTGAACATGCTCCCTGATATGAGCGGCTTTGACTCGAAAAATGCCGCGTCGTTCATTAAAAAGCGCGTCGGGAAGTTGTCGCTCCCGTCAAGCACCACGTCATAGTCCCGGATTATCTCCCTGATGTTGTCGGCAGTAAGCCGTCCATGACGCGGCTCGACCTTTACGTCAGGGTTGATGGCCTCTATTGACGCCTTTGCGGACAAG
>JBBTCG010000061.1:0-4438 GCA_038043305.1 Deltaproteobacteria bacterium | reverse complement strand
AATAACCATTACAAGCTCTATCAGTGTGAAGCCTCTCGTATTTTTTAGCATTACCGCCTCCTTGGATTATTAGATCAGAAGTTGTTCCTTACGCGCGGGCCAGTGGTGGCGCTGCCTGATGTATAAGTCAGCGTGTACGGCATGCCGCCTATGGTTATGGTAATGGCAGAGGCAACCACGTTATTCGGCGACGACGTTGGAACGTTGGCTGCTATGGTTACGCCTGAGATACCCGCGGCGCCGAGCACCATGTTCGTGTCTGCCGGGGACTCGGTTGCCCCAAGCGTGTATACCGTGCCTTTGAGGAGATATTGCGCGTGCAAGATACTTGCCGTTCCGCTGATTGCGCCGGCTACACCCTTTGCAGTAGCCGATCTTGCATCCGACTGCAGGTCAACAAACCTCGGTATCGCAACCGCGGCAAGGATGCCAAGAATCAAAATAACCATTACAAGCTCTATCAGTGTGAAGCCTCTCGTATTTTTTAGCATTACCTTCCCCTTTGGTTTGTGCATGCATACCTTCAGTTATAACAAAAGTCGCTGTCTTGTCAAGTTTTTTTTGAAACCCGCCTTCTCCCTCACCACGTTTCATATCCCTTTGTCGTTGAACGCACCATGCCGGTTTTCGCGTCAAAGCTATAGCAGCCGCCGAACGGGTCAAGCGGAAAGCCGTCATTGTCCGTTGTCATGCCTTCGATATATTTACCGTGAAACTCTATGCTGAACTCGACGCCTTCAATGGAATGTTTCGGCGAAGCCGCCTTTTTTTCAAATAGCTCCTTGAGCGTTCCCGGAAGTTTTTTATTGTAAAGCGCGTAGTTGTTTATCGCGCTCCTTAGATTCGCAAGCTCCGTCCTCATGGCGATCTCTTTTATCGGGCGCGCGGCGCCGTAAAACCTGTCCACAAAAAACAACATCAATATGCCGAGGCCCGCAAGGATAAGCACAGTCTCGAAGATTGTGCGGCCATGTACGCTCCGGCCTGACGAGATATGCGTTTGAAGGCCCATGCCTATCTCTTGACGACCTTGATTATGTCCCACATCGGCAGGAATATGGCAAGGGCAAGGAACAATACAACGACGAAGATGAAGCCAAGAAGCACAGGCTCAAGCGTGGTAGTAAGATTTCTTATGGAGGCGTCCACCTCCTGATCGTAATACTGAGCCACCTTGTCAAGCATCTCGTCAAGGTTGCCGGTATCCTCGCCAACGGCTACCATCTGCACGACAAGCGGCGGAAAGTGTCTTGCAGCGGCCATTGGAGCCGAGAGTGTTTTACCCGCCCTTACGTCAACCTCGATTGATTTTATCTCGGCGGCAAGCGCCGTATTCTCAACGGCGCGGGATGCGATGTCAAGCGACTGGAGTATCGGAAGACCGCTCTTGTAAAGCGAGCCGAGCACACGGGAGAACCTTGACAGGACGGACTTCAGGAGTATGGGCCCGAAGATTGGAAACCTGAGCTTGAGGCCGTCCCATCTAAGCCTGCCTGACGGCGTTGAAATGTAAAACCTCCACGCAACGAAGGAGGCGGCAACCGCGATAATCCCGACGTGCCAGTACGAGGTGAAGGCGTTAGATATGTGTATCAGCATCCTTGTCGGCAGAGGCAGAGGCACGTTGAAGGAGGAGTACATCTTAACGAACCTTGGCACCACATAGTACATGAGAACCGTTATTGCTATGACAAGCGCGCCGACGACAATCTTAGGGTATAGCGTGGCGCTCTTGACCTTTGCCCTGTTCTCGGCGTTTTTCTCAAGCATGGCGGCTATCCTATCAAGCACGTCCTCAAGGATGCCGCCCGCCTCGCCGGCCTCCACCATGTGGGGATAAAACTCCGGGAAAATCCTTTTGTGCTTTGCTATCGCAACGGAGAGGCTTGAGCCTGCCTCTACGTCCGTCCTTATCGTCTTGATTATTGACGCAAACTTTTTGGAGCCGGCCTGAAGCTCAAGCGTTGAAAGCGACCTCATGAGCGGCACACCCGCGCCGAAGAGGGTGGCCAGCTGCCGGGAAAAGATAATAATCTCCTGCTCCGGGACTTCCTTGACGTTAATATATTTTTTGAAAACGGCAAAGGAAGGAAGCCTCATCCCAACGTCAACGCGGATGGGAATAAGCCCCATCCCGTCGAGCGCGGCCTCAAGCTGTCCCTTATCAACGGCCTCAAGGCCGCCTGTAATCAGCGCGCCCTGCCTGTCTCTTGCCTTGTAGTTGAAAAATGCCATGTTTTACCATCATGCCATAAAATTATTTGCTGGGTGCGCTTCGTTGCCTTTGTCTTTCACGGTCACGGGTCTTTTTTGTTTTTTTGTCTTAACGGTCACGGTCACGGTTCACGGACACGGTCTTTAAGCGTTAATCGGCCACTGACTGTGTAGCCTGAATAATTTCTTCTATAGTCGTATAGCCCGCTGCTGCGGCGCGTATACCCTCCTGCCTCAACGTGCGAAAGCCTCTGGAAACGGACGACGCAAGAAGCACAGAGCTGTCCTTCCGGGCCACTATTAACGAACGAAGGATGTCGTCAGGCACGAGCGCCTCGAATATGCCAAGCCTGCCTTTAAGCCCGTTGCCCTTGCACGCGGCGCAGCCAACGCCCTTGTAGAACTTGACGTTGTTTTCCCGCGCCAAAGGGTCCAGTTCCTTGAGCATCACAGGGTCAGCGTCATACGCCTGCTTGCATGAATCGCAGATTTTTCTCACGAGCCTTTGACCCACGATGCAGGTAACCGCCGACGATATGAGGTAAGGCTCTATGCCCATGTCAAGAAGCCTCGTTACAGTGCCGACCGCGTCGTTCGTATGTATGGTTGATATGACAAGATGACCGGTAAGCGCCGCGTGTATGGCTATCTCAGCCGTCTCCTTGTCCCGTATCTCACCTATCATTACGATGTCCGGGTCCTGCCTGAGGATATGGCGAAGCGCCCCTGCAAATGTAACGCCGGCCTTTGGATTCACCTGCACCTGATTAATCCTCTTCAGGTGATACTCGACCGGGTCCTCGACGGTAACAAGGTTTTTATCCATCGTGTTGAGGATGTTCATCAGGGTATAGGCCGTGGTTGTCTTGCCTGAGCCGGTCGGGCCTGTAAGTAGTATCAACCCGAACGGCCTTTTCATCAGGCGTGAGAGCACGTCAAGCGTTTCAGGAAAGGGCGTTAGGTGGTTTAAGTCCAATATCATGGCCGATTTGTCAAGGAGCCTCAAGACCGCCTTTTCGCCGAATATCGTGGGGAGCGTCGAAAGACGGATGTCTATGTCCCTGCCGCCAATCTTCGACAAAAACCTTCCATCTTGTGGTATGCGCTTTTCGGCGATGTTTACGTCTCCGAGTATCTTTATCCTTGAGATTACCGCCGGGTGGAGCTGCAAGGGCAGGTTGATGGACTCGTGTAAAAGACCGTCCACGCGCAGGCGCACCCGGAGCGTGTCTTCGTCCGGCTCTATGTGAATGTCGGAGGCGTTCTCCATGATGGCGCGGGCGACAAGCAGGTCTACAAGCTGAATGACGGATGCCTCGGCAGCGATCTTTTCGAGCTTTTCAGGCAGGTCCTCCTCACCCTTCAAAAGCTCAAGCCCGGATGCCTGCACCCGTTTTATCATGTCCTCAAGGGATATCTCCATCGCGTAATAGATGTTGATGGCTCTCGTAATTTCGGCCTCGGTGGACACTACCGGTTTTATCTGAAGCCCGGTTATGCGCCTCAGCTCGTCTATGGCAAAGACGTTAAGCGGATCAATCATGGCGACGCTTAGAGTGTCAGCCTCTACTGACACCGGTATGACCATGTAACGCCTTGCGACGGATTCAGGTATGAGTTTTACGGTCTTTGTAGGAATAGTTGTGGTGGAGAGCATTACAAAGGGAAGCTGGTACTGATCCGCAAGCCCGGCCGCGATATCCTTTTCGGTCGCATATCCGAGCTTTACGATGACGTTCCCGACTCTCGTATTGGTGCGCTTGCCCACGACAAGCGCCTCGTCAAGCTGTCCCTGCGTCAAGACTCGCTTTTCAACAAGTATCTCGCCGAGCGGCTTGACTTTCCTAATGACTGCCATGCGTTAACTCCTTAGGGAAGAAACAGGGTATGCGTGAATCAGATGCGTCTTATGAAAGGTTATAATAATGTGTCTTAACCCGCGTAATACAATGCCATGATTAACACAATAAATGTGATTAACACAAGAACCCGCGCAAGAACCCGACTGAGAACGTCGCATATTACATCACTCAAGCCCCCCCTCTTGTAGCCGTCCACGTCAAAGCCGTCTGGGTCATAGCCCCACCAGTTATAGCCCCACCTGTCGTAGCCCGCCTTATCCCTGCCCGCCCTGTTGTAGCCGTACTCGTTATAGCCCGCCCTGTTGTAGCCGTCCACGTCAAAGCCCGCCCTGTCCCTGCCCTCCTTGTCCCTGCCGTCCCTG
>JBBTCG010000060.1:0-13032 GCA_038043305.1 Deltaproteobacteria bacterium | reverse complement strand
AACTCATCCCGAATAAGTGCGTCTTCAATCGTATCATCGGGGACAGACATTTTGAGTTGCTCTTCGCCCGCTTTCTGGAAGACTGCGACGATGTGGTTTCCTACGCCAAGAATTATATGGCAGTGCATTTTAAGCTCGACTATGTAAACGCGGACGGCGACATCTCCAACTACTACCCGGATTTTCTGGTCAAGCTGGCCGACAAGCGGATTTTTATAGTCGAAACCAAGGGACAGGAAGACCTTGATGTTCCGTTAAAGATAGAGCGGCTGCGGCAATGGTGCGAGGATATCAACCGGGTGCAGGCAGACGTGCAATACGCATTTGTTTATGTGGATCAGGGAAGTTTTGAGCAATACAAGCCTACTTCATTCCGGCAATTAATAGATGGCTTCAGGGAATACAAAGGGTAGTTGATATGAGTTCTAAAACACCTCTCGATATAAAGGCGAAGAGTGCAAATAACCCTTGACAACACACGTGCTCATCTGGTAAATAAGCTACTCACTCTACATAAGACGCACGACCTTCGCGACTGACGGGGCAAGGTGGGCTACCACCGGGGAGCGAAGGGCATAGGCAAGGCCGACCGTCTGGGCATAAAAAGATAGTGAACGCTATTTTATATGCTTGACGGTTTTTTTGTTTCAGCCATGACGCACATTACAATGCAGACAGCCATATATCAAACCCCAAGGAAGGTGAACGCATGTTCTTTGCACCGTATCAGGACAAATCAGTCTTAAAATGGTTTTTAGCCGCCTGCGGTCTTATCATGCTCTTCATCCTCCCGTCCGGACTTTTTGCCTCAACCGGCGGCTCCGGCGCGGTGCCACATGCGGCGTTGAACATACCCATCGTCTTTCTATGGATAGCCGTCTTACTGATGCTCGCAAAGACATCGAGCCTCATCGAGCGTGTTGGACAACCGGCGGTGCTTGGCGAACTGCTCGTCGGCGTCGTTGCTGGAAGTCTGTACCTCGTTGGAGTTGATTTTTTCGAGCCTATAAAGTCCAGCGAGATAATACACTTTCTCGCGGAACTCGGGGTCGTGATACTGCTCTTTCAGATAGGCATGGAGAGTAGCGTAAAGAGCATGATGAAGGTCGGCGTATCGGCCTTTCTCGTCGCCTTCATAGGGGTAGTCCTGCCGATTATCGCGGCCTATTTTGTCGCGCCGCTCATAATAAGCGGCCTGACCACGAACGCCTACCTGCTCATTGGCGCCACCCTTACCGCCACGTCGGTCGGCGTAACGGCGCGAGTCTTCAAGGACCTGGGCAAGGCGGATACCCTGGAAGGGCGCATCATCATAGGCGCGGCTGTCATTGACGACGCATTAGGGTTGATATTTCTCGGCGTCGTGACCGCGATAATCGTGAAGGGAGGCGTGAACGCCGGAGAGATAACCATCATAATCCTCAAGGCCGGCGTATTCCTCGTGGGCGGACTCCTCGTAGGCGCATGGCTTGCCCCTCGTTTCGGACGCGGCTTTTCAAAGATCAACACTGGCGTAGGCATGAAGTTCGGCCTTATCATATCCTTTGGACTTGTATTTTCGTATATCTCCACGCTCGTGGGGCTTGCGCCCGTAGTCGGGGCGTTTGCAGCCGGGCTGGTGCTTACCCCTGTGTATTTCGAGCAGTTCAGCAACCCGCCGTTCGTTGACGACCTGCACGAGATGATGAAAAAGGAAAAGCTCTCCTCATCGGTTACGAAAAAGATAGATTCGCTCATCGAGACACATTCCCATAGACACATGATCGAGTTCGTCGAGCACCTCGGCCACTTCTTCATCCCCATATTCTTCATAGTCTCCGGCTTGCAGGTCAAGATAGCCGCGCTCTGGGACTTGAAGGTGTTCGTAATAGCCGTAATCATATTTATAATAGCGGTGGTATCAAAGGTGGTCGCCGGCTTTGCCGCGAGCAAGGGCGCCAAAAAGCTCGCCGTGGGCATAGGCATGATACCTCGCGGAGAGGTCGGACTCATCCACGCCAACATGGGCAAGATGCTTGGCGTCTTTGACGACGGCCTATACTCGGCAATAGTCGTGGTCATAATGATTACCACCCTCATCACCCCGCCGCTCCTTGCCGCGGCGCTAAAGATAAAGAAAAGCTGACATCATACCATTCGAAGGCCGCCTCGCCCTCATAACGGATAGTTATTGCGCCAGTGTCTGTAATAAGACACTGGCGTTGTTTTTTATCGCTGAAAAAAAATTACTGCCACTGTGTCTTTAGTCACGTCAATAATCTATGCGCTAATGTTAGTCTATAGGCAATGAGATAGCATTGGTAAACACTCAACCTATCGAGGGAGGTTATTAATATGAAACGGCTGCGACTGATAAGCATTGCGGCAGTATGCGCCCTCTTAATTTCCGTAACTGCGGCGCAATCAGAGATGAGCACCATATTCGGGCCCGTCTTTCTTTCCAAGTAACGGTTTGATAATAGTCAGGAAGATTGATCGCGCTGACAGCCGTAAAAAGACGCGCCATTGGCATGTAAAACTTGAACTTAACGACAGACACATATCAAACCGCGCCGACTTGTTTGAACGCGATGCGGAATTCAGGCTTCCTGTGGAGTTGCTTAAGGACAACGAGCTTGAGGTGAAGATCAAGTCCTGCAAAGATTGCGAAGTGGAGTTGTCCGTGCTTGGCGAAAGACCCGCGCCCCCTGCGCCCGCTCCGCCTGCACCTGACCCGAACGCGCCGCCCCTGCCATGACGGTGCGATGAGAGAGTTTTTGCGTCAAGGGTGCTTCTTTTCAAGAAGCGCCCTTTTTCTTTGGCGGATAAAAAAATGTTCATGGCAGGCCGCGCTTTAGAGCCTGCCATGATTAATGGGAGAGAAGCGGAAGAGAGTCAATTGACGGCGCCGGACAAAATGCCCGTTCGTCTCAAGAGCGCCTGTGGACGAGAATGCCGATGAGCCTATTTAAAGCGCTTGCCCTCGGCAGGAAGGTCAGCAAGGGTTTCTTTCTTATGCCAAGTTTATCAAGTTCTATCAGTATATCGCCACTCCCGCCATCCAGCTTTAGTCCTTTTCTGAAGGCCCTTATCGCCTGTGTCTTCCTCCCGCTGATGAGCAGTATCCTGCCGAGGTTTAAGTATATCTCGGCCTCTATGGACTCTTTTTCAGCGGCCAGTACGCAAAGCGAGATGGCCTTCTCGCGTCTGCCCTCCTCCATGGCAAGGCACAGCGCGTAATACGAAAGCGCCACCGGGTTAAGCGTGCAACACGGGTCCTTGTCGAATATCTTTAACGCCTTCCCGTACTCGCCTTGCCTCGCAAGACCGATGCCCTCGGCGATGAGCGCGACTATCTCCCTTTCGTTGACCATAAAGCCTCCTGCTTTATTCGCATATCCGAATTATATGCCCTGATTTTAACGCGCGCGCCGTTATCCGCATGTAACTTAGGTCACATGCCGCGCCCCTGACAAGAATATTTTTTTCAAGGCTGATATTTGTCATACAGGCCGGGGCATGGGTCATGCTATTAATGCACTATCAAATAAAGGCGCGCTGACCATGCAAGGCAAGCGGCTTGAAAAGGAGGGTTAAATGACAAAGGCTTCGGCTCGAAACATGTTCATAGGTTCGACCATCTTCGTTTCCGCAATATTTTTGGCGCTTACCTACATGTCCCACCTTTCCTATCCGGAAAGGACTCACCCTGAAAACATCACCGCAAGGGTGGCATACGGCAAAGAGGTGTGGGAAAGACACGCCTGCATAGACTGCCATACGCTCTTGGGCGAAGGCGCATACTATGCGCCGGAACTCGGCAACGTCATAGCAAGGCGTGGCGAGGGATACGTAAGGACGGTGCTTGAGACAACGGCGAGGGAGGGATGGGGCGCTACAAGAAAGATGCCCAAGTTCGATCTGTCGGGCGAGGACATAGACTCCCTTGTGGAGTTCTTTATATGGATGGGCAAGATAGACACAAACAACTGGCCGCCGAACAAGGAAGGATAGCCCCCCTTTCTTGAAAGATAAGACAGTTATCTATAAACCAATAGCTAATAACACAGAGAGGAAAAATATGGAATACCAGTATGAATCACAGCGCGTCGCGTACCCGTTCTTCATAGCCGCGATGCTGCTTTTCGCGGGCCAGATAGTCTTCGGCCTTATAATAGGCGCACAGTACCTGTGGCCTGACCTGCTCTTTCCGGCTGTGCCTTTCAACATAGCCCGCATGATACACATCAACCTCCTTGTGGTCTGGCTCATATTCGGCTTCATGGGGTCGGCCTATTACCTGCTGCCGGAAGAGGTCGAGGGCGAGATATACAGCGTCAAACTGGCGCTTCTCCAGTTCTGGCTCTTTCTTATCGGCGGAGTAACGGCCATAATAGGGTATCTCTTTAGGTGGCACGACGGCAGGGAGTTCCTCGAACAGCCGTTTTTAATAAAGGTCGCCATCGTCATAGTGGTGCTGATGTTCATATTCAATATGATAATGACCATGATAAAGGGCAGGAGAAGGACGAGCATATCCATAGTGCTTCTCATCGGTTTCTTAGGGCTTGCGGTCTTCTATCTCTTCGCCTTTTACAAACCGGCCAACATGACGGTTGACAAGTACTATTGGTGGTGGGTGGTGCATTTTTGGGTTGAGGGCGTCTGGGAGCTTATCATGGCCGCCTTCCTGTCGTTCCTTCTCCTGAAGCTCACCGGCATTGACCGCGAGGTCGCGGAGAAGTGGCTCTACGTCATCGTCGGGCTCACCTTTTTGACCGGCGTCATAGGCACCGGGCATCACTACTACTGGATAGGCACCCCTGCATTCTGGCAGACGTGGGGCGCGTGGTTTTCCATCTTCGAGGTAGCCCCGTTCGCGGCAATGGTGGCATTTTCCTTCAAGATGGTAAGTAAGCGCGCAAGGAATCACCCTAATAGGGCTGCGGCGTTGTGGACGGTCGGCGCGGCTGTGCTGTCGTTTCTTGGCGCAGGGGTATGGGGCTTCATGCACACCCTGCCTCAGATAAACTACTACACCCACGGCACGCAGATAACCGCAAGCCACGGGCACTTGGCCTTTTTCGGGGCTTATGCCGTCATCGTTCTCGCAATGGCCTCTTACGCCGTGCCGAACATAAGAAAGATAATGCCCTCGCATCAGAAGGCCGAAATATTCGCCTTCTGGACAATGGCCGTTTCAATGGTATTCATAACGCTCTCGCTCACCGGCGCGGGCATAGTGCAGGTCTATCTGCAGCGTATCCTCGGCATGTCATATATGGACACGCAAAGTCATATGACGCTGTTCTACGGTCTGAGGCTCTTTTTCGGCGGAACCTTTGCCGTGGGGCTTGTCGTGTATCTGTATGACTTTTTCTTCCCGAACAGGGCCGGCGCCGCTGCCATCGAGGGATGATATGACGGGTAAAACGGCAAATATTGTCCTTGCCTCCGGCGATATGCCCTTTTATATTCCGGCGGCTTGCGAAGTAGAGGTCTTTGAGGCGGCCTATAAAAGCCGCATGGCAGTGCTGATAAAAGGCCCGACCGGGTGCGGAAAGACCCGCTTCGTCTCGCACATGGCGGCGCGTCTGGGGCTGCCTTTGCATACCGTGTCATGCCACGACGATCTGACGTCGTCGGACCTCGTCGGCAGATACCTTATAAAGGGCCACGAGACCGTCTGGGTGGACGGGCCTTTGACAAGGGTCGTCAGGGAGGGAGGGATATGCTATCTCGACGAGGTGGTGGAGGCAAGAAAGGACACCACGGTCATCATACATCCGCTCTCGGACGACAGGAGGATACTGTCAATAGAAAAGACGGGCGAGGAGTTGCACGCGCCTGACAACTTCATGCTCGTCATATCCTACAATCCCGGGTATCAGCATATACTCAAGGATTTGAAGCCGAGCACAAGGCAGAGGTTTGCCGCCCTTGAGTTCGACTACCCGTCTGAGTCCGTTGAGACCGATATAGTGGCCGGTGAGAGCGGCCTTGACAGGGCCGTGTGCGGACGGCTTGTGGCTGTCGGACGCAAGATGCGCTCTCTTGCGGACTCAGGAGTTGAGGCGTCGCCCAGCACAAGATTACTTGTGCATGCGGCAACGCTTATAAAAAACGGTCTATCCCCAAGGACCGCGTGCGAGGCGGCTATAGTCATGCCGCTGACCGACGACGCCCAGCTTCAGGCCGCGATGATGGGCGTGACAGAGGCTGTATTTTAACCGACAACCGATAATAGTATGGAACATCTCGCAGGCAAAGGCATAGACGCGCTGATGCAGTGGATGCATCGAAGGCGCATTAATAAACGGCTGGCCGTGTCCGTGCCTTTCGAGATGCAAGGGTGCATGAGGCGTTTTCATCTGATGGCCTCGATGATAACGGGAAGGGAGGCGCTTACGGCCTGCTTGAAGGGCGATGCGCCTCCCAGACCGTATTCACACATCCTCAACAAGATGGCGCACCCGGCCATCTTGCCTGACCACGGCTTCGGATGGAGCGACGGCCAGACTATCTTTTTCCCTATCTCGCTTATCGGCATGCCTGACGTTGGGAGGCACTCATCGCTTGCAAAACTGCTTCTCTTTTTCCAGTCATATCAAATCAGGCACGGCGCACTCAAGACCGCTTTAACCAACCGCGAGACGTTGGAGCGGGATATCCTTACGGCCGATCTCTACTGGATAATAGAAAACACCAGACTCCTTGAACTCTTGAGGAAGGACTTTCCCGGACTCCTTGCCGATTGGGATAGTATCGCCCAACATCTTTTATCCAGCCGTCCCGGCAAGGAGCACCTAAGGGCAATCGAATGGAAGGTTGAGGAATTTTTGCGGCTTTCGTTTACCGGAGCCGGAGGGTTAAACTCCAACTCCGCTGAAGAAAGTTTATGCGCGGCAAAGGCGCTTAAAGAGCGTTGGGAAGGAGAGGTAAAGCGCTACAGGGGAATGGTTCCTCTTGCACCCTGGGGCAGGCTCATACCCGGAAGGATAAAGGACGCAAAACCCTCAGCAAGCGCATCTTCAGTCAGCAAAGAGGACAGGCCGGGCGCGGACATGAAGGACAATAAGGGCGCATCCGACAAACGCGTCAGGCGCGCCGCTGTCAAAACGACGATAGACGAAAAGGAGAACGAACAGGGTCTTACCCTGAACATATACGACAAGATAATGTCATGGGCTGATTTCGTGAACGTAAGGCGTCCCTTTGACGACGACCCGGACGACAAGGCCGGAGATAAGGCCGATGAGATGGAAGAGCTTACGATCGCCGAGGTGCAAAGGTCAACGAACGCCTTCTTTGACGCCCAGCTTGAGAAAAAGGACGATTATAACGATGCGGCTCAGGAAAGAGAGCTTGACACGGGACGTGTCTTTTCATACCCGGAATGGGACTGGCAAAGGCTCTCATACAGGCCGGACTACTCCAAGGTGCGCGAGTTCATGGCCGCCCAGAGCGGCCTTGATGTCGCAAACGCAATCCTGAAGGATAAAGGCGGCGTAATAAGGGAGGTCGTTCGCAAGTTTGAATCCATCACGCCTGCGGCGCGTCTGAAAAGCCGCCAGATGGATGGAGAGTTCATTGACCTTGACGCGGCCATAGAGGCCATATCGGACGTCAAGGCAGGGGTCAGTCCGGGGGAGAGGCTCTACGCAACTTTCGCGAGAAACGAACGGGACATATCGTCCCTATTTCTCGTTGACCTGAGCATGTCAACCGACGCATGGGCAAAGGATAAGAAGATCATTGACCACGAGAAAGAGGCGCTTATCATACTTTGCGAGGCTTTTGCAAGGCTCAAAGACTCCCACGCCATATACGGCTTTTCCGGCAAGACGCGCTCTGGCTGCTGTTTTTATCACATAAAGGGCTTTGACGAAAGATACGGGGACGGCGTAAGAGCGCGCATCGGCTCCATCATACCGTTCAGCTACACGAGGATGGGACCTGCCATAAGGCACGCCGTCGGCATATTGAAGAAGCGGTCCTCAAGGGTGAGGCTTCTTTTTCTGATCTCCGACGGGAAGCCCAACGACCTTGATTCTTATGAGGGCAGATACGGCATAGAGGATACGCGCATGGCCATCAAGGAGGCGGAAAGGGACGGCATAATCCCGTTTTGTCTTACGGTTGACGACAAGGCCGGAGAGTACCTGCCGCGCCTTTTCGGCAGGGGTAATTACGCGGTCGTCGCTGGCGCGGACAAACTCATAAAGAGCCTGCCTGATCTGTATGCGAGGATAATACGGCGGGTGTGAGCAATATCAACTCCATATCCGTTTCATTGCAGCGCCACTGGGAAATTTTTTTGGCAGGATTGGCATTTCATGCTATAAGGTTTATGCGGAAGAAATCGTGTCAACTTCCGGCAAGCAATCGTGTCAACCTGCCTTAGTCTCTATGAGCGCCAAGCGTCTAACGGAAAGATACGACCTCTTAATACTGCTTCCGATCTTGTGCGTCGTTGGCTTTGCGATATATGGCGCGGCGTTGACGTACGGTTTTCATTTTGACGACAAGGTCAATATAGTAGAAAATCTCAAACTCAGGGACCTGTCCGCATTCTGGCCGCCTTCCGGCACCCGGTATCTGAGTTATCTGTCCTTTGCGCTGAACTATCATATCGCGGGGCTTGACCCGTTTGCGTTCAGGCTCGTCAATATACTAATCCATATCGCCAATGCCGCGCTCGTCTATGGTCTCGTAAGGCTCATCTTCAGGACGCAGGCCTTGCTACTGGATGTCAGGACGGCTTTTATGACCGCCTCTTTGGCCTCTTTTTTCTTCCTCGTGCATCCAGTACAGACGCAGGCGGTAACGTACATAACCCAGCGCATGGCCTCCCTTGCGACGTTTTTCTATCTTGCGGCGATTGTCTGTTACCTGAAATCAAGGCTGGATGCGTCGGCACGCGGCGGCATCGTCATGTATGCCGCCTCCGTAGTTCTGGCGATACTTGCCCAGAAGACAAAGGAGATAAGTTTTACCCTGCCTCTCGTGCTCATCTTATTTGAATCTGTCCTGTTCAGCGGCGCTCGCAGGCAAAGGTTCATCCGGCTCGTCCCATTTCTATTAATCCTGCCGATAATCCCGATAACGCTTTTTTCAGGCGCCTCAGCCGGCATCGAGGCGGATACGGCAAGATTCCAGATAAGGGACTTAACCGAGATACCGCGTCATCAGTATCTTGCAACTGAGGCAAGGGTCGTGGTTACGTACTTTAGACTCCTCATCTGGCCTGTGAACCAGAACCTTGATTATGACTATCCGGTTTTCAATTCAATCTTCGCTCCTCTCCCTCTCGTGTCGCTCATCTTCATAGCCGCGATTATTTCAGTTGCCATCTATTTATTAATACGCTCTCTCAGGCGCTTGACGCGCGGCCTTGATGCGCGTTTGACCCTTGCGGTATCGCTCGGAGCGATCTGGTTTTTTATGACTCTGGCCGTCGAGTCGTCCGTCATACCGATAAAGGATGTGATATATGAGCACAGGCTTTACCTGCCTATGGTTGGGGCCTCTCTCGTCTCAAGCGCCATCGTATCATCCGTCGTATCCCGCCTGAGTGTAAGGCCGCGTGCGATTACCTTTGCCGTCATATCCTGCCTTGTTGTACTGTCGCTTGCGACTTCCGCCTATCTCCGCAACCGCGTTTGGCAGAGCGAACGAACGCTCTGGGAGGACGTTGTGCGAAAAAGTTCGGAAAAGGCAAGGGGGCATAATAACCTTGGGCTTGCCTATGCCGAGGCGGACAGGCAGGATGACGCTATACGTCAATACACTCTGGCGTTGCGGATAGACCCGTATCTGGCTGAGACGCACAACAATCTTGGCGTTGCTTATGAGCAGGCCAAAAGGATTGACCTTGCAGTCGTCGAGTTTCAAACGGCCATTGCCATAAAGCCGGAGCAACACGGGTGGCGTCAAAATCTCGGAAGGGCGTATTACAAGGCGTTCCGATTTGACGATGCGATAAGTGAGTTCAGCAATGTTGTCAGCACGAAGCTGGACAGCGCGGATGCATACGCCGGACTTGGCCTCGCGTATGCGGCTAAGGGTCTAATGGATGAGGCCATCGGGAGCTACGGTAAGGCATTGAGGCTCAAGCCTGATTTTGCAGAGGTCAGAAATAATCTCGGCCTTGCCTACGCGGCCTCAAAACGTCCTGATGCCGCAATAGAGGAGTTCAGGAAGGCTATCGAATTTAAGCCGGATTATCCCGCCGCGCACAACAACATCGGTATGGTCTATTATGGTCAGCAACTGTTTGACGAGAGCATCCGTGCCTATGCCGAGGCTCTGCGGCTCAAGCCGGACCTTGCGTCGGCCCATTTTAATCTCGGCCTTGCCTATTTCGGAAAAGGGATGAAGCGCGAGGCCGAGGTCGAGTTTGATGAGGCGGTGAGGATAAACCCGGATTTGCAACGGCTAAAACCACGGCAACGATAAGCGCATTCTCTTGTCCCCTACTGAAGCCTCACCCCGGCGTCAACCTCCTCCTGACCGTACTTGACGGACAGATGCCCGTTGCCGTCAATTGAGAAGGTCGCATGAAACTCGTCCTTGATAGGCTCCCTGAATGTAAGCGTTACGGTCTTCAAGGGATTTAATGACGCCTCGCCCGCCTGTTTGAACTCCTGTTTGAGATACTCTATCCCGTCCTCGATCACCCAGACCCTTGATACGAGGCCATCTGGCACCTCGAACAGCTCAAGGTGGGCCTCTTTTTGCGTGCCGAGCTTCATTGCCGGGGCAAGCCTGAAGGTCTTTTCAAGCGGCAGGAGTTCGCCCTTTTCAAGCACGATGGAGTATGAATATGCCTTTTCACCGTCCTTCATGGCGTAACGAATCGCGTATGCCATTCCAAGATGCCTGTCGGTTATGTCCCTTGTGCCGTAGAGCGCGGCGCCGTGGCTCACCGCTGAAAGCGGGCTGTGATCGAATATCATGTTGGAGTCCCTGAGGAGCGGGAACAGGGCGCTCATCTTGTCCTTGAACGACGGTATCTGCGAGGACCCGCCGGTAAGAAGCACGGCCTCTATCGCCTCTTTTTTTATGCCCACCTTCTGAGCATGGCGAAGGACGTTGGATATGGCGCGGTCAATGAGTTTGTAAAAATCATGCGCCTCAAGCACCTGCTCGAAGTCGGCGCGGGTAAGGGCGCATACGTCCATTCCCTCCCATGAGAGGCGCGCCTCATCGGACTTTGAGAGCGTAATCTTCATCTCCTCGGCGGCGGAGAGAAATCTAAAATGTTGTTGAACGCCGGTTATCCCGGCCTTTGTCGCAAGGTGCTCGGCAAGCCATTCGTCAATGTCGCGTCCGCCCAATAGCTTTGCCCTGTCCGGCTTTGCCACCACGTGCGCCTCGTCGGCGTTGACGCGCAGGAGCATGGTGTTGAGCGTGGAGCCGCCGAAGTCAATGACCATGATGAGCTTGTCCCGCTGCTCCACGACCTGATAGCCGATTGCCGCAGCAAGCGGCTCCTCAAGGAACTCTATCTTAACGCCCTTTACTGTCTTTTCGGCTATCTCCTTTATGGTTTTCCTGTACTCCTGATGCCCGACCGGGACCGTCATGTAAATGACGTCCGCCGGGGCGCCTTGGCCAAGGCTGAACCAGCCGCCGGTTGAGGCGGCCTTTTTTACGTGCCTCCAGAGCAGTCGGAAGAAGCGCTCCATGTGACGGGCGCCGTTAGGGTTGCCGTCAAGGAGCATCTGCTTTATGTTCATCACCGGATAGTCCTCAATGACCTCTGCCCCGATGGCGTTGGTTTCGCTGCTCAATATCGTCGGGATTACGCTTACTCCGTCGTAGACCCTCGATACCGCAGGAAGAAAAAGGTAGTCCGGCGCGGCCCCGCCTTTTTTCCTCATTATCACCGTGTTGGTGGCGCCAAGGTCTATGGAGATGCACTCCTGTACGCCGGTATCTCTTTTATGTATGAAGCGTCCCAGACCTCCGGGGTGCGTCTCGGCAACGAAGATCGGGCGGCAGACCTCGGCGCCGTGGTATGTGCCTTTGAGCGCCTCAAGGCGGTCAACCGCCTTTTTCACGGCCTCCCTTAACTGCCTTGGCTGCACCCAGACGTGGTTATAGGGTTTGAGAGTCTCGATAAGCCGTATGTCGCTCGCGCCCTCAGAGATCTTCCCGAGTTCCTTTGACACGATGGCCGCGTACTTTTCCCGGTCAAAGCGCCGTTTCTTGCTGTCGTTTATGCCTTGTTCCTCAGCCGAGAGTATGTAGTCCACCACGTCAACCGGGTCTATGTCCTTGACCCAATTCTTTACGGTAAAGAATGAAAGGCTCTCTGAGACGAGGCCTTGCAGCTCGTCAAAAAACTCATGGCTCTTGGGCACGGTCTTTAAGACGTCGGTGAGGGCGTGCATCTTTGCAAGCGGGTCGCTAAGGAGCGTTGCCGCCTCATGCGCCCGCTTTATTACGTCCTTGTACAGGGCAAGCCGCTCATCTCTGTCCGGCCTTGCCCATAAGTCGTTTGCGATGTAGATAAGGGCGTACTTCCTGTAGTAAGGCTCGGTAACGGTCTCGACCGCCCTGAGGGCAAGGGCTATGGCGTCTTGATAGACCTCGCGGTACTCCTTATCCAGCGGAAGCTGGGCCACGATGCCCATGAGCGTATAGCCCCTGTAGAAGGTGTAATCATTGGCCTTGGGAAGCGATTTGCCTATTTTGTGAAGGTCAGGCTCGGCGTGGCGCGGCGCGTCGGGAAGGTTAAGGGCGAGCCTCCAAGCTTGGATGCGGTGTTTATGAAAGGCGCGCGTCGTTGGCATCCCCTTGGCAAGGCGCAGGAGTTCGGTTGTCCTGTGATGCGCCTCTGGCAGCGCGTCAGCCGCCGCAATGGCGGCAAGGCATGTCTCTGAATATAGTTGCTGGAAGGCTTCGGTTAAAGGCAGGAGCCTTTGGAAGTCGAGTATGGCGGCGTTTGATTCATCCGCGCCTTCAATCCTCCGGATCAGTTCAAAGACGTCCCTGTAAAGGCCGAGATAGTCCGGCGTCCCCGGAAGCGTCTTGACAGCGTCCAAT
>JBBTCG010000059.1:0-15266 GCA_038043305.1 Deltaproteobacteria bacterium | reverse complement strand
ATACTCATCAAACCATTCTTCGCCTAATTTGCTAAAAATTCCATTTCCGTTTCTTAGGTCGTCAATATCAACGATAGAGCCAATGTTTGCAGTATTTCCAGAACCTTGCTTGTCACTTGCAATTTTCCATTTCTCTGCCGCGAAAAAGTCAAAATCCTTGATAACGGAAGTAATGGATTTAAGATTCTTTACTGTGGTAACAACACGTTCACCCACTTTTTTATTTGGCGTTCCACATTCTTCTTGAACTTCTTTAACTTGGTAAATTTCTGTTTCTGCAATGTTGTCCGAAAAATCAATTCGTGTGTAGATTACCCCCAAACAATAATGCCCTAAGTATTGATTGTAAGGAAACTGAATATTTTTGTCTTTATCTCTTTCTTTGAAGTAGCCGCCGTGACTGCCTAAAGTATAACCAGCGGTCTTATGGTCTCGTCTGAAAGTGGTCTTGATATCGAGTGCGAATTTTACTTCTTCATTTATCTTGTGAACGAAAGTCAAGTCAGGATACCAGTTTTGCTTTTCTGCAAGAATGATGTTATAACCAGTGCTGTTTGCAAACTGCAAGATTTGAGGAAAGATATGTATTTCAAGAATTTTTGAAACAATTTTTGTGTCCGATGAAATCGTGTAAATATTTTTGTAAACATCTATGAAACCCTTTACGGTCCAGTCGCCATTGTCAGTAGAAACATATTTTTCGAGCTTGTCTGCAAACTTGTCAAGCTCTTTTTTGAAGTCAGATTTATATTTGTTTTTGTCAGTCAAATTCATAGGTCAAATGTGGTTAAAAAGTCGATGAATTTTAGTAGTCGGTTTCAAGTTAGCGCTGTCGTCCTATCATTGGGCGTAACTAACGTGTTACGAAACGTGGCAGATCGTAATCCCCCTCAGTCCCCCGTTAGAAAAGTGGAAGTTTTACTGCTGCTTACCGCAGGGGCAACATAAGTATTGTCGCCAGCGCCCTGAAGATGCTTTATAGCTTTTATTTACACAGGTAATTTTACAGCGCCGTTTTACTGCTGTCGGCGTTTCACACAAAGACAAAGGCGCTCTCGCGGAGTTTACCCTTGTGAAACATTTCCTCGCAAGTATTAAGCGCTGGGAACGGGGGCTCAACCCATCTACACAGCTTTACTTCGCGCTTGCCATTACTACCGCGCCTTCCGCAACTATTGCCCCGTCCACCTCGGCCTTTACCGTGAACTCCGCCAGTCCAGAAAAGCCGTGCGACAACTCTGCGGTAAGACGCATGGTCTCGCCCGGGTGAAGCGGCCTCTTAAACCTCATATCCTTGACCCGCGCTATGTAGGCAAGCCTGTCCCCGCGCGTTTCCAGCGGGGAGCCGGCCTCTTTGCCTGAGCAGTTCATTACGAGTCCCGCAAGCTGGGACATCGCCTCTATGATGAGTACGCCTGGCATGATCGGAGCGCCGGGAAAATGCCCCTGAAAGAACTCCTCGTTTGCCGAGATGTTTTTTATTGCAACGCCCTTTGACTCGTTTATCTCAAGCACCCTGTCAAGAAACCTGAATGGGTACGAGTGCGGCAGACCTTTGAGCGGGTCATGTTCCATAAGAATGCCTTTTTAGCCCTGAGTCTTTGACGCGCTCACGAACTCGGCAATGGTGTTGACGGTCGCGAGCGCCTTCTCAGCAACGGACTTGTCCCCGATGACGACGTTATACTCCTTTTGAAGCCCAACTACAAGCTCAAGCGCGTCAATGGAGTCCAGACCAACGCCGCTGTCTCCGAAAAGCGGGGCATCGTCCTTTATGGCGTCAGGCTCCATCTTGAGCTTGAGCCTTCTTACAAGCATCTGCTTAATTTCCTTCTTTAGATCCGTCACTACTTAGTACCCCGTTCAAGATTTTTTTCCGGCGTCCTCAAGGTATGCCGCCGCTTACGGCTATTGTTTCTCCGGTTATGTAGCTTGCCTCGTCCGAGGCCAGAAACCTTACTATCCCGGCCACCTCATCAGCCCTTCCGAGCCTTTTTAACGGTATCATGTCAAGGAACTTTTGCCTGACGTTTTCCGGTATCTCGTCGGCCATGTCCGTGTCAATGAGTCCGGGCGCCACCGCGTTGACGCGGATGCCGAACTGTGCCAACTCCTTTGCCGCTGCGCGGGTAAAGGCTATGACGCCGCCCTTTGAGGCTGAATAATCGGTCTGCCCGGCAAGGCCGGTAATGCCGCTCATTGACGAGATGTTGATAATAGCGCCGTTTCTCTGTGCGATCATCTGCCTGACAGCGGCCTTGGAGCAGTTGAACACGCCCTTGAGATTTGTGGCAATGACCGCGTCCCAGTCCTTTTCATCCATGAGCATCAAAAGCCCGCCGCGCAAAACCCCGGCGTTGTTGACGAGCACGTCGAGCCTGTTGAAACGGCCGACCACCTCGTCAATCATCGCCGCAACCTCGGTTGAATTTGCCACGTCGGCCTTTATGGCAATGGCGGCCCCGCCTGCGGCCTCGATGCCGGCGACAACCTCTTGAGCCTTATCCTTGTTGGACAGGTAGTTGATTACGCAGATGTCGTGGTTTTTCGCAAACGCCCCGGCGCAAGCCGCGCCGATGCCGCGGCTTGCGCCGGTAATGAGGACAACCCTTTCAGTAACGCTCATAGCAGAAGACAAGTACCATAACAGGCGTGAAAAAGCAAATACATGCCCGTGGCAGGCGCAATATCCTTGACATATAACACGCTGGGCGTTATAGTGTAATAAATGATCAAATCATTTGCCGATAAGGAAACCGCCGGACTGTATCGTACCGGCTCAAGCAGGAAGTTTTCCACAGCCGTTTCCAAAATAGGAGTCAGGAAACTGGATTATCTGAACGCGGCGGCCTCGCTCGAAGATTTAAGAGTTCCGCCCGGTAACAGGCTGGAGCGATTGAAGGGGCGATATTCCGGTAAATACAGCATAAGAATAAATGATCAATATAGGGTAGTATTCAGCTTCGACGATTCCCACGCTTATGACGTTAAAATAACCGATTACCACTGAAAAGGGGCTTAAACCATGCATAATCTTAAACGAGCGCCGACGCATCCCGGGGAGGTATTGAAGAAGGATTTTCTCGAAACACTGGGGTTGACGCAAACCAGACTGGCAAAAGAGCTTAACACGACGTTCAGGACTATAAATGAGATAATCAACGAGAAGCGCAACATCAGCCCGGAAATGGCGATGAAACTTTCGAGATACTTAGGGACGTCCGCTGAACTCTGGCTGAATCTTCAAAATCAGTATGACATATACAGGATACGCGCCAGAAAACCAGGAATCATCGAACGCATCAAGCCCTGCGGCAAGTTGCGCGGGAAGACGGCGTGACTATTTTCCCCAGCGCCTTACAGATTCGAATGGATGATGAAATAGACCTGCGTGGTGCCGTTCTCGGTAAGGCCCTTTGCCACTCCAAGCGCAGGTGTTATCTCGATGAGATACCCGAGTTTTAAGTCAAGTCTCAGCTCCGCGCCCACGCCTATCTTCAACCTGTTAGTTGAAAATCCGGTATTATCGTCCCAGACCTCGCCCGCGTCGGTAAAGAGCGCGCCGTGGAGCCTATCCATGAAAAACGGTTTGGTGTTGACGCCGCGAAACATGTACCACAGCGGGGCGCGCCATTCAAGGGTGCTCGTGCCCGCGTACTTGCCAGTTGAAGACCGCGACTTATAACCTCTCAACGGAAAGTCAGCCATAGTATCCATGCCGCCAAGCCCAAATGCCTGCTGGGCAATAGTGTCCCCTGATGATGCGCCGCCTTTTATGTTCAGATAAAGGACAGAGTGCCTCAAACGGCCGATAAACGGCACAAGGTAATATTCCGAAAGCGACGCGATGAACTCCTTTGAATGAACGTCGCTCCCAAGCCGCCTTGAATAATACCGGTAGATAAGCTCCGCGTCCTTGCCCTCCTCATGGCTTATGGAGTACGGATACTTGAGGCTCGTTGAAAAACCAATACCGGCAAAAACGTAGTCACGCCTGCCCTCGAACACTTGGAGGCCGTTGAAGCGTCCGTTGACAAGCTCAGTTTCAGCGTTTTGCCTCTGCAGATGCCAGCCCGCGATGAGGCGGTAGTAGGACTCCACGCGGTTTATGGGCACGGACGCGGCAATGACGAGGCCGCGCTGTTTTTCGTAATAGTCGCCCCTTTCAAGCAGGTCCGAGTACAGCACGGGCCTTATGTAACTGCGTACAAAGAACGATGGATACAGATAATCGTTTCTGTAGTACGCGTCGTAATATGTCTCTGCGCTCGACAAGCCCCTGCCAAGCTCAAGGGAGTATGTATTGTAACCGAGCACGTCCTGCCCGACCGTGAACGCGCCGAGTACGGCGCCGTGCGCGTCCCCTGAGAGCGTCGGAAGCCAGAAGCGCGGGGCAAGGGTTCCAACGGCCGAATAAGACCGCGTATCAGTCACATTATCTTTACGCTCAGGGGGAGGCTCATTGGACTCCGCCTGCTTCTTAGAGGACGCACTCCAGTTCAGATACGGTTTGATATGCGGCGCGTCAACGGACCCCTTCGCGTTAAAAGACGCCTCTGCAATCCTAAAGCCGCGTGACGTATAGTTTGAAAATACTATCCCCTTCCCGTCAAGGGTTACATCCGGCTGGAGCGCGCCTCCGATTACGTGAGTCGTCTGGCGCGATACGCCCTCCTCCATTGAATACGAGAAGATATTAAAAACGCCGTTCTCGTCAGAGGTATAGACGATATATTGTCCGTCACGCGACCACGCCGGGTACGCTATGTCGTGACCTCCTTTGACAAGCGTCTTTATTGACCGGTCTTTTACCGAGTACAGGTTCAGGGAGGTTGCCCCTTCATTATCCGTAACCGCATAGACTATGGATGAACCGTCGGGAGACCACCTTGGCCCGGATACGCGCTGGAGTTTTAAGTCCGTAATGGCCTCAAGCACAGGCTCTTGTCCGTTAAGTCCGTTAAAACGCAAAAGCGCGAGGTTCCGGCTTCCCCTGCTGCTTACGATTACGGCAAAGGCCATTGCGTCAGGCGATACGTCAGGCTCACTTACGCGCAGTCCTGTCGTAAGTCTTTTTGAACGTCCGCTTGCAACGTCGCATGAATACAGGTCTGAGTAGAAGTTGAAGCCGTTTACAACGACGGCCTGGCTGAAATAGAGTCTGTCGCCCTCCGGGGACCATGAAATGGAGTGGTCTGAATAGACCCTTCGGCATGCCTCGCGCGGCCCAGAGCCATCTTTGTTCGTCACGAAGATCGCCTCATGCTCGTGAGGGTCTCTCCGGTTGTATGCAATTCGTCCTCCATCCGGGGAAAGGCGCGGGTTTGTAAGAAGCTCTCCTTCGAGGGCAAGCAGGGTAAACCGCGTAAGCGGCGTTTGCTTGAGTATCTCTATCTCATCCCGTTCTTCCCGTTTGAGTTCATCAATCATCTCCTTATAAAACGTTACGTAGTTCTTGCCCTTGAAGAGTCTTTCAGGCGCCCCGTTCAGGAAATACGGGAAGCGTCCGGCGTGCGTCATGTTCAGGTCCCCGAGGGCAGGATTGCCGTATTTGTCGGCAATATACTTCTGGAGCCTCATGCCGAAGATGTACGGGTTATGTCCGTCAGGCCAGTATGGAACACCGCCCGTCACCTCGGCAATAGTCGGGATATTGTCCTCTGCAACGGCAGAGCGAAGGATCATGCCGTAGTATGCGCTCCGGCCCCTGCCAGCTTTGCCGTACTCGGTTTCAGCCCACGTGGCAACGCCCTCAAGCCACCAGCGCGGGAGAAAGACGTTTGGGGGAGCGGTTGCGATAAAGGTTATGAGCGAGAGGATATCCATGCCCGGAAGCGGTTTGCCGAATATCAGGCGCGTAACGCGGGACGCGCCTCTGGCGGGATCCATCGTCAGTATGTGGGTGTATTCGTGGGTTATGATCGTCTCAAGCCAATCGTCGTATTCGCCTATGGTCGTATCGAGGCTGGGCGGCGCTGTCTGCACGTATATGACGTTGTACGGCAGCACGCTTGCATAGCCGTTGGCAAAGTCTGAGTCGTCTATCAATACTATCTGGGTCTTTTCACCAGGAGTCCACTTGAACTGAGGGGCAAGCCGCTCGTGCGCCCTCTCGGCGATAATAGCGGCCTTTTTGGCCGCTCCCTCAAGCCCGTCATGGAAGTGTATGGAAAAGTGCTCTGTTTCTATTGTGGAGAATTTGAAGGAGGCGTCAATGACCGCGGACATCCCCGCGTCCGGCGCAAGGAGCGAGAGGAATAGGCACAAAAAGAAGATGACAAAAGTAAGGCGCTTTTCCCTCTCACTCATCAGTGGCATCGTCATCCAACCTTTCTTTGTCTTGAGGGTTTTGCAAGCAAATCCCACAGGGGGCCGCGATAGCCCGTCCTTCTCAAAAAGGCCATTCCTTCCTCGGAGTTCCTGATGTCAAGGGCGGGGACTACCCAGTTCGGCCTTTCAGAGGCGTGTCCTTCTATCATCGTCAGGAGTTTATCCTCCTTGACGAGAGGTGAGATATAAAAACGCGAATCAAGGAGCGAGGCGCCTTTTTGTATCACGCCCTGAGCAATGCTTATCTTTTCAAGGGTCGTGTTAGGGTATATCCTTACGCCTATCATGACTATGACGGCGCGCGGGGCAAGCTCGTCCATGAAGTCAAAGGCCTCTTGCAGGGTCTCAATGGTCTCGCCTGGGCCGCCGAGGATAAGGTAATGCGCGGCCTGAACCCCCTCTTGGGATGAGAGGCTGGATACGGCCCGTACCTCGTCCTTTGTAAACGACTTGCCCATGTTCTTAAGCATGACCGCGCTTGCCGCGTCTGTGCCGAACTCGATCGCCTTGCACCCGGCCTCCTTCATAAGGCCAAGGAGTTCTCTTGTCATGCCCAATGGCGTGGCAAAGCAGGTCCAGTTGAGCTTCAATCCCCTGCTTATTATTTCCTTACAGATTCCAATGGCCTGACTGACCGGGTGGTTGAATATGTCGTCAACGAAAAAGACGTAATCAAGCCCCCACTTGTCAAGCATGGCCTCAAGCTCATCGGCCACCTCAACGGCCTTGCGGCATCTTATCTTATTGCCGTCAAGGTACGGATAGGTGCAGTAGACGCAGGTGAATGGACAGCCCCTCTTTGTCTGCACATTGGCCATGCCGCCGAGCGTGAAGTAGCGCTGATTATCCAGCAGCTCCCTTGCCGGGGATAAAAACGCCTCTCCCGTTCGTATGGGGTTTTGGTGAAAAACGTCGTCCTTGAGGTATGCAAGGTTCGGGATGCCGCATGCGTCAATCCCTGCGGCCAGATGCGCGGCAAAGTCCTTCATGGCCGCCTCGCCCTCGCCGGTTACTCCGTAGTCGAGCTTGAGGCGTCTTAACAAACCCTCCGGGAAAAGGGAAAAACCGCTGCCGCCTACGATGGTGGTTATGCCGGTTTTCTTCAACGACGCGGCGAGCGACTCAAGGTACGGCAGGTATGATGTGCTCTTGGGATATGAAAGGTTGTCTATGTTTCTTATTGAAAGGCCGATGAGCGCAGGCGAGGTCTTTGCTATGGCCGTTTTTATCGCCTCATCAGGCGCGTCGGCAAAGCACAGATCGAGTATCTCAACCGAATGGCCGGCCGCAAGAAGCGCCTTGGCCACATAAGCAAGGCCGATGGGCGTTACCGGGTACGGGCTTTTTTCCCTGTTGGCTGATATGAGAAGTATGTTCATGGGTTATCGGTAAAGCCTGTTATCGGTGAAGGATAAGGATACGGAGACGCCCGTTGCCGCTCAGAGCGCCTTTAATCCCTTTCCATACGGCGCTCTTACCACGCCCTTTTCCGTTATTATGGCCGTAACGAGCCTTGCAGGGGTTACGTCAAAGGCGGGATTTCTAACGTTGATTCCCGCTGGCGCGATCCGTTTGCCTTTAAGGTGCGTAACCTCGCTCGATGCGCGTTCCTCAATGGGGATGTCGTCCCCGTGCTTTACCTTTAAGTCTATGGTTGACAGCGGCGCCGCGACGTAGAACGGGATGCCGTTCTCCCGCGCAAGCACCGCGACCGTGTAGGTGCCGATCTTGTTGGCCGTGTCGCCGTTTGCCGCAATCCTGTCCGCGCCGACCACCACGGCGTGAATAAGCCCCTTCTTCATCATCCAGCCTGCCATGTTGTCGGTTATGAGCGTTACGTCTATCCCGTCCTTTTGAAGCTCCCATGCCGTAAGACGCGCACCCTGCAAAAACGGCCTTGTCTCGTCGGCGAATACCTTTATCTTCTTACCCTTTTCAATGGCCCCGCGTATCACGCCGAGGGCGGTGCCGTAGCCCGCCGTTGCAAGCGCCCCTGCGTTGCAGTGGGTAAGCACCGTGCTCCCGCCCTTCAAGAGAGGGGCGCCGTTTGAGCCGATCTTCCGGCATATCGCGATGTCCTCCCGATGAATCAGTATCGCCTCGTCCACAAGCATCTTTTGCAATTGGGCAACGGTTGCGTCAGGGTTTGAGTCCACTACCCGTTGCATCCTATCTATGCCCCAGAAGAGGTTTACAGCCGTAGGCCGCGTGGAGGCCAAAAGCGAGGTTATAACCCCAAGCTCCTTGCGGAATGCCTTTGGGTCTTTGGTCTTTATCTTCAATGCGCCGATGGCCACGCCCATGGCCGCCGCAACGCCTATTGCCGGAGCGCCCCTTACCACCATATTTTTTATCGCGCTTGCTACGGACTTATAGTCCCTGTAAGTGCGGTAGACCTCCTTGTCCGGCAAGATCCTCTGGTCTATCATCACTACTCCGGCCTTTGTCCATTCCACTGTCTTGAACATTTAACGCGTCTCCTTGCGTAGATTCACTTACTTATAAAACGCCGTCATGTCAAACGGCTGCACCTTTACCATGTCGCCTTTTTTGAAACCTTCGGACTCTTTCGGGACGACTATATAGGAGTTGGCCGCAACCATCGTCGTCAGGAGCGCTGAACCTTGTCCGGCCAGCGGGGTTACGGTTATGCCAGTTGCGTCAATCCTCATCGCTGCCCTTATGAAGTTGACGCGGCCGGACTTTATCCGTAGATCCTTTTCAAGACGGGCGGGAAGCGCGGCCCGCTCTATTTCAGCGCGCCCGGACATCTTAAACAGCGCCGGTTTTACAAACTGCTCGAACGCGACCATTGACGATACCGGGTTCCCCGGAAGGCCGAACGCGGGCTTGCCGCCTATTACGCCGAAGGCAAGCGGCTTTCCCGGCTTCATGGCCACCTTCCAGAATAGCATCCTTGAGCCAAGCTCCTTTAATACGTCCTTGACAAAGTCGAAGTCGCCCACCGACACGCCGCCTGATGAGACGATGCAGTCCGCCTCTGCGGCCTGTTTGAGTTTTTCAAGCAGGCTTTCCCTGTTGTCCCTTGCTATGCCGAGTTGGATCGGCTCGGCCCCGCACTCAGCCACGAGCGCGGCAAGCGTGTATCCGTTGCTGTTCGTGATCTTTCCGGGAGGCGGGGTTTGGCTTATGTCAACAAGCTCGTCCCCCGTTGAAATCACGGCAACCCGCGGCCTCTTGTAAACGAAGACAAAAGGCGCGCCTGTCGCGGCAAGCATGGCCGTTTCAGCGGGACGGATTATCGCGCCCTTTTTTACGACCACGTCGTGCTTTTTGAAGTCCTCGCCGCATACCCTCACATGCTCCCCCGGCTTGACGACTGCGCGGATGAGTACGCCATTGTCAGGCGCTGCCCCGGTTTTTTCAACCATGATCACGCCGTCAGCGCCGTCTGGCATGGGCGCGCCGGTCATTATCCTTATTGCCTCGCCTTGGCCAACCGGCCGACCGGGCATTGACCCGGCCGGAAGGTCGTAGATTACTTTCAGACGCACGGGACCTTCCTCGCTTGCGCCAAGCGTGTCAACGCTCCTTACGGCATATCCGTCCATTGCGGAGTTGTTCCACATCGGATTCGGCCAACGCGCGCGAACGTCCTCCCCGAGCGTGCGCCCAAGGGCGTCTTCGAGCCGCACGCTTTCGAGCATAAGCGGGGCAACCTCTTTGAGTATCGTGTCAAGCGCTTCCTGAACGGTTATCATAATGTGTAATCTCTCTTGTGGAGGTTTTTTGAAGCAACGCTCAAGATACCATTGTATGACGGTTAAGTAAATCCCGTTTTAAACAGGTTTTGTTTTCAGCCCTCTTTGACAGGAGGGCTGAGAACAAACAGCCTTGCCCCTATTCCTTCAAGTGATTCCCGACCTCAAAATTTGCGTTGAAGCCGATTACTTAAACGATATTGACTTTCAATATCGGCAATGCTACATTCGTTGCAACTTTGCATATTTTTTTAAGATTGCCATGAAGCCGGTTGTCATGCTAACACTTAATAAAAAAATACTTTTTTAAAAGGAGAACATTGTGAGAATAATTCTTCGAAGCGTTTTCCTGTCATTGGCCGCACTTGTTTTTTGCGCCGGATCAGCAGAGGCACGGCACCTGAAACTTTACACTTACGACCTAGCGGATGTCGGCACCGGCATACTCACATATACTTACGATCTGGTATCAGGCCCGAAGGAAGGAAATGAAACGGGTAACCCCATGCTTCACGAAGTGGAGCTTGAATATGCCTTAACAAAGCATTGGATGCAATCTCTATATGTGGATTACGACTACACCGCTTCTACCGACGACTTCTCGTCTGTAAACGAGGTCACCGCATTGAAGACCGAGTTCAACATCACCTTCTTCGAAAAGGGAGAGAATTTCGTCGACTTTCGTTTAAACACCGAACTCGCCAAGGCAGTGAACAACAAAATCGACGCCTACGGCAACACAGACAAAGCGGACACCATAGAGTTTCGCTTCATCTTTGAAAAGAATTTCGAGAACTTCTCCATCGTACTCGGCCCGATCTTAATGAAAGACATCGCTGGACCCGGCGAGATCGGGGGATGGACCTACGGCTACGCAAATGCAATTCTTGTGGATATAAACGACCGTGTAGTGTTTGGTCTGGAATTTCACGGTTCCATGGACGAGTGGAATGATCTCGGGCACTCAAAAATCCAGAGCCACACGATTGTACCCAATATTAACATTGCAATAACAAAAGACGTCAACTGGAGTATAGGCGCAGGTTTTCCGCTAACAGAGGCCACTGACGATTTCACCTTCCGTACGGCCATAGCGTACTCCTGGGAAAAGTTCTGGTGATAGCGATACATTATTTGCTAATAACCTCAAACAGGCGGCTCAGGGGAGTAATCGAGTAAATATAAAAAACTATCCGTGGTGGAAAAGATAAAAGACCTGCTCCCTGATTACTACACGGTAGTTCCGGTCTTACATAAGCAAAAATCTTAACTTCATGCTTGAGTCCGCATGGAACTCAACCGAAGCCGTCCAATCCGATGGTTCAAAAGTCAGGGAGGACAGCTTTTTTATAAATCCAGGGTTCCGTTACGCCATTGACTTCGCCTCGGGGCTACAGGTCGTGCCGGGCATCGCCTTCCCTTATGGTATCGGGCCGTCAAAGGGCGAATACGGCACTTTCCCTTATCTCTCTTTTGAACACCCGCTGTTTTAGGGCTGAGAACAAGCGGCCTTGCTTCTATTCCTTCAAGTGATTCCCGACCTCAAAATTCGCGTTGAAGCCGATCACTCCCTCCCGGAAATACTTGGGACGGGCAAACTTGCCGGGACCGTAAACAGGGTCGAATATGACCGTGTATACGCCGCCTCCTGTAAGTTCTCTCTTGGTGCTTGCGCGCCCGTCTTCTGACTTCAAAGAGATCTCATGCCTTCCGGGTTTAAGCCTGAACCGTTTTGCGAGCGTATAATGGGTTCCCTCTCCTCTTTCCTCAACGACATTAGACTCCGTTTCCCTGACACCTTTGACGGTTTCTTTCATTTCCTTGCCGTCTATTGAAACGATAAAAGTATACGGCTCTTGAGTCAGCCTCTTCTTTACGTGCGCTATTACGATGAGATCGGTTTCGTCTTTTGATGGTGATGCCATGTCTAAAGCCACATCCTTGACCTCTACCGGTTCTGCGGCCTCTTTCGGGAGATGCTTGTAACACCCTGTAAAAACCGCAGCAACAGTTAAGACGCCTATAAACATAAGCATCTTTTTCATTTAGATAGCCTCCTCTCCATGTTCAAAGGTTTTTATTCTGACCGCTTTTTCTATGTCGTAAACAAAAACCTTGCCGTCCCCTGGGTTTCCCGTATGCGCGCCCTTTGAGATCGTCTCAACCACCAAATCAACCATTTCATCCTTAAGCATTATCTCGATCCTCACCTTGGGAATATAATCAATGAGGTCCTCTCCGAAAGAGTAGATAAGAACCAATAATGCTGCCTCCTCCCAAAATCCGAGAGCAATGGCGCCAACAGCGCCTGCCACCATGAGTGTTCTGATATTAGGCGTGAGGGTCTTCAATGCGGCAAGCCCCATCTTTGCAGGATAGTATCCGCCTATAAGGGTGGCTGTTCCGTAAAGGATAATAGCGGCTTCATGTGAGATGCCGAAGATATGCTCCAATACAAAAGCAGTAAGGATAATGAATCCGCTGGCTGAAAGGGTAAGGATTCTGGGTTCCCTCCACCATACACCTACCCTTTTGACCTTTTCTTCCTTTTTAAGATCTGCCTCCATCCCTGTCCTGGCTATGGCCTTTAAAATATCCTAAACCGAGATTAGAGAAGGGTCATAGGCAACCTTAATGCTTCTGGAGATAAGGTTTATCTCATACCTTTCTACCCCTTTTAGCCACTCCATCTCAGCCCTTATAAGCCTTGCCTCATCCTCACAGTCCATGCCCTTTATATACAGGATAACCTTTTCCATTTGCGCCTCACCTTAACTAAAACTCCACCTTCTTCTCCTCAAACCATCTGTAAAGCGTCGGCAGCACTATAAGGGTTAAAATTGTCGATGCGATCAAGCCGCCAACTATTACCACCGCCAATGGTTTCCGAATCTCTGCGCCAGGTCCTGTGGAAAAAAGCATGGGGAGCTCTCCAGAGATAGCCACAAATGTGGTCATCAGGATCGGTCTCATTCTCTTTTCGCATCCGGTTGTAATGGCCTCATCAAGGCCGAGCCCTTCTTCACGCAGCTTGTTGATGTAAGAGACGAGCACAACACCGTTTAAGACAGCAACCCCGAAAAGGGCAATGAAGCCGACAGAGGCAGGCACGCTCATATACTGTCCGGAAACCCACAGCCCGAATATCCCGCCGATCAAGGCAAGCGGCAGGTTAAGCATTATAAGGCCGGCGTATTTCACCGAGTTGAAGGTCGAGAATAGGAGAAAAAATATAAGACCTATGGAGAGCGGCACGACTATGGAAAGCGTCTTCATCGCCCTTTGCTGGTTTTCAAACTGCCCTCCCCATGCAACATAGTATCCGGTCGGGAGCTTGACCCTCTGCGAGATAAGACGCCGTCCTTCCTCCACGAAACCTCCGACATCGCGGCCTTCCACGTTGGCCTCAATGACTATCCTTCTCTGGCCTTCTTCCCTGTTTATGCTTGAAGGCCCTTCTACGACCCTTATGTCAGCTATCTGTTTAAGAGGTATCCTCGCCCCATTGGGCGCGCTGACCGTCAGGTCGGCTAATGCCTCGGGATTACGGCTCCACTCATCGTTGAGCCGGAGAAGGACGCCGAAGCGTTTTTGTCCCTCCATCATCTCTGTAGCCACCTTACCTGCCCTGATCATCTCGATTACCTCGTTTAAGTCGGACACGTTTATGCCATAACGGGACATGGCCCTCCGGTCCGCCTTTATCTCAAGGTAATATTGACCCGCTATCTGTTGCATCCTCAAATCCGTCACGCCGCGCAAACCCTTCAGCGCCGCCGTTATCTCGGCGCCCTTCTCCTGAAGAATATCCATATCCTCCCCGAAAAGCTTTACGGCAACCTGGGCCCTTACGCCGGAAACCAACTCATCAACGCGCATCTGGATAGGCTGGGAAAAGACAACGGCTATGCCTGGTATCTTCTCAAGCGATTCACGCATCTTTTCCTTAAGTTCATCCTTAGTTTTGAACCGCCATTCTTTCTGCGGAGTTAAGGATATAAAGATGTCGCTAAGCTCAGGCCCCATCGGGTCTGTGCCTATCTCGTCAGTGCCTGTCCTGCTTACAACGGTCTTGACCTCCGGGAACTTCATAAGCGCGCGCTCTATGACGGTAGTGATGTCAAGTGAATCCTCAAGGGCGATGCTTGGCAGCCTGGTAGCGTTTATAACAATGGAACCCTCGTCAAGGACAGGGACGAACTCCTTTCCTATAAAAGAGAAAAGAAGCATGCTTGCCAGGAAAAGACCCGAAGTGGCAACGATAACGACAAGCTTCCTTCTCATAGCTAATGCAAGGAGCGGCCTGTAGACCTTAAGCGCCGCCCTCACGATGACGCTTTCCTTTTCCGCCCCCGGTCTTAGAATTAAAAAACAGAGGATCGGAACGACGAATATAGACAGAACGAGGGAAGAAAAAATAGCTATTACGACGGTAGAAGCCAGGGGGCTGAACATCTTGCCCTCCATCCCCTGTAGCGCCATAAGGGGGATGAAGGTGACGGCTATTATCAGCTCGCCGAAAAGAGACGGCTTCCGCACCTCTATAATCGCCTCCAGCACTGTGCGCAGGCCGTGCCCCTCAGCCTCCTTTTCAGAGAGGCGCCGCTGGACGTTCTCAACCTGGATGATAGCCGCATCGACTATCATACCGAGAGATATGGCAAGCCCGCCGAGGGTCATGAGATTCACCGTAAGGCCGGTATAATTCATAATAATGAATGTCGAGAGCACCGTCAGCGGCAGGGTCAGGATCACAACGAGCGCCCCGCGGAAGTTTCTGAGAAAAAGGTACAGGACTATGATGATAAGAACCACGCCTTCTATCAGAGACTTTTCAATCGTATAGAGGGCGCTCTTAACCAACTCCGCCCTATCGTAGAAAGGGATTATCGAGACGCCGTCCGGAAGAATGGCGTTGATCTCTTTAACTTTTTCCTTTACGGAACCGACTATCTCACGGCTGTTCCCTCCCATGAGCATAAGCACAAGCCCCTGGACAGCCTCTCCCTTTCCGTCTGCGGTTACGCCTCCCAGACGATAGCGGGAGCCTAATTTGACATCAGCTACGTCCCTTAGATAGATTGGCGTGCCGTTTTTTGACGCAACAACCACCTCCTCAATATCTTTCATGGATTGAAGAAGACCCAGACCACGGATAGCGTAGCTCTCCTGCTGGTGGCGTATGTACCCCCCTCCCACGTTGGCGTTGTTGTT
>JBBTCG010000058.1:0-1264 GCA_038043305.1 Deltaproteobacteria bacterium | reverse complement strand
ATGCGGCCAACTCAGCATAGCCCCGGGCTTTGACGGCGAATTCGGAAAGATACGGATATTCGACAGGGCCGAGGCCCCCACGCCAAAAGGGCCGCGGCAGGAGAGGTTGTTTTGAGGAGCTGATTATTCCGGCCTTGAGCCATATGGCGGCATTGAGTTAGTTGCACTTCTCCTAAATATTTGCAATTTGACATAATATCCATTATGCGACATCAAGGATTGTCATGTGTTGATAAGCAACCATCTTGCGCTCAACGGGTTGTTCGGGTGGCTCACACTTCCGGCTGATGCCTTCTTAACTTATCGCTCGTCATCCCGCCGACAATATATCTCCGTTTGACAGTTCTTGCCGTCGGTGGTAGCATCCCAATATTACATATATTACAGGAGAGACACGATGGATAATAGATCCGGAGGAGGCGCAAACGACAGGAAACAGGTCAGGCTTTTCATGAAAAAAGATGTTCTGCTAAACAATACGGTCAAAGGTTATGCGCTGGATATGAGCGAGGGAGGGATGTTTATATATACGCATATCCCGTTTCCAAAGGATAAGTTCATCGAAGTTCGGTTTGCCCTTAAACAAGCTGAACCAATGCTCATCGTAAAGGCACAGGTCAGGTTTTTGCAGCCCGGCGTAGGGCTTGGAATTATATTCGTTAATATGGACGAGCCTGTAAAAGAAAGGTTGAAAAAATATATAGCGGAGAATGTCGGCGCTCACCCGCTCGGACAAGACGCCGCAGATATTGACAAACGGAAGAAGATACTCATAATAGACGCCTCGCCCAGCGCAAGGACAACCTATAAGAACAGGCTGGTACTCGCGAATTTCATTGTAAGGGAGGCGTCAAACGGCGTAGAGGCGTTGCAGCAAATTACTAAAGAAAAACCCGATCTGATACTTCTCGACCTTGTAATGGAAAAAATGAGCGGTGTAAGATTCCTGCAACTATTAAGAGCCGACGAGGCATGTAAAGGGATAAAGGTTGTGGTACTTTCCGGCATAATAACGCCTCAAGAAGCCCAGCTGATATGCTCATTCGGCGTTGAACAGGTCTTTTCAAAAATGACGACCACCCCCGCCAAACTTGCGGAATTGGTGAAAAAGATTCTGGAAGGATGACCGCACCCTGCCCCTTACCTTCGGTTGTGGTTTGCGGGCAGGCATTAGTTTGGTATAATCCTCTTCCGTCTCGTCGGGTAGCTTAACTAGTTGTGGTTTGCGGGCAGGCATTAGTTTGGTATAATGTGTGCGCTCGCC
>JBBTCG010000057.1:0-4290 GCA_038043305.1 Deltaproteobacteria bacterium | reverse complement strand
GCTCAAGGAGTCCTTTGGCAAGAAGTTCTTTCCGGTTGTACTTGTTACCGGACTATCACAGCTTGAGGACAAACTCGCGGGACTTGAGGCCGGAGCCGACGATTTTTTCAGCAAGCCCTTCAACTCAAGGGAGATGCTTGCCAAGATACGGTCGCTATTGAAGCTCAGACGGCTGCAAGATGAGCTTGAAAGCGCCGAGGATATCATATTCACGCTTGCCATGACCGTGGAGGCAAAGGATAAGTACACACGCGGACATTCGGAGCGCGTGAGCGCCCTGTCATCAGAGGTAGCCTCCAGGCTCGGCCTCGCCGAGAAGGATATATTATGCGTGAGAAAGGGCGGCATACTCCATGACATAGGCAAGATCGCCGTACATGAGGAGATACTACATAAAAAAGCCGCGCTCTCCCTTAACGAGGTCGGCCAGATTCGTGCTCATCCGATTACGGGCTTTGAGATATGCAAAACGCTCTCATCGCTTAAAAAGATACTGCCCATAATAAAGCACCACCATGAACGCTGGGACGGAGGCGGCTTTCCCGACGGACTCAAGGGCGAGGCGATTCCGCTAATCGGACGCATCGTGAGCGTTGCCGATGCATTTGACGCGATGGTCTCGGTAAGGCCGTATCGTGATGGATATACGGTTGAAGGGGCAATTAGGATAATAAAAAACGAAAAAGACAGCGGCCAATGGGACCCTTTGATAGTCGCCACGTTCATTGAAATGGTTGAATCCGATATTACTTTTGTAAGAAATCTTTATCCACAGTAGCGGAGCCTGAAGGTGTTTAGGCTGAATGTATAAATACGCATAGTGCCCTTCCTTAACATTGTGAATATAGCCTTGACATGGCGCGTGTTGTAGAATATAAATGTTTTACTGTTATGGTTATCGGCTATCAGTAACCTATAACCGGACATGGATAACCGATAGCTGTCTTACCGCGTCACGGTTTTGAAGCATCGTCTACAGGAGGCCGCACAAGAGATGAGGATAGTCATCGTCGGCGCAGGCAGGGGCGGCAGCGCTCTCCTCGAGCTTTTCAATACCTGCGAGAACATAGAAGTTGTCGGCATAGCTGACAGAAACAAGAACGCGCCCGGTCTTGTTCTGGCAAGAGAGTTTAAGGTCAGTGTCTATGACGATTTCGCTGGGCTGTGCAATGCTGCGCCGGATATAATCATAAACGCTACGGGCGTTCTTTCCGTGAGCGCGCAAATAAGAGAACACGCCGGATGCGCCGGCGCCGAGGTGGTCGAAGGCAACTCGGCGCGTCTCCTGCTTGGCATTGAAAGCACCCAGAAAAAGTCCCGTAACGACTTCAGCGTGCTTTACCAGACCGGCATACAGCTTACCAGATCCAAAGACCTGCAACAGGTGCTCGACTTGGTGCTTGACAGCGCTCTTCACCTTACGGAGACCCCGGCAGGTTCCATTGCCTTGATGGAAGCAGGCGTCATGGCCATGAAGGCCGTGAAGGGCTTGAGCAGCGACTTTTGCGAAGCGTCGAGTTGGACCCCGAGGAAGTACGGCTTGAGTTCATTTGTTTTAAGCCAAAGAGAGCCTGTCGCCTTCAATAATATCGACATAGATCCGCTTTTCAAGGACACAATCATACCAGGCGAAGGAATAAAATCCCTTCTGGCCTCGCCGCTCTGGATAAACGGCGACGTCATCGGGATACTCTACCTTAACGACTTCAAGCCCCGGGAGTTTACGGACAGACACAAGTGGCTCATAAAACTTTTCTCGGTTCAGGCGGCTCATGCCATAGACAAGTTCAAGCTCCTTGCGCGCCTCGAGGAGTCGCTTTCCAATCTCCATACGGTCTTCAACGATTCTCAGGACATGATGATCGTGGCCGACATAGACGGCAGGATATTAAGGTTTTCAAGGGGCGGGGAGAGGATCCTCGGCTACGCCCAGACTGAGGTCATAGGCATGAACGCCGGGGACTTCTACGTTGACCGGGACACGCGCGCGCATATAATGCGCGAACTCAGGGAAAAAGGGGTCGTGCTGAATCACGAGGCCGCGTTGCGTAAAAAGGACGGAACCCTTGTCGAGATAAGCCTTACGGTCTCTGAGTTGAAGGACAAGCACGGCGCGGTCATAGGTACCATAGGCATCAGCAAGGATATAACCCTGGAGAAGCGCCTGCAAGGAGAGCTTGAGGAGCTTAACAGGAACCTTGAGGACAAGGTCATCGAAAGGACCAGGGAGCTTGAGCGGGCAAACAGGGATCTGAAGAACGCCAATGAGTTGAAGGGCAGGTTCATAGCCAACGCCTCTCATGAATTGAGAACGCCTCTTCATGCCATCACCGGTTTTTCCGAGATAATGCTTGAGAAGAGCTTCGGGGAGTTAAACGAGAGACAGACCAAGTTCATGAACACGGTGCTCACCTCAGGCAAGCATCTTTTGCATCTTGTGAACAATATACTTGATCTGGCTAAGATCGAGGCGGGCAAGGCCAATCTGTCTTACTCCAAGTTCAGCTTGCGCGAGACCATAGAAGAGGTGACGATGGTCGTAAAGCCGCTTGCCGAACGGAAGCTCATACAACTCGAAAACACCTGCGCAGACGGCGTAACCGATTTCGTTGCGGACAAGGTCAAGTTCAAGCAGGTGCTTTACAACCTGCTCTCCAACGCCATAAAGTTCACGCCTGAAAAAGGGCGCGTGGGCATAACCGTCGAGAGGTTCGTAAATAACGGCGCGCTCCTGTGGGCGCCCAAGGGGCAAGAACTCTTAAAGCTTTGCACGTGGGACACCGGCCCCGGAATAAAGCCGGAGGACAGGGAGCGGATATTCGAGGAGTTTGAACAGCTTGACCCGTCCAAGCATACCGAGGGGACCGGGCTTGGGTTGAGCCTAACGAAGAAGCTCATTGAGATTCACGGCGGCCAGATAGAGGTGGAGGATAACGAGGGAGGCGGCACACTTTTTTCAGTCTATCTACCGTTTGTTACAACCGAGGAGCCTCAATTGCCGGAAGGCGTCAAACCGTCGCTTTTTCCGTTCCCGGCCATGACTGAAAACGGGGCATTGGTGCTCGTGGTGGAGGACGATCTGCCTACGGTAGAGCTTCTTACCATATATCTGTCAAAGGCGGGCTACACAGTGGCGCACGCATTCGACGGAGTCGAGGCCATTGAAAAGGCAAAGGCTTTGAAGCCCTTTGTCATAACCCTTGACGTCATGCTTCCCAAGAAAGACGGCTGGGAGGTCTTGCAGACGCTCAAGGCCGACCCCGAGACAAAGGACATACCCGTCATCATCCATTCGGTGATTGACAATACGGAACTGGCCTTTACCCTTGGCGCGACCGATTATCTCATAAAGCCGCTTGACCAGAGCGCGCTCATGGACAAGTTGAGGAATATCGCCGGTGAAAGCAGGAAGAAGCGCTACCCGATGAGCGTCCTTATAATGACGGGCGATGCTCAGGCAAAGGAGAGCGTGGCCGGCATACTTGAGAAGGATGGGATTATCATTCACCATGCCGTTGATGGCGTCGGCGGGGTTGACCTCGCGATGGCCACGAGGCCGAACGCCATAATAGTTGACGTTGAAAGTCTCAAGAACGGTTTTGACGTGGTGAGCGCTCTCAAGTCCAACCCCTCGCTTGAGGATACGCCGATCTTCGTGCTGACGTCCCGTGAGTTCACAACGGACGAAAGGCGCATCCTTACCGGCAGCGCGGCCAATATATTCAAGAAGGATACGTTGAAGACCGGAGAGTTTCTGACGCACCTGAAAAACCTGGAAATGCTCTACCCTGAAAAGGCCGGCCTGTTCGATGACGTTACGATGTTGTTCAACAGGAGATACCTGAAGATTCGTCTTAGCCAGGAGATAAGCAGGTCTGCAAGATACAACTTGCCGCTCGTCCTTCTTATGATAGACATAGACCATTTCGACAACTACCTGTCAAGAAAGGGCGAATACTACGGGAATCTCGTGCTCAAGAAGTTGACCGAGCTTTTAAGGCGCTCGACGCGCTCTTCCGACGTCCTGGCGCGCTGCGATAGAAACTCGTTTTGCCTTATACTTACAAACACCTTCATTGACGCCGGGACGGCACTTGCCAAGAGGTTCATCTCAATGGTGCATGACTATCCGTTCCTCCATGAGGAGGTGCAGCCCGGCAACATGGTTACGGTCAGCATCGGCGCTGTCGCTTTCAAAAAGGGCAATACAATGGAGGATATAGTCAAGTACGCTGAAACCGCGCTCTCAGAGGCTCGTAAAAAAGGCGGCAACAGGCTTGAGGTGTATAC
>JBBTCG010000056.1:0-11398 GCA_038043305.1 Deltaproteobacteria bacterium | reverse complement strand
GTCGAAATGGAGATAGCCGCCTAAGGCTATTTACACACCTATTGACATGACCTCATGTATCTGATGTGTCTACACTAATACTGCCTGTGCTATCAGTCGTTTGAGTTGGAATAACAGTTATAGTACTTGAAGTATTGCTTCCACTACCTTCGCTCCCATTCCCGCCCCCGCTCCCGCTCCCACTTTTCCCACCGTCAGATCCGCAGGCTGAAAGCATAATCGCTGTCAACGATATAAAGAACAACTGTCTCAGAAACTGCTTCATTGGTTTCTCCTGTTTTTCGTATCGTACGTCACAGTCGCCATTTCGACATCATTTGTGGCGGCAGGAGTTTACTTGCCATCTGCATTTTACTGATTACCAAAACAAGAAAAGGACAGGCCGTGAAACGGCCTGTCCTTTTCTTGAATGAAAAACCAGTTGTCGCTAAAACGCTATACTGCCTGCCTGCCTGCCTGCCTGCCCTTGCAAGCTATGTGCCAATGTGGTTATCGTTGTAAGCATATACATGATGATCTTGATGATTATTTTTCATTATTTATAACCTTCATATCACGTTCAATATAGAAGCGCAAGCTATTTTTTTAGCCATCCACCACCCCTGCCTCACGGCCTTTTTTTATCATACAGCGTCAGCGACACGAACGACGCCGCAAGGAGGCAAAAGAGAGAGAGTTCAAAGGTAACAAAGGCCGCAATCTTGAGATAGGCAAAGACCGGAGAGACAAAACGGATGAGCCAGCCCGAGGCCATGTCAACAAGCCCGGAAGAAAATGAGGTTATTATCAGCGTCAGCTTGATGCCCTGCTTCATACCCGTAAAGACAGTCAGGTGATTGACCAGCAAAAGCATAATGCCCACGGCAAAAAGGTGCATGTGTGTGCCCTCAAGAAGTCCACGGTAAGAGGCCGGGTTCCTGAACTGCTCCTCTGAGCCAAGGTAGGACTCCACGACCGACTGAGCTTCAAACCCGGTCTTGTCAATGAACAAGAGCGCGTTCGTTATTGACATTATAGAGAGATAAACAAGGGCGCAAAAGAGTATCAGCTTCAGAAGTGTCCCGTTATTGAACTCCCCGTCAACTAAGAATTTCATCTCTTGCCTCCGAGCACCAGCAGTTCAAATATTGCGAGCGTCTTTCTCACCTCTGCCGTAAGCGTATACGTCGTTATCGTGGCCCCGCTTATCAGGGGTATTTCCTGCTTTGGCCTGAGCGCGTTGGTCAGCGCTCTTCCCGAGAAGATTGCAAGCCATCTCTTGGGCGGCATGTACTCCTCTGGCTCGTAAAAGGCGAGTATCTCGACAAAGTCAATTGCGCCGTTTGCGGCGATTACCACCATGTATATCTCCTGCTTTGTTCTTACCGTATGTCCCGCGATAACGGCATATCCAAGAACGCCTGATTTGCCCTTTGCTTCGTAATAGGTAAAAAGCCTTGAGTCTGTCTTTACCCCGCTTGCCTTTTCGACGCGACTTACATCAGCGGCGTCAAGGTAAAGCGAGCGCTTTTCGATTGACGACGCATTTGGAAATGCGCGCTTCAATGCCTCGTCCCGTGTGCTGTAGACCCTTGCCTCAATGCACGAGGCTGTAAAGGCAAAAAACGCCAGAAAGGCCGTTGCGCCGGAAAGGAGGAGGAAGAACCGGCGCAACGGCTGAGACTCTCTGGTTTTGTTCAACGGATAAAAAACCTGAAACATTAAAATATGAACCCTATGCCGAGATTGAGTTGATCCACCTTGTTTTCGTCACGGCCAGCGCCCTTGCCGTTTGCAAGAACCGACCCCGTGTCCCGCCACTGATAGTCGGCCTTTAACACGACATACGGGTTAGGCTTGAAGCTGACACCGGCGGTGCGTACCTCGCGCTGTTGCCTTGAATCCCTATAGCCGTTAAAGACCCTCTTGTTGGTGTCATACTTCTCATAACGGATGAACGGCGTAAGGGATGAGTCCCCTCCGCTCGTAAGGTGCGGCAGCACGTCCACTGCGGCCTCCACGTAATAGCCGATTGCCTCCTTGCCGACTCCGCCGGGGGGTGCGGCCTCAAGCGCGCCGTTGCCTTGAAGTGTGCCCTTGGCATAGAGCGCCTTTAACTCGATCGTCTTGCGCTTGAACTCGGCGTGCGCCTCCCAGAGCTGAACCTTGCCCGTCTTTTCATACGGCGCAAGCACAGTCTGCCCTTGCGTATCCTGATCCTTGCCCCTTCCGTGCTTTGCCTCTCCGCGATAGTATGTCGCGCCCGCGTTGAGCCCCACGAATGGCGCGGCCTCAAGGCGCACCACGCCTGCCCATCCGTCGGCATTGACCTCAGCGCCCTGCTGGCGGCCGTTACGAATCCAGCCTGAGCCGGTAAAGCGGTCTGAACGAAGGCCGTTCATAAACGCGGCGTTGTACTTGAAGATTCCGGCCTTCCCATACGCCATGACCCCAAGCTCGCGCCACGTCGTTGGTATGACGTTGGTCTCAACGTCCGGCCTCAGCACGCCGTTATACACCGTGGGCTCATGGTACTCATTTATCATTCCTATGGGCACGAGCATAAGCCCTGTCCTGAAGCTCAGGGGCTTGCTTATAAGAAAATCAAGATACGAAAACTCGACGTAGACCTCGCTTGTCCTTGAGTTGGCAACCGCGGGCGAAACACCTGTCTCAGAGCCTCCTACGTTCTTGAAGCCGCCGTGCTCGAACTCAAGCTCGGTATTGAGCACCACCTTATCGCTGTACTTATACCCCGCGTACAAAACAAGCCTGTATGCGTCGGCATAGTCCTTCATGGAGGCGTCTTGGTAGTTATGGTAGACAAGCTCTCCGTAACCGCCAAGGGAGACGCCCTTGGCCGCGCCGTAGACCTTTGAGGCGGCCGGGCCAAGGCCGGAGTAGCTCTCATACAAAGGCTCAACAGCCCCTCCGAGCTTCATCCTCTCGACCTCTTCGGTCAGGACCTGTATCTGTTTTTTAATCTCCTTCATCTCCTTGTCCGGCTCATCCGCCGCAACAGGCGCTGCAAAAACCGCCAACACCGCGGCAACCAGCATAACCCCTTTCAACGCCGTGGTCAACCGCTTCATCGTCATCATCTTGTTTTACCGCCCTTTCGCATGATATTGAAAATCATTTTCATTTGATAGTGATATTCAATATCATTATGCCGGACATCTGTCAAGAGATTTCTTTTCGCCTTGCCGAACGCGCCTCCCCTCACCTGACATTTATCATCTCTTTTTTCGCCGCGCTGCGGCAAGATCAGGTTATGACCACTAAAAGCGGCTTAAACCGCGCTCATCTATAAAGGAGGCTGAAGATGGAAAAAACAGTTGATTCGCTGGACGTAAGGGAGTATTCTCCAAGGGGCAGGCACCAGAGTATATTCGAGACATTCAACGGCTTGAAGCCGGGCGAGGCCTTCGTGCTCATAAACGATCATGAGCCTAAGCCCCTGCTCTATCAGTTCCAGATGGAACACGATGGCGCTTATGACTGGTGGGTGCTTGAGTCCGGCCCTGAGGCGTGGCGCGTGCAAATAGCAAGGCGCATGAACGACGATCCAAAAAGAACGATAACCGAATACTTCGAGACAGACCACAGAAGGCTTGACGCCATCTTCAACAGGTTCCAATCAGCGCTTAAAAATGGCGGCTGGGAGGAGGCTTCAACCAGTATCCATGAGTTCAACCTCGGACTCAGAAGGCACATAAAGGCAGAGGAGGAAATCCTCTTTCCGATGTTCGAGGAAAAGACCGGCATGACCGAGGCCGGGCCGACCTTTGTCATGAAGACGGAGCACAAGGACATCAAGGAGACGCTCGATAAGCTCCTGGCGGCCACTGAGTCAAAGGACGCGAAGGCGGCATTAAGCGGCGCGACGTACCTCCTGAACGTGCTCGCCAATCACAACATGAAGGAAGAGCACATACTCTACCCTGAATCGGACGCGCTTGCCTCCGACATCGAGCGCCCGATGGTGGTAAAGAAGGCGCAGGCGATTTAAAGAGGCGCTGAGAAAGGCAAACCCTCTGCCCCCCTGATAAGGGGGGTTGGGGGGTTAGCCCTGCGAAATGCCGCACCGCGCCTCAAAAAAACCAAAGGAGACGAATATGCGAAAGATACAGTTGATGACGGCCATTGCCGCGGCATTTTTGCTTTTCGCGCCTCAATCAGGCCTCGCCGCAGCGGATGTCAAGGAAGGCAGTTGGGAAACGATAACTGAGATGACGATGGAGGGTATGCCGGTACAGATGCCGCCCATGACCTTCAAAAACACCCAGTGCATCACAAAGAACGACCTGATACCAAAGACCTCCCAAAAGGACGACAAGTGCGAGGTCAAGGAGCAAAAGCTCGTCAACAACAAGGCAACGTGGAAGATGCGCTGCGTTGACAAGGACGGAAGCGTAACCGACGGGGACGGCGAGATAACCTACAAAAACGAAAGTTACAGCGGCGCCATGACCATGAAGATGACGCCCAAGAACGGCCAAGCCATGAAGCACCACGTCAAGCTCAGCGGCGCGTACAAGGGGCCGTGCAAGAAGTAGGGCTAACCAGACCTGCTGGGTTGTCGTTACCGGACGTAAGGAGCGTGGGAACGATAACCGCGCCCTAACGCCCTTAGCGTAACGACTGGGAAAAAGAACGATCTTCAGAACCTGCCTTCACTCAAACACCATCCACCCGCCGTGGTCGAGTATTTCCAAACGCGGCGGATTCGGCGTATCTTCTATGACCTCATTGAGCCGCTCGATCGGCAGATAGAGCGGCTCATCGGTCAAGTCGAACGTTCCCCAGTGTATGGGGATGAATACCCGTGCCTTGAGTTCAACCGCGGCCTTGAGCGCCTCTTCGGGATTTAGGTGGTTTACACCCATGAACCACCTCGGCTCATAAGAGCCTATTGGCAAAAATGCCGCGTCAACGGGGCCGAACTTTTCGCCGTACTCCCGGAAGGCCGAAAAGTAGCCGGTATCTCCGGCCCAATAGTATCTTTTGCCTTTTCCTTCTATTAGATAACTTGCCCACAGCATGTCATTGGCGTCAAATACGCCTCTTCTCGACCAATGCTGCGCCGGAAGAGAGGTTATCCTTACGCCTTCGGCCTCATGCGTCTCCCACCAGTCAAGGGTTATGTGCTTGTCCGTAATCGTCTTGAAAAAACCGGCATATCCTGGCCCGGTTACGAACTGCGGGTCAAAGAGTTTTTTCAGAAGCCTTATGCTTGCAACGTCGAGATGGTCGTAATGATTATGAGAGATGATGACGTAGTGGATGGCCGGAAGGTTTCGGGCTTCTATCGGAAGCGCCGTCTTTCTCTTGAGCAGGAAGTTTATGTCCCCGAACACCGGGTCGGTCAATATCCGAACGCCATTAGCGCGGATAAGCACGGTTGAATGTCCAAGCCAGACCGCGTAATCCTTTTTACCGGACTCAAGGGCGTTAAAGTCGGGCCTACGCACGCGAAAGGCGACCGGCCTCTTTTTTTGTTCGGCGTACCGGTTGGTTGACACCAGCTTCCAGTACAAAAAGTCCGACATGCCGCGTCTACATTCGTCGCACCACGGGTTAAAGAACGTGCCGTCTCCTTTGGGGCGATGATGAAGCTTTCTTTTTGACAACTCCTCAAAGGTCATTGTTGGTCTGTCGGTGCAGTGTGCCGCAAAGGAGGCGGTTAACGCTATCAGTACGGCGACGATAATACCGCTGATGCGGCGCTTGTAGGTTTTATTTAAGCGCATAGGGCAAGGGGTTCACTGAAACATTTCTACAGAGAGGTTTCCCGCGGAAAATCCCGCTTTTCCGGACCCTCAAATCTTAACAGCCTTTATGCCCGGCGTTATCCTTGGCTTCTCCATGCTTTTCCTTCTTCTTCCCGTGAAGATAGCCGCCTCCACAGCACCCGCCCCGGTGCATGAGGAACATGGCCGCGACAAAAACAATTACTATTATTATGGACGTATAATCCATAGCCCCTCCTTCGCGCCTGACTTAAAGGCACGGGACAAGCATCGGCGTCTTTTTCTTGTAGTCCCTGTAGTCTTGCCCGAATGTGCGTCATTAACTCCGCGCCCTTTTCCTCCACCTCCATGCCGCATTCAGGGTCCTTTGCCGTAAAGCACACCGCCCTTCCCGATTACGGATTACATCTCTTTTCTATTTCAAGGCGCGTATCCCGCGTCAAGCGCGCCCATTTCACGGCCTATCCTGATTATATATCCGGCGCGCTTCGTGTCAATGCCGTCTGGAGCGCTTTCCTTGCGTTGCGCTTTAACGCAAAACCTTGTGATAACCGCACCTTAAACACATTATTCTTGCCCATGAATCGTATGGATTATCGCCCTTGTTTTGGGGTATAATATCAAATTAAGGGCACGACTCACCGCGTGCGCGAAAGAATATGCCCATATTGGAGATACTGACATACCCTGATCCGTTCCTGAAGACAAAGGCCGCTCGGTTAAGCCGCGTTGACGACTCAGTAAGGACGCTCATCGGCAATATGATTGACGCCATGTACGGAGCGCGGGGCATCGGCCTTGCCGCGACGCAGGTGCGCGCTGACGCGCGCGTGATCGTGCTCGACGTGCCGGACGCAAGGTCAGAGGAAGATGAGCCGTACAGGCGCGGGAAAAATCTTGTGGCGCTTATAAACCCTGAAATAATCGCCTCATCCGGCGTGATAATATACGAGGAGGGGTGCCTCTCCCTTCCAGGAGAGACCGCGGACGTTGAAAGGGCGGTAAACGTAAGCGTAAAGGCGATTGATAAAAACAACGACCCGGTTGAGATATCGGCTGAAGGGCTTTTTGCCATCGCGCTCCAGCATGAGATTGACCATCTCGACGGCATCCTGTTCATTGACAGGATATCAAGGCTAAAGCGCGAGTTCATCAAAAGACGGCTTAAAAAGGCAAAGGCCGCCGCGCTTTAACGGACCGCCCGTAAGGAAAAGTACGCGCAATGGATTCTTTAAGGGTCGTTTTCATGGGTACTCCGGCGTTTGCAGCGCCTTCGCTCAATGCCGTTGTCAAGGCCGGGTTTGAATGTCTTGCGGTTGTAACGCAGCCGGACAAGCCTGCGGGCAGGGGGTTGACTCCATCCCATTGCGCGATAAAGAAAGCGGCGCTTGCGCTTGGCATAGAGGTACGTCAGCCGCAACGGCTCAAAGAACCTTCTTTTATTGATTGGCTCAGAACAATACAGCCGGATATCATTGTCGTTGTCGCGTATGGGAAGATATTGCCGGAAGAGGCGCTCAGGATACCCCGGCTCGGATGCGTTAACCTGCATGCCTCGTTGCTGCCAAGGTACAGGGGCGCTTCGCCTATTAATCGCGCTATAATGGATGGTCAAACCCAGACCGGAACCTGCACCATGCTCATGGACAAGGGCATGGACACCGGACCAATCCTGCTTTGCGAGAGTCGCGAGATATGTCCTGATGACACGGCGGACACATTATCGTCAAGGCTTGCCGAATCGGGCGCTTTGCTTCTTGTGAAGACGATAATGCTCCTGAGTCAAGGGGCGCTTCAGGCCATGCCGCAGGATGAGAGTCTTGCAACTTTAGCGCGGCCGCTCAAAAAAGAGGACGGTCGCATTGACTGGACAAAGAGCGCTAAAGAGATTCACAACCTGATGCGCGGCGTTACGCCTTGGCCAGGGGCATACACGCTTCTCGGCGGAAAGACGTTAAAGATACACTCCGGCGTCGTTCGTTGCGATGAGGTCAATGAGGCGAACGCCGGCGGCAATGATGCGCCCGGCACGATAGTCGGCATATCAAAAGACCGCCTTGCAGTGGCTTGCAAAGACTCCGTGTTCGAGATAACGGAAGTCCAATTGGAAAATAAAAGACGCATGTCAGCCGCCGAATTTATGCGCGGCGTAAGGCTAAAACAAGGAGAGAGGCTTGGCTGAGGAAAAGACCGGAAACAACGCTGAAAAACCTGTCCCCGAAGGTCTTAATCGGGGGTGGGAAGGCTCTCCTGAGAGCATTGCCTATAAGCCCGGCAAAGGCGCATTTTTGGCGCTTCTTGCCGCGTCCGGCCTTGGTATGGCTCTTATCGCCTTCTCTTTCTGGATCATACCGACAATCGGGCTTGGCAACATCCACCCATCGCTTCCTTATGTCCTCGGCGGCCTCGCGCTCCTCGTCATTTCGTTCCTGCTCATCGGCACGCTGTTCATAAGCATTGCCGCGCTCAGGGGCGCTTTTCTCGTCAAGTCCACGATCTTCCGGGGGCTTTTGGTAAAACTGTTCCTGCCGGTCATGTTCATGGCGGGCGGCATTATGCGGATACCGAGGATAAAGATCGAGCGCGCGTTCATCGAGATAAACAACCAGATGGTCAAGCTCATGGGCAAGAAGATTAAGCCTGAAAAGCTCCTCATACTCATGCCGCACTGCATACAGTTCGACAACTGCAAGATAAAGGTAACGAGGAACGTCCGTAACTGCGTTGGATGCGGCAGGTGCGAGATTGGAGGGCTTCTCTCCCTCTCCGACGAGTTCGGCATAATCCTCTTCATCTCCACGGGAGGCACCGTTGCGAGAAGAAAGGTCTACGAGGAGCGGCCTGACGCGGTAATAGCGGTCGCGTGCGAAAGGGATCTGACGAGCGGAGTTCAGGACGCCTACCCCCTGCCGGTCTACGCCATAATCAATAAGCGGCCTCACGGATACTGCATGGAGACCGGGGTCGCTATTGGCGATGTCAGGCAGGCGATAAGAGAGTTGGTTGCATAAAAAAACCGGAAGCGGTTAAAGCCGCCCCCGGTCTTAAGTCAAACCTTTTTCCGCGTCTTTACTTCGCCAGCTCGTCGCAAAGCGCCATAATCTTTCCGAATCTTTCCTTCTGTATGCCTCCGGCCAATCTATCGGCATCCTCCTGCTTACCGGCGAGGAGCATCGGAACGAGATCATTCTCTCTGGTCTTCTTGAAAGCGGCCCATGTATCACTAAGCTCCTTGAATTGGGCCTCCTTGCCGGCCGGGGCCTTCATCTTGCCGAGCATCTCGCTGACCGCGTTGGCCGAGTCCTTGACCAGCTTTTGCTGATCAGCCCCGCGCTTGTCCTTGTTCTTGACCATTACGACTATCGTGTCCCTTGCTTCGCCTATCTTTGCCTTCAGGTCGCCAAACCCGGCGGCATAAGAGGCCGTTGCCGTAACGATAAATACGAGTATCGTGAAAAATGCCATTAGACGTCCGATATTGTGGATCCGCGCCATAGAAACCTCCCTTTGCAGTTTTGAGGACGTAGTTTTAAGACCTGTCATTCTAGCCCATGAAAATGCCTTGCCCGTCAATCCTCCTTTCTTGACGGAACGCATTATACCAAACAAATGCCTACACGCAAACCACAACCCATATCAGGAACGGAAAGCAGTATTACATTATTACAACTCCTGAGCGCAGTCAATACTTACCTTTTTTGAAAGAAAAAAACCGCCCGTCGCGGAAAACGACGGGCGGCAGATGCAAGCGTCAATTGACAAAGGCATTACTTGCCCCAGATGCCTTCGGTGCGGCTTACGAGGCCGCTTCCAGCGTCAAACTCTATGCCTATGTTCTTGCCGAACCTGCTTCTTTTATACACCCACTGATTAGCGGCCATGATATCCTTGTATACCGCCTTTTCAGTGGAGTTCTTGCCGTTTATATACGCGGGCATGCACATTGCCATGTATGCCTGCTCCTTTGTCATGCCTACGCGGATAACCGCCCCCTTGATGTCTCCGGCAAACTTGCCTCCGGTCTTTGCAACGTCAATATCGCGTTTGGTCACGAACTTTTCCAAAAACTCCTGACCTGAGGCGCCGAGGTCAACAGGGTAACTCGCGCCCTTGTCGTCAACGAACGTGGCCTTGTCGTTGCTCACAGTTACCTTGAGCTTTGTGCCAACCGGAATAAAGCTCGGCGTTGACTGCCAGTTGGTCCATGTTATCTGGTTGCCCTTTGGCAAAACCTTGAGGTTACACCTTGAATAGTATACCTCCTCTGCGTGGCCTGCAACGGCAAGCATGAGCATGAACGCACATACTGCAAGACCGGTTAACCCAAGCCTCTTACGCATACGGTAGCCTCCTTATTGCAATAAGATTAACTGACAAGTTCTCGGATTATATTGCACATCCTTGAAAAAGTCCAGTCGCTTTTTTCGGCGCTCGCGAACAACCGCAGGGCAAACCCCCAACCCCCTAAATCCCCCTTGTCAGGGGGACTTTATCAGGGGGACTGCCCTGCCCTACGGCGCCCGTACGCCGCGGCAAGGGCGCTGAACTCCTCAAGACTGAGCGTCTCGCCTCGTCTTTGCGGCTCGACGCCAATTGCGGTTAACAGTTCAAGCGCGTCCTCCTTTTTCAGGTCAAGCGCCTCCTTTAATGAATTGAGGAGCGTCTTTCTTCTGCACACAAAGCCCGCCTTTACGACCCTTGCGTAAGTAGCCTCGTCCGCCACCGGCACGGCCGGGCTGTCCCGGACGACCATGCTCACGACGCTTGACAATACCTTTGGAGGCGGGAAGAACGACCCCGGCCTTACGTCAAACTCAAGCCTTATGTCCATGTACGTCTGCGCCAGCACGGACAGGGCGCCGTAGTCCTTTGTGCCGGGCGAGGCCGCAAGACGAAGGGCTACCTCTTTCTGGAACATCAGCGTCATTTGCGAAAAGACCGAGCGTTGCTCGATGAACCGGATAACGATTGGACCTGATATATTGTAGGGCAGATTGGCAACGACCTTGAACCTTTGACCTGATGCGCGCGCAAGCTCAAGGAACGATAACTTCAATGCGTCGGAATGGATGATCCTTAGTTGACCTGATTGAAGGCCGGGGGCAAACCTCTCTTGAAGATATGAGCACAGCGCCTTGTCGGCCTCTATCGTGGTAACGTTCGCTCCGGCGTCAATGAGCGCCTGTGTCAGCGCCCCTCTCCCCGGGCCAATCTCCAGCACCTCATCGCCCTTCTCTACGGCGGCAACGGAGAGTATCTTCCCAAGGATGTTTTTGTCCGTAAGAAAGTGCTGGCCAAGCCGTTTTTTCGGACGGGGCGGCGTCTCATTCATTGCGGCCGTCAAAACCCCTCCCAGGTCGGCCTTGCGTTAAGGTCAAGCGTTGACGTATCTCCCTTTTGCAGACGATTAAAGCCCATTGCCGCTATCATGGCCGCGTTGTCTGAGCAGTAACGCGGGGCAGGGATGAAAAGGCGCGCGCCCTCGGCTGAGGCGGCCTCTTGAAGGCGCACGCGAAGCCTTGAGTTGCAGGCAACGCCACCGGCAACGACAAGGCATCTTGAACCTGTCCGTACAAGAGCGCGAATGGCCTTTACAACGAGCACGTCAACAACGGCCTCCTGAAAACTCGCGGCCATATCCGCCAGGGTGCTTGCATCTGGCAGCT
>JBBTCG010000055.1:0-3089 GCA_038043305.1 Deltaproteobacteria bacterium | reverse complement strand
GCTCGGTCTTACCACCAATGCCAAGACCCCGCTGGCCATAAGCATCAAGCTCATGGATTCATTGAACGACGCGGACGTCTTTAAGATTGCCAAGAGCAAGAACGTGTCGAGCACCCTTGCATCCGCTGCAAGAAGAAAGGTTGACGCAAAGGCGAAGAAACACTAAAGACCGTGAACCGTGACCGTAATACGTGATGTGAGAAAGACCGTGAACAATGACCGTGTAAAAAAAGAATCCTTTCACGGTCATTGTTCACGGTCACGGCCTTTAATCGGCTTCCATGTATCAATAGCGGGCGGCATTGCGCGTTCCGTGGAGCGCGCCTCCTTGCTCGGATGCAATGCCATGCAGATATTCGCGTCGTCGCCGCGCTCATGGAGTTGCAATGAACCGTCATCTCTTGATGCCGCCTCTTTCAGGGATGCTTGCAATAAGGCCGGGGTATCGTCCGTTGTCGTCCATGCCGCGTACCTTATAAATCTTTCCTCTCCGAATGATGAGCTATTCTCGCGTTCAGTCGCGCTCTTTCTCAAGCAGCTTGAGATTAGCGAGACAATCGGCGCGGGATATTTCGTTGTGCACCTCGGCAGCCCAAAGCCTCTTGACGCGGCCTTTGCCATTGGCAGGGTGCTGGAGGCCATGAAGATTGTCGCTGCCTCGGCCTTGAAATCAGAACCGCGCACAACCATCCTTTTTGAAAACACCTCAGGCGCAGGAACCGGCTTCGGCGCCTCTCTCAAGGACATCTCAACTATAATGAAGGGAGCGGACGGTCTCGGCCTTTCGATCGGCCTGTGTTTCGACACCTGCCATGCCTTTGCCGCGGGGTATCCGTTTTCAGACGCCAAAAGGCTCATCGCCATAATCGGCGAAGAGGCCGGATTGGAGAGGCTAAAACTCATACACCTTAACGATTCAAAGGGCGCATTTCAATCGCGCCTTGACAGGCATGAGCATATCGGAAAGGGACATATCGGGAGCGCCTTGCTCGGCGCTTTTTTGCGCTCCAGCGAGATAAGGCGGCTGCCGATTATAATGGAAACTCCTAAGAAACAGACGGGGGATGACGAGGCAAACCTCTCAGTAGTCAAGGGGCTGTTCTCCGGCGCAAAAAGGGCGGCTTGAAGTCAGGGGATGTCCGGAGCCGTTGGAGAAAAAGGGGACAGGTGTTGCCGTGCCGTCAGGAGTTTGCTCCTGACGGTGTAATTAATGGAAAGTGGCGCATAGTTTCGTAGGGTGGGCATCGCCCGCCATTTTACACAAGAGCAGAGTTCATTGCAAAAAATATTGGGTTGATAAAGTCAACCCAACCTACGCTGCTTTGTCCCTTGTCAGGCGCCGCAGTAATCATCCTTTGCGGCGTCCCGCCCCCATCGCCATCAGCACGGCGGAGGTTCTGTTCTCAACCCCGATCTTCTGGTATATATTCTGGAGGTGTTTTTTAACGGTGCATTCCTTCACCTGCATGATGACGGCGATATCATGATTGCTCTTCCCTTGGGCAAGCCAGTGCAAAACCTCCGTTTCCCTCAAGGTCAGATCAGGTATTACCCTTTCCTGAGTCTGCCCAACTGCCCTGATGCTGCGCCGTATAGCTGATATTGCCTCTGCATTTTTATATGCCTGACGGATATGCGGGGAGAGGCAATTGAGCATAAGTCTATCCCGCTCCGAGAAGTCCCGCCTGTCTCTATGGAATGCGATGCCTTTAAGTTTGGACCCCTGGAATGAAAGCGGCACGCATATTTGGTATTCAACATCGTATTTTTTACAAAATTCATTGTAAAGCCTGAGCCTGCGGTACTGTGTGTCGGATAGAAAGTCGGATATTTTAATCGCCTGACATTCCGGCGAGACGGCGGGGTCAGGGTATCTTTCAGACATTTTTTTTTCAATCTCTTTTTTATATGGATGGCGCGGCATCCGGTCCTTATAGAGAAGATTCAGGATAGGATGTTCATGCAGATACCTGTTTAAGACGAGCATGTCTTGCGGGGAAACGGATTCCGGAAATTCAATTTGGGTGACGGTCTGCGTGAGCGGTGTTATTTCACTATAGGCGACGAAATTGGAAGGGATTGCCCTTGAAATGACAGGCAAGAGACGGTAATGCCAGGCATCCAGACTCAAATCAGAGTAGATCTCCCGGACGCAACCCATGAGAGTTTGCATATCACGATGAGAGAGCTCAGGCATAAGAAACCACGGAAGTTAGCAACGCCGCCTGCATGCTTACACAAATGCCTCTTATGGAAGGCGGCGTCGGGTAAAGCGTATATTCGTCTAAAGACGAATATACATTACAATACCTCGCGGTTATAATCAATGAGAGAATGTTTACGCGGCTATATTCAACCCCGCAGGTGGCAGGGGCTAACCCCCTGCCACCACGGAAAAACAGGAGGGATATCCTAATGAATACAGACAACTTCAGGCAGACCCATGACGAGTTGCTTAAGTTAGCCGGGGAGATTTCAAAGCTGCTGACCCTATCCGAGATACAAAAGGACGCGCAAAAGGTAAGGAGCCTTCTTTCCAAGCTTGCGGGAAAGCTTAGCGTTCATCTCCAGATGGAGGACAACGCCCTTTTTCCGAGCATTGAGAAATACAATAATGCAACGCTTAATTCAATGCTTAAGATATTTGTCGACGAGATGGGCGGACTCAAGGACGCCTTCAGCAAATATACGAACAAGTGGGCGAACCCCGACCATATAAAAATCAACGCCATGGAGTTCATAAACGAGACTAAGGCCGTCTTTAACGCGCTTGCGAAGAGGATAGAAAAAGAGAACAAGGAACTCTATAAGCTTATAGACGAACTGACGGCGAGAAAATAACGACGCCTGACAATATCTCCATTCGTAGGCGTGAAATAATCTCCTTAATTAGGAAAGAGAGACGCAGCTTGAGCGGAAAAGTCAATATTACACTGTTTGTCATCGGCGCCTTGTGTTTAGCCGCCCTTTTTTCATTAGTCTATTTACCTTCCTTTGTCATTGCCACTGGCGGGGCATTCCCTTACATCAAGCACGGCGCCGCAACAGCGGGCGAGAATAGAACCGCAAACGGCGGCGTAGACAGGTCG
>JBBTCG010000054.1:0-12672 GCA_038043305.1 Deltaproteobacteria bacterium | reverse complement strand
ATCGGGGCCGTAACCTTGCGTTTGATGACAAGGAGCGCAAAGAGGCCGACGCCGATTATGACGGCAAACGCGCCTATGGAAATCGCCATCTCGCGCCTTGACGAGGCAATCCCGGCCTCAACCTTGCCGTCCATCATCTTAGCCGAGGCCGTGCCTACCTCAAGTATCGTATCTATAGCCTCGGTGCTCTTGTCAATCCACTCCTTACCAGTGATGGGGTAGTTGCCGGAGAGCGCCGCGACGTATACTGATTTACGCACCTCGCCGAAGCTGCCAAGGTATACTGCCTCCATCCTCGATATGCTGGAGAGCACATCCGCTCCCGTGTCTTTGGACGCCTTCAACTGCATGATGCGCGGCAGGTTCATCTCGACAACCGCCCTGAAGGTATTGAGTTTTGCCATGTCGGCCTCGTCAATGGGCTTTTTTGAGCTTACATAGTAGGCCATTGTGGCCCTCTCCCTGCCCGCGTACTCGCTCACGTGCCAGATGGCGTTTTTCAAATCCATGTTTGACCTCATGGAGTCCTGGACCGCTGAGCCGTTGGCTAACTCCCTTGCTGTAAGCCTCAACTCCGCCTTGGAGTCAATGACCGATGTGATGAGCCGTATCCACTCCTGCGGGCTGTAGTTCTTGACCGCGTTGTCAACTTCTAAGTCAATGGCGCGTCTTCCAATCTCAAGCTCCGCGTGCATCTTCTGAGACCGTTGCAGAGCACCCTGCTGAAGGTTCCCCATCGCGCCCATGTCTGACAACTCCCTTGAGGCGGTCTGTGCTTTTTTATAGGCGTCGTCGCCCTTGTCCCTCATATCCTGCATCCTCTGGCGCACGCCGGAATCAATGGCAACGCCGGAAGAAAGCGCCATTGACGTAACGCCGCGCTCTTTTGCCTCAAAGCCGGAAGCCGCAAGGACGTTGTCCGACAGTTGGTTTATTGCCTGTATCTTTTTAAGCTCATCGTTGCCGTATACGAGTCTTTTGATGTCCAATGCGGACTGCACCACAAGCATCACGACAAGAAGCCATACGACGACGCTGAGAAAATTTTTGATGCTCACACTCTTTAGGATATTCATGGCGACCCTCCTCCTTTAATATGCAAAGGCATGAAGATAAGTTTACTTGAAAGGGTTGTTTTGTTGTTAAGAGTTCAAGTATAAGGTCATTTACGCCGCATATTTATTATCGGCAAAGTAATGTCAAAACTTTAGGAGGAAGTTAGGGACGATGCGGGTATTGCGCCGTCGCGGATAATCTTGATGCGTCCGGCAATTATATCAACGATGGTTGAGCCGTGTCCGCCCGGAGTTCTCCCGTTGTCAATTACAACGTCAATCGAGCCGTTGAAGTATGCGAGCACCTCCTGAGCCGTGGTTGCGCCCTGCGCGCCGGACGGGTTTGCGCTGGTTGCGGTGATGGGGGATGAGACCGAGGCAATAAGCCTTTGGCAAATAACGTTGCTTGAGACGCGCGCACCGATAGTGCCTGTTCCGGCCGTCAATTCCACCGGCAAACCGGGCGCGGCCTTGAATATGATCGTAAGCGGGCCAGGCCAGAAACGCTCCATAAGAGAGCGGGCGACAGGCGGTATCTCAGAGACGATCGTCTCAAGCATGGGTACGTCTTTTACGATAAGCGCAACCGGGTTTGACTCAGGCCGTCCCTTGAGGCTAAACAGGGCGCGTATTGCCGTTGGATTGAACGGGTCAACGCAAAGGCCGTAAAAGGTCTCGGTGGGATAGGCGATTATCCCGCCTCTTCCAAAGACCTCCTTGAGGCAATCAAAGTCAGAGCTGCCTGCGATTATGAGAGATTTAATGGTCATAAGGGTGTGACCGTGAATCGCGTGGGCGATTCATCATATACCTCCTCTCCCCAAGGGGGAGAGGACTGAGGTGAGGGGGTTTTAATCGCCGTGTTCCCCCTCACCCTACCCTCTCCCATTTGGGAGAGGGTTTCATGGTCACGGTACTATCAGTTTCTTTGCCTTTTCCTCAACCTGTCTTGCAAGCGTCTTTTTATATGCTGTAAGCCTCTTTTGAAGCGCCTTGTCCGATACGGCAAGTATCTGGGCCGCGAAGATGCCCGCGTTCTTTGCCCCTGCTCTTCCTATGGCCATCGAGGCAACAGGCACTCCGCCCGGCATCTGAACGGTTGAAAGGAGGGCGTCAAACCCGTTGAGCGGACCTGAATCAATGGGCACGCCGATTACAGGCAAGGTGGTATGCGCGGCGATAAAACCCGCAAGATGCGCCGCGCTTCCGGCTCCGGCGATTATTACCTTTATGCCGCGCTTCCCGGCTGTCTTCGCGTACTCGCCGGTCCTCTCAGGCGTCCTGTGCGCCGATGATATGGTCATCTCGCACGGCACGCCCAGCCCGCCAAGCGCGCTGGCCGCCTCCTGCATTACGGCCAAGTCTGAATCGCTCCCCATGAGAATGCCTACGACTGGTTTTGAAGACATAAGGCCTCCTGTTTTGACTCCTCTCCCCCTTGGGGAGAGGGTTAATCTCTCTCCAACGCCTTTTTTCCTATGTCGCGCCTAAACTGCGCGCCTTTGAAATGTATCTTTTCTACCGCCGTGTATGCGGCGTCAACGGCGGCGCGCTGGTCTCGGCCCTGAGCCGTTACGCCAAGCACCCTGCCGCCGGCGGTTACGAGCCTTCCGTCTTTCATGGCCGTGCCCGCGTGAAAGACCTTTACGTTTTCGTCGCTTTCAGCGGCCCCTATGCCGGTTATCTCGGCGCCCTTTATTACCTCGCCCGGATAGCCTTCTGCGGCCATGACAACGCACACGGAGGCGTTGTCCTTCCAGTGAAGCGGCCGCTCACGGAGCCTTCCTTGAGCCGCGAGGAGCAGGAGTCCGGCGAGGTCTTCATCAAGACGCATCAGTATGGGCTGGGTTTCAGGGTCCCCGAAACGCGCATTGAACTCAAGCGTCTTGGGTCTTCCGTTGATAATCATAAGCCCGGCGTAGATAACGCCGCAAAACGGGTTGTACTCGCTGTGCATCGCGTTTATTGCCGGACGGATGATGGTCTGCATTATTTCCTGTTCGAGAGCCGGGGTTACTATCCGCGCCGGGGAGTACGCGCCCATGCCCCCTGTGTTAGGTCCTTTGTCTCCGTCGAAAATGGTCTTATGGTCCTGCGCCGGGGCAAGCGGCACGATTGCCTTGCCGTCGGTTATGGCGAGGAATGAAGCCTCCTCTCCCTCAAGAAACTCCTCGATGACTACGCGGCCCGCTTCCGGCCCGGTCATCATCAGGTTCAGGGCGGTAATGGCCTCGTCAGTCGTCCGGCAGATTACAACCCCTTTGCCTGCGGCAAGGCCGTCCGCCTTTATAACAAACCACGGCTTGGTCTGTTTGACGTGCCTGAGGGCATCATCAAGCGTCTCAAACGTCCGGTAATCCGCGGTCGGAATGCCGTACTTAATCATCAATGACTTTGCAAAGACCTTGCTTGCCTCAAGAGAGGCGGCCTTTTTCGACGGGCCGAAGATGGCAAGCCTGTTCGTCCTGAACAGGTCGCAAATACCGAGCGCAAGAGGGGCCTCTGGCCCGACGACCGTAAGGGTAATGCTGTTCTTGACGGCAAAGTCTTTAAGGCGCGCCACATCGAGCGCGGCGATTGGGACGTTCTCGGCAATCGCCGCTGTTCCGGGGTTGCCCGGGGCAACGTATATCTTTTTGATAAGGGGACTTTGTCTGAGCTTCCATACAAGGGCGTGTTCCCTGCCGCCTGAGCCTATTACAAGGACTTTCATAAAGTAATGCTCCTGTGTTCTGTTAATAATTGTCATTCCCGCAGGTCGTTAGCGGGAATCCAGAGTTTATTGCCTTCGTAGGGCATGGCTAAAGCCATGCCCTGCTTAATGTTTGAAATGTCTTATACCGGTAAATACCATTGTAATGCCGTGCTCGTCAGCGGCCTTTATCACCTCTTCGTCCCTTATGGAGCCGCCGGGCTGGATAATGGCCGTGACGCCGTGCTTTGCCGCCATGTCCACGTTGTCCCTGAATGGGAAAAAGGCGTCAGAGGCCATTGCCGCGCCCTTGACCTCAAGACCGGCGTCAAGCGCCTTGATGGTTGCGATGCGGGTTGAGTCAATCCTTGACATCTGTCCCGCGCCGATGCCGATGGCGGCCTGACAACGCGCTAATATGATGGCGTTGCTCTTTACGTGTTTGCATACGTTCCATGCAAAGAGCAGGTCTTCAAGCTCCCTTTCGTCAGGCGCCCTTTTCGTAACGGTCTTTAACTCCTTCGCGCTTTCGACGTCAAGGCTCTGGAGGAGCACGCCATAAGCCGCGTTCTTGATGTCATACTTGAAACGGTTTTGCGGTGTGCCATGTTTACCAAGCGAAGTCGCCTCAATGACGCGAAGGTTTTTCTTGGCGGTAAAGGCGGCAAGCGCGGCGCTTTCAAAGGCCGGGGCTATGACCGCCTCAAGAAATATCCCGTTTAAGACCTGAGCAAGTTCGGCGTCCACCATGCCGTTGAAGGCGACTATGCCGCCGAAGGCCGAAGTCTTGTCGCACGCATAAGCCAAGGTGAAAGCGTCAAGCAGACCTTTCTTCGACAGCGCCACACCGCACGGGTTGTTGTGTTTTATGATGACCGCGGCCTTTTCGTGAAACTCGCCCGCGAGGGTCATGGCCGCGCTCATATCAAGGATGTTGTTGTAGGAAAGCTCCTTGCCCTGCAACTGAGTAAAACCGCCCTCAGCGCCCCTATCGCCTGAATAGGGTTTATAGAACGCGCCGCTCTGGTGCGGGTTCTCTCCGTATCTCAAGTCCTGCACCTTTTCTAACTGTACCGTATAGGTATCAGGGAACGTCTTTGGCGCGTCCTCAGGTGAGTCCGGCAAGCCGCCAAGGTAGTTTGATATCGCTCCGTCGTAGCGCGCCGTGAGCTGAAAGCATTTCTTCGCAAGGGAAGCGCGCGTCTTGAGCGAGAGCATCCCCTTCTTTTCCTTCATCTCCAAGACTATTTTTTGATAGTCCGTTGGGTCAACCACCACGGCTACGTCCTCATGGTTCTTTGCCGCGGAGCGGATCATGGCGGGGCCGCCGATGTCTATGTTTTCTATGGCCTCGGCAAAGCCCACGCCCTTGGCGATGGTCTGTTCAAAGGCGTAAAGGTTTACCACCACCATGTCAATGGGCAGTATCCCGTGCGCCTTCATGTCCTTGAGATGCGCTTCATCGGCGCGGCGTCCGAGGATGCCGCCGTGTATCTTGGGGTGGAGCGTTTTAAGCCTTCCGTCAAGCATCTCAGGGAAGCCGGTGTAGGACGATATGGGGATTACGCTAACGCCCGACCTCTTCAGGAGCTCGGCCGTTCCCCCGGTTGATATTATCTCAACCCCGGCCGCAGACAATTCTTTTGCGAATTCCACGACGCCGGTCTTGTCGGTTACGCTTATTATTGCCCTGTGTATCTTCTTCATCTCGACTTCATCCTTTCGTGCTGTATGATGTATATGTGCCATGAGCGGGGAACGTCCTTAACCGCCGCTAAAAAACCATATTACTTATGAACTCCCGCTCGAACTGCGCGCTCCCGGACAGCGCGACAAATCTTGTTCTTGCGCTGAGCTCCTCGGCTTCTTTTTTGGCTTCGTCCGACCCCAGCGCCATCATCGCGCCGGCAATGACCGCGTTCCCGGCGGGATAGGTAATACCTTGCCAGAGTGAATCAATGATGCCCACCTTTGACAAAGACGCGCTCTTTAAATTGGATCCAAAGGCCCCGGCTATATATATCCTCTCTATATGAGCGGCGCTTATCTTCGCTTTTTGCATAAGGAGGGAGATGCTTGCGCGTATGGCGGCCTTCGCGTTTTGAAGGGCGCGTATGTCCTCCTGAAAAAGACAGACCTCGCCTGATGCCCCCCTGTGGAGCACGAATGCGTTGGCCTCCCCGTCCCTTTTTATTCTGCCTGAAAGGTTGTCCGGTATCTCGTCCTTGTCCTTTATCCTGCCTGAAGGGGCGATGACCCCTCTGTCGAGCAGGACGGCAACCGCGTCTACGAGGCCGGAGCCGCAAATCCCTTTTGGGGCAACGTTACTTAGTACGTCAAGCGCTACCCTGTCGCCTTCGATCCTTACGCCCTGTATCGCGCCAGGCCTTGCGGTCATGCCGCACCTTACGCCCGCAGCCTCGAATGCCGGGCCTGCCGCGGCGCTTGCGGCAAATAGCTTTCCTCCGGTTGCGAGGATCACCTCGCTGTTGGTGCCTATGTCAATGGTAATGACCGCGCTATGGGCATTATGGTGCTTGCCCATGTGCAGCGATAACGCGACCGCCACGGCGTCTCCGCCCACGAAACCGCCTATCTGCGGGAAGACGTACAACCCTGCGCCGCGCCGCGTGTTGAAACCAAACTCATCCGCTTGGACCCTCTGAGCTTCCTTGAACGGCGGCCTGTACGGCGGCCGGGCAAGGGAAAGAGGGGATACCCTGAGAAGGATTGCCTGCATTACAGGGTTACCGGCAACGACAATCTCATCTACGTCGGACGGCGAGGCAAGGGAGCGTATCATTTCGTTGCAGACGCCAACCGTTCGTTCCGACATTACCAAGAGCAGTTCAGGGTCGGCCTTTAGCGCGCTCATCCTTGCCACTACGTCCGCGCCCCAGACTGACTGCGGATTCGGACGCACCTGTCTGCCGATGGGTTTGCCGTCATCTAAGTCCATTGCCGCGCAGGCAATGGAGGTCGTGCCGAGATCAATGGCAACGCCTATATTTTTTTTTCTGTCAGGACTCACGTGAATTATAGAGAGGTGATACTAACAAATCCGACGAGGTATTTCCAGCAGGATGTTTTTGGTGGATAGGCTCAGGACGGTTCACCCCGTTAGAGAAGTATCTTAACGGAGTTATACTTAATCTTGGGTATATGTACGTTATAAAGCTTTTTCTCTAACGGGGTGAACGGCCGTTACACCTTCAGCCTAAACGCCTTTATTACCGGTCAGCTAACAAAACTTCAACCCCGCCTTATAAACGGCGCTTTCAAATTTTTGTACCCATACGATGCGGGCCGTGGAGTCTATGTCAAATTCCTTGACTATGACCTTCATCACTTCGTCTGTAACGAACGGCAATATGCCGTTTGAGGAGACGCCTACGCCTTTGCTTGAGATGTCGAAGGTTTTGGCTGTCACGATGGTCTCGCCTTTTGAAAGAAGACATCCCCTTTCAATGGAGGAGCGCATCTCGCAGCGCCTTTTGACGTCCGTGTACTTGAGAATAAATCCGCAAAATGGGCAGGTAAGGTCTGCTCCTGTAACGGCGGTATAGAATTTATCCAAACATCTTGGGCAGATATTGGTGTTCATTTGTTAATCCGTTCACCTCAGTTTGGGATTTTCAACCCGCATGCTTTTTGTGCATTATAGCGGCAGGTTTCTCAAAAATCAAGCGTTTATTTTACGTTTTCTGCCCCAGAGCCACAGACCGGTAAATCCCGCGCCTACCAATATAACGGTGCTTGGCTCAGGCACCTTTGCCCTTGACTGAGCGTCGTGCGAGAAGGGCGCGCATGAACCTGAGTCGGTATGAACGATACTAACGTAAGCGCAAAGAAAGCGAGCAGGAAGATTGTCGTCGTTCTGAGTTGCTTTTTCATTTTTTGTCCTTTATAGATTGCAATTGACGCCAATATAAAATAAATGCAATACTTATGCCATAATCGGTATGTAAGGATGCCTGTTATGTAACAGGCTGATTTCAAAGGTTTTTGTACGACTCTTGCGCAGGCTTGTTGGTTTTCTACGGTTTTGACAAAGGCATTTTTGTAAAAAAAATGGACACCTAAAGACCGTGATGAGGCCGTGACCGTGAAAGTCCCCCTGCTAAGGGGGATTTAGGGGGTCGGGGGTTGAGTCTTTCACGGTCACGCCTTTAGGTTTTATTTGACAAGTGTGCAGGATTTAGGTATTATATATGACTTGCATTATCGGTCCTATCGTCTAGAGGCCTAGGACGTGGCCCTCTCAAGGCCAAAACTCGGGTTCGAATCCCGATAGGATCACCAAGACAGATTCAACCTTCCAATAAGCAGGGATGAGAACCCGAAGGGTTCGACTGGGGAGTTGCCGCAGCCGAAGGCAAGCGCAAGTCCCAGCGGTCTGTTTTTTCACCTTACCGGGGAGGCGAAGCCTCCAAATTTGACCGCATCACGCATCTTTCATCCAAACATCCTCCTAACTGATAATCGCCAACCGTTTTTGCATTGCGCCTATTAATTGATTGACATGCCGGCATAGCTTCAATATAATCAAAAATCGTCTGGATTACCAATAAAAACGGCGGAGCGCCTGGAGGCATTCATGTCAATTTTTAAAAATATACTTGTTATAGCTGGCATAGCGTTATTTGTCGTTGCTTGCGGCGCAAGCCCTGAGAAAAAACTTGCCGGCCACATTAAAAAAGGGGATGAGTACATCGCCCAGTCTCAATACAGGGAAGCGGCCATAGAGTTCAAGAATGCCGTGCAGATAAACCCGAAAAGCGCAGAGGCTCACTACAAGCTCGGGATTGCGTACTTGAAGCTCGGCAGCGCCACGAACCTGCAGCTTGCTTTCGGCGAGTTTTCAACTGCGGTTGACTTGAATCCCGGCCTGAACGACGCGCAGCTCAAGATCGGTCAATTATATCTGGGGGTCTCGCACGAATACGATAAGGCAAAGGAAAAGGCCGAACTTGTCATCGCCAAGGAAAAGGAGAACGTTGAGGCCAGGGTTTTACTTGCCTCGGCGCTGGCGGGCAAGGGTAAGACGAGGGAAGCCGCATCAATGATAGAGGATATCCTCAAATCAAACCCCTCCGAGCCTGGGCCATACATGGCCGCAGCGGCCATATACCTTGCGGCCAGGGACGTGGAAACGGCAAAAAAACAGTACAGGAAGGCGCTCATCGTCAAGCCCGCCGCCTTTGAGCCGCGCCTTGCGCTTGCGAACCTGTATCTCAGCGCCGGCAACAAGACAGAGGCCGAGTCAGAGATGAAAAAGGCCGTTGAGATGAACCCGAAAAGCCCGGACGCCCTTGCGGCGCTTGCCAATTTTTACATAGCGGTGCGGAAAATGACTGAGGCCGACAAGACCTTCCTCGCTTTAATCGCCCTCAAGCCGGACGCCCCTGCCGCATACCTGATGCTCTCCGAGTTCTACGCGGCGACCAACAGGGTGTCGGACGCCGAGGCGACACTTAAAAAAGGGCTGGAAAAGGCATCCGAGACGCTGCCTATCGAGAAGAGCCTTGCCAATCTGTTCCTTGAGGTGAACAAAACAAAGGAGGCGGAGGAGCGCATAGCCGCCATCCTCAAGAAACACCCCAAGGACGCTTATGCGCTCTACCTTAACGGCAGGCAGTTCCTTGCCGTTAACAAGCCAAAAGAGGCGGCTGAAAGCCTGAGCGCTTCCGTCAAGGAAGAGCCGCGCGCCGCCGAGTCTCACTACTTCCTTGGCGCCGCGTATCAGGCGCTTGGGAATATTCAGGCCGCGAAGTCGGAATATGCCGAGGCGTTGAAGCTCAACCCTGCCGCCTCCGGGGCGCGCCTTGCCATTGCCTCAACATACGCGGCATCAGGGGATTATAAATTGGCGATGGAGGAGGCCGGGAAGGTGCTGGCGAAAAATCCGAACAATCCAGCCGCAAACCTCCTTGTCGGAGACATCCTCCTTAAGCAGTCAAAGACGGCCGAGGCACGGACGCACTTTGATAAATTCATCGTCGCCATGCCAAAGGACCCAAGGGGGTATGCAAAACTTGGTCTGTTGTATCAAATGCAAAGAAACAACCGCGCATCGCTTGAGCAGTTTGAAAAGGCGCTCTCGTTTAACCCGGATATTGCCGACGTGCTCGGCATGATAGCGGCGATACACCTGTCCAACAGGGAAGACGGCAAGGCCGTTGAGAGGATAAAGGCGCAGATCGTGAAGTCGCCTAAGAACCCGGCCTTCCATCATATCCTTGCGAGGACATACCTGTACCTGAAGGACTACAAGAACGCCGAAGATTCGCTCCTGAAGGCGATTGAAACAAAGCCCGACTTCATTGACGCCTATATAGACCTCGGCAACGTATACGCCCAGAAAGGCGATCTTGATAAGGCCGCGAAGCATTACACCGAGGCGTCGGTCAAGAAACCGGGGCACCTGCCTCCGTACATGCTCCTTGGACTTATCTACGAAAAACAGGGCAAGACGGACGAGGCTATTAAAAACTACAAGAAGGCGCTGGAGATAAACCCTAAGTTCGCGCCTGCGGCAAATAATCTTGCGTGGCTCTACGCCGAGAACAACGGCAATCTCGACGTGGCGCTCTCGCTTGCCGAGACCGCAAAGGGAGAGATCCCGGACAACGCCGGAATATCGGACACGCTCGGCTGGATATACTATAAAAAGCAGACGTATCTGAAGGCCGTTACGCACATCAAAGAGGCCGCTGAAAAACAGCCAAGCGACGCCATGATCCGCTATCACCTCGGCATGGCCTACTTCAAGAAGGGCGACACGAAACTTGCAAAGGCCGAACTGACCCAGTCTTTGAAGCTCAACGACAAGCATAAGGGCGCGGAAGAGGCAAGGCTCACGCTTAAAGGGATGAAGTAGCGGGAAACAGATAATGAAGTCAGCCTGTCAGAGCCGCTATGATTCAGCGGACTTCTCAGGCGTTAAACAAAAACCCGCGGCGTGTCCGTGCTTATCGGACGGACACCCCGTGGCGTTTCTTTTTTATCATATAGAGCAGGGGAAACGAACATGCAAAAGAACATAGAGAAGATAAGAACGCTTTTTGAGTCGTTGCCTTACATCAGGAAGTTCAACGACAAGACCATCGTCATCAAGTACGGCGGCAACGCAATGGTCGAGGAGGGGCTTAAAAAGTCCTTTGCCCGCGACATGGTGCTGATGAAGTACGTTGGCATCAACCCGGTCATCGTGCACGGCGGCGGGCCGCAGATAGGCGCTCTCCTTGCGAGGCTTGGCAAGGAGTCAAGGTTTGTAAAGGGCATACGCGTGACTGACGACGAGACCATGGACGTGGTTGAGATGGTGCTGGTCGGCAAGATAAACAAGGAGATAGTCGGACTCATAAACCACTACGGCGGCAAGGCCGTGGGCATCGGCGGCAAGGACGGCGGTCTGATAACCGCTAAAAAAATCGCCATCAAGGGCGAGGACATGGGTTTTGCCGGAGAGATCGCGGCCATAAACCCGTCTCTCATAAGGACGCTTGAGGCCAACAACTTTATCCCCGTCATCGCTCCGGTAGGCGCAGGGGAGGACGGCAAGAGCTACAACATCAACGCCGATACCGTGGCCGGAAGGATCGCATCGGCCCTGAAGGCGGAAAAGCTGATACTCCTTACGGACGTGCAAGGCGTCATGGACAAGAACAAGAAGCTCATCTCTTCCTTGAGTCTGTCCGAGGCGCGCTCCCTGATAACGAAAAAGGTTGCCGTCGGAGGCATGATACCTAAGCTCAACTGCTGCATGGAGGCCGTGGCCGGAGGCGTAACCACGGCGCATATCATTGACGGCAGGGTCGAACACGCCGTGCTCCTTGAGGTCTTTACCGACGAAGGGGTCGGCACGGCCATAGGGCTTAAAAGGGGCGCGGCTCACTGAACCCCTTTATCTAAAGATGAACATGAATCTTCAAGGCGCCATTTTGGCACCTTGAAAAGAGGAGGGCATTCCACCTGCATTTAACCTCTGAAAGGACATCCGAATTGAGCAACAAAGAGATAATGGCGCTTACCTCCAACCACGTAATGAACACCTACGGCCGTTTTCCAATTGCAATCGTAAGCGGGGCCGGCAGGAGGGTTAAGGACGCGGACGGTAGAGAGTATCTTGACTTCACCTCCGGCCTTGCGGTCTGCAACCTTGGGCACTGTCATCCCGACGTGGTTGAGGCAATCAGGGTGCAGGCCGGAAGGCTCATACACATATCGAACCTGTATCACATAGAGCCGCAGGCGCGTCTTGCAAAGCTCTTGACGGATAATTCGTTCGGCGACAAGGTCTTTTTCTGCAACTCAGGGGCAGAGGCCAACGAAGCGGCGATAAAATTAGTGAGAAAGTATTTCAGCATCAAGGGGTCGCCCCGGTTTCAGATAATAACGATGGAGAAGTCCTTTCACGGGCGCACGTTCGGCGCTTTGGCCGCGACAGGGCAAAAGAAGTTTCAGGAGGGATTCGCCCCTCTCCTTGAAAAGTTCACCTACGTGCCGTTCAACGATATAAAGGCGGTAAAGGCGGCGATTAACGATTCAACTGCAGCTGTGATGGTTGAACCCATACAGGGCGAGGGCGGGGTAAACGTGCCGGATGAGGCGTACCTCAAGGAACTTCGCGCCGTGTGCTTTGATGCCGGCATCCTCCTTGTATTCGACGAGGTGCAGTCCGGCGTGGGCAGGACCGGAAAACTCTTTGCCCACGAGCACTGGGGCGCAACGCCTGATATAATGACGCTTGCCAAGGGACTTGCCAACGGCGTTGCCATAGGCGCGATGATAGCGACGAACGCCGTTGCAAGCGCGTTTACCCCAGGCACCCATGCCTCGACCTTCGGCGGCAATCCGCTTGCAACATCAGCGGGTTTGGCCGCGCTCAACGCGGTCATAAACAAGGGCGTGCTTGAGAACTGC
>JBBTCG010000053.1:0-5636 GCA_038043305.1 Deltaproteobacteria bacterium | reverse complement strand
ATAGGATGGGCAGTACTCCTCCTGACCCTCGCCTCATCAGGCACATTCATCTCATTGGGGCTAAAACTGCCTTACTACATATTCTTCGGAGAGGATTCGGGCATAAGGGCAAAAGAGCCGCCCGTCAATATGCTCGTTGCCATGGGTATCGCGGCGTTCCTTTGCATCGCCATAGGGGTCTGGCCCGACGCCCTCTATGGGGTGCTCCCCTTTCATGTGGATTATCACCCTTACACGGCGCAGCACGTTGTAACCGCGCTCGGCATACTGCTCTTTACGGCGCTTGGGTTCTTCCTGCTTCTCAAGCGCATCCACCCGGAGTCGTCGTTAAGCATGGATACCGACTGGTTCTACAGAAAGGGCGGGAGGCTTTTCCTTAGATTCGCCGAGGGGCCGGTCGTAACGGCGGACTCCTTTGTGGGAGAGCTTTACTCCACTATGGTGCTCGGCCCGGCAAAGAGGTTGGCCTCAGTTAGTCTGTCGTTTGACATCGGCGTCATAGACGGGATAGTCAACATGGCAGGGTGGCTCACTCGGTTTACGGCCTGGGTATCCCACAAGTTCGACATCTATATAGTGGATGGGCTTGTAAATTCCGTGGCAACGTTCGTGTCCTCCAACGCGCTCGTCTGGAGGAGGCTACAGACCGGACAGATACAGAACTACGCCTTGATAATGGTCATAGGTCTTATCCTAATCATCGGAGGGGTACTGTTAGGGTATTAAAGACCGTGTAAAGACGTGAACCGTGACCGTGACCGTAAAGACCGTGATGCGTGATGAAAAATGTCATTCCCGAGGCTTTAATCGGGAATCCAGCAAAGCATCACGAACACGGTCTTTACAGGAAGAATAAAATGAACACAAGCCTTGCAAACATTCCTATATTGACGCTCCTCATAATCATCCCGCTTATCGGGGCGGCGACGATCATGTGCCTGTCTTCGGAGAATAAAGACGGGATCAGGTCAACTACCTTAGGCGTTAGCGTCATTAACTTCATCGCCTCTCTCGCGCTTTTGATAGACTTCGACGTGGCGACGCACAAGATGCAATTCGTCGAGAACTCGGCGTGGATACCCGGCATCGGCGCGCAGTATCATCTTGGGATAGACGGCATAAGCCTGCTCCTTGTGCTCCTCACCACCTTCATAGCCGCCATCAGCATACTCTGCTCGTGGTCCGCGATAGAGGAGAGGGTGAAGGAGTACATGGTCTTCCTCATGATCCTTGAGGCCGGCATGATAGGCGTCTTCGTCTCCCTTGACATGGTGCTCTTTTTCCTCTTCTGGGAGATAGGGCTTGTGCCGATGTACTTCCTCATCGGGATATGGGGCGGCAAGAGAAAGCTCTACGCGAGCATAAAGTTTTTCCTTTACACCCTCTTCGGAAGCGTTTTTATGCTTGCCGGGATACTTGCCCTGTACCTCGCGCACGGCAAGGCAACGGGCGTCTATACCTTCGACCTTCTAAAGCTTTACGAGGTTCATTACGCCTATAACCTCCAATGGTGGGTCTTCCTTGCGTTCTTTCTGGGCTTCGCCATAAAGGTCCCGCTCTTCCCGTTCCATACGTGGCTCCCTGACGCTCACGTCGAGGCGCCTACCGCCGGGTCGGTCATCCTCGCCGGGGTGCTCCTTAAGATGGGGACTTACGGTTTCGTGAGGTTCTCTCTCCCGCTCCTCCCTGACGCCTCGCGCGCATGGTCGCCCTTCGTTATAACCATTTCGGTGATAGGCATAGTATACGGGGCGTTTCTCGCCATAGCGCAAACGGACATAAAGAAGATGGTGGCCTATTCGAGCGTGAGTCATCTCGGGGTCGTCATGGCCGGCATCTTCGCCATGAACCAGATGGGTATTGACGGCGGGGTGATCCAGATGATAAACCACGGCATCTCTACCGGCGGGCTGTTCCTCGTCATAGGCATGATATATGAGAGGCGTCATACGAGGGAGATGGCCGAATTCGGCGGCCTATCGAAGGTTATGCCGGCACTGGCGGCCTTTACGATAATTATAGCCCTCTCTTCGATAGCGCTGCCCGGCACAAACGGTTTTATCGGGGAGTTGTTCGTATTAATCGGACTTTTCAAGTACGGTATCCTGCCCGGCGCCGTCGCCGTCATCGGCATCGTGGCCGGTCCAGTCTATATACTCGGCATGTGTCAGAAGGTCATATTTGGCAAGGTGACAAGGCCGGAGAATCTGGGATTGAAGGACGTTAACGCAAGGGAGGCGTTCATCCTCCTTTCGATAGCCGTTTTAATATTTTGGATAGGTATCTTCCCCGGACACTTTATGAGGTATTCGAACGCATCCACGGCGCATCTCGTGGAGGTGGTGAACAAAAACCGCCCAACCAACGCCTCAGCAGCGCATCAGGCCGCAATTGAAGCGGGAGCCGAACCCCATGCGGCTGGGACACAGGCGTATAACGCAGAAGCCAAAAAAGGAGAAGCGCGCAGATGATGGATATTCTCGCCGGTTTCCCGGCGCTCTCCATAATCATATTCCTTCCGGCCCTCGGCGCCCTGTTAATCATATTCGCGCACAGGGAGTCTGTTGAGCTTATAAAATGGATCGCGCTCGGCACGACCGTCCTGACGTTCATCGTGTCGCTCTATCTGCCGCTTACGTTTGACGCGGCTAATGGGTCATTCCAATGGGTTGAAAAGACCGTCTGGATAGAGCGCTTCGGCATGAACTACTTCCTCGGGGTTGACGGCATAAGCCTGTTCCTCGTTTTACTCACTACGCTCATAAGCGTCATCTGCGTGCTTGCCTCGTGGACAGACATAAAGATGAAGATGAAGGGATACATGGTGCTCCTCCTCCTTACCGAGACCTGCTCCCTCGGCGTCTTCATGTCAATGGACCTGTTTCTCTTCTACATCTTCTGGGAGGCGGTGCTCATACCGATGGTCTTCATCATCGGCATCTGGGGAGGCCGAAGAAGGCTTTACTCAGCCATAAAGTTTTTTATCTTTACCTTTACAGGGAGCCTGTTCATGCTCCTTGGCGTTCTGGCGCTTTACTATTATCACGGTAAGCTCACCGGGGTTTACACGTTCGACGCAACGGTGCTCTGGAGCAGCCCGGTTGCCCCGCACATCCAATGGTGGATATTCATTGCGATGTTCCTCGGCTTTGCCGTGAAGGTGCCGCTCTTCCCGCTGCATACATGGCTTCCCGACGCCCATACCGAGGCGCCGACCGCCGGCAGCATCGTGCTTGCCGCGGTGCTCTTGAAGCTCGGAACCTACGGCTTCGTGCGTTTTTCTCTTCCGCTTCTGCCGAACGCGAGCATGGAGTTTGCGCCGCTGTTGATAGCCGTATCCCTCTTTGCCGTGCTGTACGGGGCTCTCGTTACCATAGCCCAGAGAGACATGAAAAAGGTCGTGGCGTATTCAAGCGTGAGTCACATGGGTTTTGTCATGCTCGGCATATTCGCGCTCAACGCGGATGGACTGCGCGGCGCCCTCCTCCAGATGATAAACCACGGCATCTCGACCGGAGCGTTGTTTCTTTTCGTAGGGATGATCTACGAAAGGACGCATGACAGGCAGATAGGCTCCTACGGCGGCCTTATGAAGGTCATGCCGGTCTACGCCGTATTCTTCCTTATTACGGCGCTGTCGTCAATGGGACTGCCCTCGACCAACGGATTCATCGGCGAGCTAATGGTGCTCATCGGCGCGTTCAAGGTGCATTGGCTGTATGCCGTCATTGCCGTTGTCGGCGTGCTCCTCGGCGCGGTCTATCTCTTGTGGTTATTTCAGAGGGTGTTCCTGGGGGAGTTCATTTACCACGGCAAAGACCCGCTAAAGGACTTAAACCTCCGTGAGCTTTGCGCCTCTCTCCCGCTCATTATCCTAATCTTCTGGATAGGTCTTTATCCAAAACCGTTCATCAGGGGCATGGAGGCCTCGATAGACAATCTCGTGAAGCAATTTGAGATAAACTCCAAAAAGAGCATGCCTCAGTTAGGCACAAACAAGGCCGTTGCCGTGTCGGTTAATTTTCAAGAGGCCGCCTCCAAAAAAAAGGACTAAATAACGGGTATGAACCTTGCGTCTCTTAATATAAATCTATACTCGCTTTTGCCGCTCCTTATGGTCGTGGGCCTTGCGCTTTTCGTGCTCGTGCTCGACTTCTTCATCCCTAAAGGCGGTAAGAGGGCGCTTGGGTACATCGCTGCCTTAGGGCTTGTCTGCATACTGCCTTTTGTGCCCATGTTTATTGAGACGGTCCCGTCTTACGGCGGGTTTGTCATTGCAGACACGTATTCAGCCTTCTTTAACGTCGTGTTCCTCGTCTCGTCCGCGTTTGCCATCTTCATCTCGATTGACTACCTGAGGCGCATAAACTCCGAGAGCGGCGAATACTACTACATAATGCTTTTTGCGACGGCCGGGATGATGATCATGGCCTCGGCAAACGACCTCATCAGCCTGTACGTGGGGGTTGAGCTGATGTCCATGTCGTTTTACATCCTTGTGGCTCTAAGGAGCGGCTCAGGGAAGAGCGCGGAAGGCGCGCTGAAATACTTCGTGCTCGGGGCCATGTCCTCCGGCATACTGCTCTACGGCATCTCCTTTGCTTACGGTTTTTCCGGCACCACGAACATTAACGAGATGGCCGCCATAGTCTACCGTCTCCCTGATAATAATACCTACCTCTATCTTGCGCTCTCGCTCATTGGGGCGGGCTTCGCATTCAAGATAGCCGCATTCCCATTCCATGTCTGGTCGCCTGACGCCTACGAGGGCGCACCGACGCCGGTAACGGCGCTTTTGTCCGTCGGCTCAAAGGCCGCGGCATTCGCCGTGTTCCTAAGGGTCTTTGCCGTTGCCCTTCCCGCGTTTCACGGGCAGTGGTCGAACATGCTCTGGGCAATCTCCGCGGCAACCATGATATTCGGGAGCGTCGCGGCCATACCGCAAAAGAACATCATTCGAATGCTCGCGTACAGCAGCATAGCGCATGCGGGCGTCATACTAATGGGCGTCGTCGTCAACTCAAGCGCCGGAGCATCGTCCGTCTTGTACTATTCTCTGGTCTACGCATTCATGAACATCGGCGCGTTTACGGTGGCGGCAATGGCCTCTCGCGCAGACGGCGGCGGCCCGGAGTTAAGCGACCTTCGCGGGCTTGCCTCAAGAAGGCCGTGGCTGGCCTTTTTCATGGCGCTGTTCATGGTCTCTCTCGCCGGCATACCGCCGACCGCCGGATTCATGGCCAAGTTCTTCGTGCTTGCATCGGCCGTTCATGCGGGATATTATTGGCTTGCGGTCATAGCCGTCCTTGCAACGGCCATAGCCCTGTTTTTCTATGCAAGGGTCATATTCTACATGTACATGCAGGACTACGAAGGGGCCGAGCTGCCGGAGCGCTCGCTCTTTACCTGCTTTACCTACGGCGTGGTACTTGTCTTAACGGCCATTGGCACGTTGGTGCTCGGCGTATACCCGTCGGCAATAATGGATATTGCGGTAAGCGCGGTAGGCCCGCTGTTCCTGATATAATCGGCTGCTGAAAAACGCCCATCCCCGCTAAATACATGCGAGGACATGTCTGCTGCGTTGTCGGAGCCGCCTCCGAGTAGCGAGGAATCCAGTTGCGCTACTGAGGCTC
>JBBTCG010000052.1:20285-25977 GCA_038043305.1 Deltaproteobacteria bacterium | reverse complement strand
CAATTTAACATCGGCTATGTCTCTTATATAGATTGGCGTGCCGTTTTTTGACGAAACGACCACTTCCTCAATATCTTTAATGGACTGAAGAAGACCCAAACCCCGGATAGCGTAGCTCTCCTGCTGGTGACGTATATACCCTCCCCCCACATTGCCGTTGTTGTTCTCTATGGCCTCGAATATCTGGCGCAGCGTCAGCCCGTATTTTTTGAGCTTGTTGGGGTCTACCAGCACGTCGTATTGCTTGGGATACCCTCCGAGGCTGTTGATGTCAGCCACCCCCGCTACCGTGCGGAGGATAGGCCGCACCACCCAATCTTGGAGTGTCCTGAATTCCATGAGGTCGTTGAGCCTGCCCTTTTCATCGGCAGCGCCCCCGGCCCTCACTATCGTATACTGGTAGACTTCGCCAAGACCCGTTGCTATGGGGCCGAGCGTTACCTCAACGCCTTTGGGCAGCTTCTCCCTCGCCTGTATAAGCCGCTCAAGAACGGTCTGACGGCACCAGTAGATGTCGGTGCCGTCCTTAAAAACAACCGTAATCACCGAAAGACCGAGTTTGGTTACGCTCCTGAGTTCAGTCTTTTTCGGCAGGCCCATGAACTCCACTTCCAAAGGGAACGTGACAAGTTGTTCAACCTCGATCGGCGACATTCCAGGGGCCTTTGCTATAACCTGCACCTGAACGTTGGTCACGTCAGGGAAGGCGTCTATCGGGAGCTTGGTAAAGGCATAAACGCCGAATAAAACGAGGAGCAAAACGCCTATCAGCACCACAAACTTTTGTCTGAGGGCAAAGGCAATAAGTTTGTCTATCATTAAATCATCCTCCGCCTTCCGTCATCTCTCGTTTTTGTCCTTCCGATTTCAGGGTAAATGCCCCCCTTGAAACTATCCGCTCTCCTTGTTTGACTCCTGAAACGACCCTGTGGTAACCATCAAGTTGTGGCGCTATCACGACCGTCCGTTTTTCGAACTCGCCCTTTTCCTTTTCAACAAACACGACGGACTTATCGCCGTCGCGCTGGACCGCGCCATCGGGTATCGCAAGCGCCTTCTCCTTTTCGGAAGCGGTTATCCTCACGGTTGCGAACATCTCGGGCTTCAGGAAGCCCTTCCGATTCTCAACCTCCATCCTGACCTTTACAGAGCGCGTCTCAGGGTCTATTACGTCGGATATGTAGCTGATTATCCCTTTCAAAATTTCTTCAGGATAGGGCGATACCACGATGGCGACGGTCTGCCCTTTTTTTATCTTGGGGATGTCGGTCTCCGGGACGTCGGCGATAACCCAGAGGATTAAGAGGTCTGCGACGGTAAAAAGAGGCTTTACAGGTTCAACCACCTCGCCGAGCGTAAGATGCCTTTCTATAACCGTGCCTGAAAGCGGTGAATATATGGCGACCTTGGAATTGATGGTATGTTCCTTGCCTATGGCGGATACTTCCATTTCCGTCATTCCAAACAGGTGTAGCCTGTCCTCCGCGGCCTTTAATTCAGCCTTCGCTGAAAGATGCTCACCCTCGCGCCTCTGAAATTCGCCGGTTGAGATCACCTTGCCCTCAAGGACTATCTTTGCCCGCTCAAATGACTTCTCGGCTATCTCAAAAGCTGTCTTCGCCTTGAGATAGTGGCTCTGCGCCTCCCCAAGTTCAGGACTGTCAATCATGGCGAGAGGCTGCCCTTTTTTCACATAGTCGCCGGGGTTCGCATAAACCTCAACCGCCCTGCCCGGTATCCGTGGGCCGACATGGGCAAGCATTTTTTCATTTACGGAGACCTTGCCAGTAAAAGCATATTCCACGCCGACAGGTCTTAATGAAATCTCCTCAATCTTTATTCCTGCGTGCTCCATAGCCTCGGAGCTGAGCCTTATAACCCCCGGATGTTCGTCCTGATGGTCTTTGCCCTCCTCATGCCCTTGAGCACTTTGGGCGGCTTCCTTTTTCGGTTCCTCTGATCTTCCGCATCCTAAAAGAAAAGCAAGAGCGAACAGGATTAATATTGTTTTCCTGAGAAGCATGAATATCCTCCGTTAGGTCTGATTCCGTTTATTGCGGCAGTCCGCCTGCCGCTCTCTCAAGCGACGCCAATGACGATTCGAGATCGAATAGCGACTGGTAATATTCGATAAAGGTTGACCGATATACTCTCTGTGCGTCAAGGTAATCGAGAAGTCCAGACTCCCCGTGCCTGTATGAGAACTCCGCTATCCTTAAAGCCTCCTTAGCCTCATGCAGAAGACCTTTATCAAAGACCTCAATCTGGTCAAGGGCGATTGCGTAGTTTTGGTACTCTTCGGTTATGGACTTTGCCAGTTCTACCTTTGTCCTGTAGACCTGAGCCTGAGCCCTCGTTTTCCCGGCCAAGGCCGTTGCAATCTCTCCCTTCCTCTGATACCAGAAAGGGATTGGGACGGACAGACCGACCCCGTATGAGTCCTTATCCGTCTCTTTATTGAAAAAGCCTTTCACAATCACGTCAGGGAAAACCGATGCCTTTTCCCTTTCAAGTGAATAGCCCTTTGCCTCGGCATCCTTTTTGGCCTTAAGCACCAAAGGATGTTTCTCAATGGCATTTGATAAAAGCGCCTGAAGCTCATATCTTCTTTCAGGGACCTTAAATGCCCCCGCTACGTCAAATCCTCCCGTTAAGGTATTTCCAAGAAGCCCGTTTAATATCGCCTTGGAGGCGGCAATGGTATTTCCCGCCCTTTTCAATTCCTTGTCCGCCCTGAGCATCTCCACCTTTGCTTTTATAAGCTCAAACTCGGGAGCCTCACCCGCCTTTACCTTGAGCGCTGCAGTCTTTAAGAGTTCACCGGCTGTCTTTGAATTCTCCCCGGCGGTCTCCAGAATTTTTTTGTCTTTTAAAAGCCGGAAAAAAGCCTTCTTGACCTCCGCTCTGAGCTCCAGGTGAAAATCATCCAGTTCTTTTTCCGAAACCTCTACGCCGGACAAGGCGGCCTTTTTTCTAAAACTTCTCTTGGACGGCCACTCGATGGGCTGGCCGATTCCAATGGAGTACTCGCCTTTAGACTCCCCTGTCTCAATGGATTTGCCTCTCCACCCCTGGAGATCGACTTCGGGATTAGGATATGCAAACGCTTCGAGCGCTTCGCCTCTGCTCGCTTCAAGGTTGGCCTTAAAGATGGCCATGGAAGGGTTCGCGTTGAGAGCCGTTGACAGCAGTTCATCCAGAGTAAAAACCTTCTTTTCTTCCCCAATCACGCCGCAAGGGAGCAAAAAGATGATCAGAAACAAGATAACAAAGATTGACGGTCTACGCCCTTTCAAGGATTGCCCTCCCTTGGATTTTTGAAAAAGAGTTGTAGGAATACCGCATCAGATAAGGGTTGAAAGATCAACCCGGGCCTATTCTATGGCATAGACCTTACCTGTACGAGTTTTAGAGAGGGGTTTTAGATAAAGACTTTGGGCGGCTGAAAGATATCTGTAGATATCTTTTTAAGGAATAAATCGCCTGCAAGGAATGAGGATACGCCGATTGATTGATAAGAGGTTACTTCAGTGGACAATGTCTGCATGAAGCTTAGGTGGCACGGGCATTGATCATGGATGCCCGCAGGGGGATAAGCGCTCTTTCCTTTGTCCAAATCAGCCTTTATATGCTGATATTCACCCTGTATAGCATGGGTATTAAAAGACAACTCCTCTCCAACGCAGATAATGTCGGTCACCTGCAAGGTGAAGACGATTAAGAGGAAAAAGCTTATAATTTTACAAATACTGGTCATTTGTAATCCCATTATATTTTTTATATACATATACCATTTTTTCAGCATAGTCAATAGCAACGATAAGGGATTCCTTGAAAGACCGGTTGTGCTACAGCCCTTGTCCCGCCTCAGGCCGTTTTCTTTCATTGCTGGTCAAGACCGTGTCGGCGCGGTTTGCGGTCTTCAGGTATGCGTCGTAGCTGCCGAGCACGCGCTTGACGTAGTTGCGCGTCTCCGTATAAGGGATTGATTCGACGAACTCATCCGGCGGGGCTGGCAGTTTTTTTATCCATTTTTCCACCGCAGTTGGTCCGGCGTTATAGGCCGCGACGGCAAGGTGCAATTTACCATCGAACCTTTCAAGCAGGCCGACAAGGTACCATGAGCCAAAGCGGATGCTCGTTCGCGTGTCGAATAACCATGCCTCGTCAAACCCTTTTACCCCTTTGCCTTTAGCTATGAGCCTGCCGGTTGCGGGCATTATCTGCATCATGCCGAGCGCGCCCGCGCTTGAGATTGCCACGCGGTTGAATTCGCTCTCCTCCCGCGCCACTGCCGCGACGAGATAGGGGTCAACGCCGTGCTCTGCCGGGGCGTCTTTTATCAACCCGATAATCTGAGGCGGATAGGCGAGCGAGTGTTCCATGACAAGGGCGCCTCTCCCTCTATTTGAGGCCGCGTATCTTTTATATGACGCAAGGGCGCGGTAATAATCCTGTGCCTCATAGAAGAGAGCGGAAACCTCCTTGAGCGCATAAGGGAAGGTGGCGTGCCGTTTCGCCATCTGTGCTATCTCGGCGGATGCATCCTCTTTAAGGCCAAGGAGGAGGAGTTCCCTGATTGTTTCGTAACGAACGTCGGTTGAAATAGCGCTTGGCAATGCCTCAACCGGCGGGGCCTCAAACGCCTGTTCAGACAAGGCGGCAGACAACGGATTCGCGCCCGTGGTAATGGTGTAAGCGCGCGTCTTGGCCATGCGGCAGTAATACGGACTGTCCGAATGCGCGGCGCATAAGCCGGCGTATAGTTTCAACGCCTCGTCGAACTTAGCGGCCTTTTCAGCGCCTCTTGCCAGCCAGTATACGCTTCGCGCCGAGCCGGGCGCCTCAGAAAACATCTTTTCAGCCGTGGTCAACTCGCCTGCGCGGAATGAAAGCCAGCCCATCGCCCAAAGGGCATCTGCGCGATGGGGACCAGAGGCAAACCCGTCAACAACCTTTTTGTACTTTTCCGCGGCCTTTGCCGGATCATTGTCTTCCTCATAAGCGCGTCCCATGAGTAAAAGCGCCTTTGCATGTTCCTCTGATTTCGGAAATTCGCCGGAAAGCCGCTCAAGGACGGCTTCGGCCTCGGCGCGCTTATCCTGACGGATGAGCGCGACTATGAGTTTATGCAGCGCCGATGTCTCAAACTCAACGGCGTACCCAGCGCCACTTTCCATCGGCGTATCCGTACTGGGCAATAAAAATGGCGCAGGAAAGTGGTGCTGGGCAAGGAACGTCTTTAGTTCGCGTTCAGCCTCGACGTAGCGTTTAAGACGCATGAGCGCGTCAACGAGCTTGCCAGTCGCCTGTTCGCGGCGTTTTCCATCCTTCAAGGCGCGTATCTCGTCGTATCTTTTTGCAGCGTCCGCCCAGCGGAGCGCGGCAAAGAGCGCGTCCGCCGCTAAGATGCTCTCGTCCTCCGTAAGGACAATGGCCTCAGCCCAGCCTTTTTGAGCCGCCAGCTTGGCCGTCCTCTGTGCCGCGATGTCTTCAGGATAGGCTGTAAGCACCCTTTTTGCTATCTCTTGAGCCGCCGGAGCCTCATTTAACTCAACCGACAGATACATGGCCTTATATAGCGCCTCCGGCGCAAATGCGTCACGAGGGTTGTCAGAGGCATAGGCCTCAAACTCGACTCTTGCCTCAGACAATCGTCCCAAGCGCATCAGAAGTTCTGCGCGCCTCTTTC
>JBBTCG010000052.1:0-20275 GCA_038043305.1 Deltaproteobacteria bacterium | reverse complement strand
GCCGTAGTCCTTCAATATCGTTTCATGAAGGACAAGAGCCGATTCAAGTGCGCCTTTTTTTTCATAGACAACGGCAAGGTTGAAAAGCGCATAGTCTCTGACAAGGGGCCTCGAGGCCGCCTCGTTGAGAAGCGAGACGGCCTCGTCAAGGGCGCCTTCGGAGGCCGCGTCCACGCCGAGCAGAAACGCCGCGCGCATTGACATGTCCCCCTGCGCGTCTTGTTGCGCTCCTGCCCTTAACCGCTCCAGCAGACTTCTCGCGGCCTTGCGTCCTTCAGCGGCCTCATCCATGCGATTCTTGATCGCGGCCTCAAGGCAGCTTGCCGCAATACCGCAGTTGACCTGAGCCGCCTCGAGCGTGTCCTGTATGTGAGGCTGGGCCGTCCGCGCGGCGCAGGAGGATAAGGCGAGGGCTGACGCCGCGGCGAATAATAGTCCCAATGCCCTTTTACCGTTCATGCGCGTCATTATATAATACGCGGCGGTAGATGTTCAACAAAAATACCGTGTAAAGACCGTGAACCGTGACCGTGACCGTGAAACGCCTTGACTTTATAGGCTATTAAGTGTAATTTTGTCAACATGTGTGATTGTATGAAAAGGAGGGCAGATGGCAAAAAAGATACTTCTGGCTGACGACAGCATGACCATCCAGAAGGTCGTGTCAATAACCTTTGCCGCCGAGGACTTTGATCTCATCATCGTTGGCGACGGCAATGCCGCCATTGAAAAGGTCAAGGCCGAGCGGCCCGACCTTGTAATGGCCGATATCGCCATGCCCGGGAAGACCGGCTACGAGGTCTGCGAATATATCAAAAACGACCCCGCGTTGAAACGCATACCGGTGATGCTTCTTGCCGGGACATTTGAACCGCTTAACGCCGACGAGGCCGCAAGGGTCAAATCCGACGACAGCATCATAAAACCCTTTGAGTCGCAGGCGCTTGTTGACAAGGTAAAGCTCCTTGTCGCAAGAGGCGAAGCGGCTGGGCGCGCCCAGCGCGTCCCGCAACCCGTCGAAGAGCCGAGGCCAGCGGTTTCCTCCAATGTCTGGGAGGCAGGGGATTTTCTTGGCACGCCCGAAGAGCCGGTTGAGGCAGGGGTCGAGGCCGAGCCTGATCTCGGTTTTCTTGAGGGAGGGCCTATTGACGAGTCCGCAAAGGAAGAGGCCCCGGCAGAGGCGGGCTTTATGGACCTTGATTTTACAGAGGAGGTCAAGGCCGCGCCTATAGCGCCGCCAAAGCCGTTGGCCCCTCCTCAAAGCGCGCCTGCTCCACCTGCGCTCACTCTTCCAGAGATAGATTTTTCGTCGTTTTCAGCCGAACCAATTGTTGCCCCGGTAGAGGAGGAGTCATCCTTCTGGACGTCGCCTGAGGCGACGGAGGCCACGGAGGCGACTGTAAAGGCACCGGCCCCGCCGCCTTACAGACCGGCTCCGGCTCCAACTCCGGTTCCTCCTTCAAGGCCGCCCGTTGCGACCGTTGTTCAATCGTCGGTTGAACGGGTTGTCGAAAAAGCCGCGGCCAAGGCCGAGGCTGCGGTTCAAGAGGCGCTTGGCGAGGGGGCGTTGAGGGCGCAAATCCAGTCAATTGCCTCTAAAGAAGAACTCCATGAGATGGTGAAAAAGTCGGTGCGCGAGATAGTCGAGGAGATAGCCTGGGAGGTCGTGCCCGAGCTTACCGAGGAGATAGTCTTAAGCGAGATAACCAGGTTCAAGGAAGCGCTGTTCAAGGCAAGGCTTAAAGACCGTTAACCGTGTAAAGGCCGTGTAGATACCGTGACCGTGACCGTGAAAAGACAAATCCTTTACGGTCTCGGTTCACGGTCTTTACACGGCCTTTTTTTCCCCATAGGAAGGCGCATTAGATGACGCAAAAGGTTCTTGAAAAGGCTTATGAGCCGAAGGACGTTGAGGAGAAGTGGCTTGTGGTTTGGCTGGCTCAATCGGCCAATCAACCGGAGGCCGCTTCAAGCAAGCCCTCTTTTTCAATGGTCATACCGCCGCCGAACATAACCGGCGCTTTGCACCTCGGACATGCCTTGAACTCCACGCTTCAGGACGTGCTTGCGCGCTACAAGCGCATGAAGGGCTTTAACGTCCTGTGGCTTCCGGGCATAGACCACGCCGGGATAGCCACGCAAAACGTGGTGGAGCGCCAGTTGGCTGAAAAGGGAAAGAGCCGGGGCGACCTTGGCAGGGAAGCCTTTATAGAGGCCGTGTGGAAGTGGAAGGAAGAGTCCGGCCACACTATCATAAATCAGCTCAAGAGACTTGGGGCCTCGTGCGACTGGTCGCGCCAGCGCTTTACCATGGACGAGGGCCTCTCAAAGGCCGTGCGCGAGGTCTTTACGAGGCTCTACGCCGAAGGTCTCATATACCGGGGCGACTATATCATCAACTGGTGCCCAAGGTGCGCGACCGCCCTTTCAGACCTTGAGGTGAACTTCAACGAAACGGACGGATTTCTATGGCATATCGAATACCCGCTCACGGTAAGGCCAAGGAAGGGCGGGAGGAAGGGACTGGTAGTTGCCACGACAAGGCCCGAGACCATGCTTGGAGATACCGCCGTGGCGGTGAATCCGAATGACGAACGCTACGCCGCCCTTATCGGAAAGAGCGTTGTCCTTCCGATAGTCAACAGGGAGATACCCATCATAGCGGACAGCTCCGTTGACATGGAGTTCGGCACAGGCGTGGTAAAGATAACCCCTGCCCATGACTTCAACGACTTTGAGACGGGCAAAAGGCATAACCTCCCGGTGATGCGCGTCATGGAATCAAGCGCGAAGATGAACGAGAATGCCGGACGCTTTGCCGGGCTTGACAGGAGCGAGGCGAGAGAGCGCATCGTGGCCGCGCTTGAGGACGCCGGGCTCTTACGGGCAACCGAAAAGTACAAGGTAATGCTCGGTTCTTGCTACAGGTGCTCTACGGTCGTGGAGCCGACGCTCTCCATGCAGTGGTTCGTAAAGACCGGCCCGCTTGCCGCGCCCGCAATAAAGGCCGTTGAGGACGGACGCATACGCTTTGTGCCAAAGGGATGGGAGAACACGTACTTCGACTGGATGAGGAACATCCGCGACTGGTGCGTCTCAAGACAGATATGGTGGGGCCATAGGATTCCCGCGTGGCACTGCGTCTGCGGCCATATAACCGTAGCGGCCTTAGACCCCTCGGCTTGCGAAAAGTGCGGCTCAAAGGAGATAACGCAGGACAGCGACGTGCTTGACACATGGTTTTCATCGGCCTTGTGGCCGTTTTCCACGCTCGGCTGGCCTGACCAGACCGAGGACCTTAAAAGATTCTATCCCACGAGCGTGCTGTCAACGAGCTTTGACATCATCTTCTTCTGGGTGGCGAGGATGATAATGATGGGCATGAAGTTCATGGACGCCCCGCCCTTCAGGGACGTGTACATCCATGCGCTCATACGCGACGCCGAGGGCCAGAAGATGAGCAAGTCAAAGGGCAACGTCATTGACCCGCTCGTCATGATGGAAAGGTACGGAACCGACGCCTTCAGATTCTCTCTTGCCGCCTACGCAGGGCAGGGCAGGGACATAAAGCTCTCAGAGGAGAATATCTCCGGCTACAGGAACTTTTGCAACAAGCTCTGGAACCTTACGCGCTTCACTCTGATGAACGCCGCCACTGAAGGGAAAGACGCGGCCATTGTCATTGACTCATCAAGTCTCACCATGGCCGACAAATGGATACTCACGCGCAGGAATCAGTGCGTCAGCGAGGTCAGCGAGGCGATCGAGTCATACAGATTTGACGAGGCCGCAAGGTCTCTTTACCGCTTTGTCTGGGCTGAGGTCTGCGACTGGTACGTGGAGCTTATAAAGCAGGACCTCAAGGGCGACGCTGGCGAGGAGAGGAAGAAGGCCGCCTCTGCCGTGCTTGCCTCGGCGCTCAAGGACGTATTCAAGCTCCTCCATCCGTTCATGCCTTTTATCACAGAGGAGTTGTACGGCTTTTTCGGAGACGCCAAGAGCGGCCTGATGATGGAGCCGTTTCCCGTTGAGACTGAATCGTATGCCGACGAGGCAACGGCAATGGAAGGGGTCATGGACGTTATCCGCGCCGTGCGGAACATTCGCACCGACATGAACGTCGCGCTCGGCGCAAAGGTGGAGGCCGTATGCCGGACATCGGATGAACAATCAAAGGCTATGGCCGCGCTTACCGCGGGCGCGGAGTACATCAAGCAGCTTGCAAAGGTCTCGAAGCTTACGCTTTCCGGGTCAACAACGGACGCCCCGGAAAAGGGTGCGGCATCGGCAATGGCAACCGTCCTTGGCGCTACTGTAGAGGTGTTCGTTCCGCTTGCCGGACACATAGACGTTGCCGCGGAGCTTTTCCGGCTTGCAAAGGAGATGGAAAAGCTGACCAAAGAGCTCGATGGCGTCGAGAAAAGACTGGCGAGCAGCGACTTCGTTGAAAAGGCGCCGCCAGAGGTCGTTGAAAAGGAAAGGGCGCGGCTTGCGTCGTTAATGGATAAATTGGCCAAGCTGAGGCACGGACTGGGAAGGATTTCATTGCTCGGATGAAAAAACAGACACATAAAAATAACGGCATGGGGCTCAAGGAGTACGCGAAGCTCCTGATCCAGACCGCCTTTACCGAGGACGCCTCTGACAGGGACGTTACCACTCAGGCCTTAGTCCACCCGCAAGACACATGCGAGGCGCATCTCCTTGCAAAGGAGCCTCTTACGCTCGCGGGTCTTTTCGTTGCAGAGGCGGCCTTCAAGCGCCTTGACAAGCGCATCTCATTCAAGGCTTATTTCAAGGACGGGGAGAGCGTAAAGAAGGGCGCGATAATTGCGCGCATACGCGGCAGGTGCTCGCCGATACTCACCGCCGAGCGGGTTGCGCTTAACTTCCTGCAACGGCTCTCAGGCGTTGCAACGGCCACCCGGCGTTTGGCCGCCGAACTCAAGGGAACTGGGGCAAGACTTCTTGACACAAGAAAGACGACGCCGTGCATGAGACTTCTTGAGAGATACGCGGTGCGCTCTGGCGGAGGTTTTAATCATCGCTTCGGGCTATCGGATGAGATGCTGATAAAGGACAATCACATAATGGCTGCGGGGGGCGTGGCTCAGGCTCTGGCGCGGGTGAAGGGGCACTACAGAGAGGGCACGCTCGTCGAGGTGGAGGTGACGAATCTCAAGGAGGTACGGGAGGCGCTGGCCGGCTCCGCAGACATCATACTCCTTGACAACATGACCCTCGCTCAGATGAGAAAGGCCGTTAAAATTATAAACAACGCCGCACTCGTCGAGGCATCGGGCGGCGTTACAGTAAAAAACGCGGCCACAATCGCGGCAACCGGCGTAAACTTTATTTCTTCCGGCGCAATCACTCATTCGGCAAGGGCGGTTGACATAAGCCTTGAGGTGGTATCCATATGCAGGAGGCGTACAAGACCCAAGCTGAGATAGTAAAGGTCCTCAGAAACAGCGGGTTCGTATCAGGGGAGCGCCTCAGTTCATCGCTTGGCGTATCGAGAACGGCCGTGTGGAAGCGCATCAAGTCATTGCGGCTCAAGGGCTATTCGATAGACGCGGCGCCGTCAAAGGGCTACTGCCTTAAACCCCCGGCCTCGCCTCTGTTCAACGCCGTGGAAGTCGCCTCGCTCCTGTCAACCGAATTCGTCGGCAGGGACATAACATGGTACGACTCAACCGCCTCAACGAACATCATGGCCAAGGAGGCCGCAAGAGACCACGCGCCGGAGGGCGCGGTAATAGTCGCTGATTCACAGACCCTCGGCAAGGGACGCATGGGCAGGAGATGGGTCTCCCCGGCCGGGGTCAATTGCTATACCTCGATAGTCCTGCGTCCAACAATCGCCCCGACCAATGCCCATCACCTTACCTTTGTTTCAGCCGTTGCCCTTGCGACAACGGCCGATGAGTTTCTTGGCAAGGGCGCATCCTCCCTCAAATGGCCGAACGATATGCTGCTGGATTCAAAAAAGGCCGCGGGCATACTCCTTGAGATGGACTCGGACCTTGACCGCGTCAACTTCGTCATCGTCGGGCTCGGCGTGAACCTCAACATGAAGGGCCGTATGTTCCCGGCGGAGCTTAGGACTACAGGGACCTCGCTTCTTGAAAAGTGTGGGAAAGAGATAGACAGGGCTCTCTTTGCGGCAAGGCTTTATCTGAATATGGAGATATGGTACAAGAAATACCTGAATGAGGGCTTTCCCCCCGTTATCGCCGCATGGAGAGGGTTTTTCCGGTCAGAGGGCAAGCCCGTGAAGGTCATCTGCGCGGGACGCGTCATCGAGGGCATCTGCCTCGGGCTTGACGACCACGGCGCACTGCTTGTAAGGACTGCCTCCGGCGATACCCAAAGGGTGGTCTCTGGAGACATGCTGATGAGGCCGTGACTATTATGAAAATACTCTATCTGTCTATTCTCGGGGCCGCAGGAACCATTGCGCGGTACTGGCTCGGCGGATACGTGCAAAGGCTCTCAGGCAACGTATTCCCGTGGGGCACGTTCGTTGTCAACATGGCCGGATGCCTGTTGTTCGGCATCGTCTGGTCAGCGGCAGGCGAGCGCATACCCATGAGCGACGAGACGAGGAGGATACTGCTCATCGGCTTCATGGGCGCGTTTACGACCTTTTCATCCTTCATGTTCGACACCGTAAACCTGATGCACGGCGGAGAGTGGAGTTACGCCGCTGCAAATCTGATACTGCAAAATATAACAGGCATTGTCCTGATATTCCTTGGCATTGCGATAGGACGGATGCTGTAAGGGAGGGTATATGGAGTTAATCTATAAATGCCTTATATGCGGCTACATTTACGCCTGCCACGGCCAATGCGGGGACCCGCCTGAAAAATGCCCTGACTGCGGAGCGTCAAAAGAGGAGTTCGCCGAGGTTGAAGAGGACTGAACTACCGTGTAAAGACCGTTGTCCGTGACCGTGACCGTGTAAAGACGGAAGAATCCTTTCACGGTCACGGTTCACGGCCGTTACACGGCATTTCACGCTTGACAGATACAATATGTTGTGGTCTAATTGGTGTCTGTATACATAATGTAGGGGTTTTCTTCATATAAATCAAATAGATAATCCGGCAAGCCGGGTCTTCGTCATTTAAGATAAAAGGGAGAGTAAAGTCATGGACGAAAGCGTATATGCGCGTTTGTTGAGCGTGGCTCCGGTGGACAATATATCCGGTAGCGGCGTCGCTGCGGGAACCCGGCGCGGCCGCGTTCAGATAAACGAGAACGGCAGGAGGGTTTTAGAGAAGCGGTATCTGAGAAAGGACGAGGACGGCAACCCCATCGAGACCGTTGAACAGATGTTTGACCGGGTGGCCGCCAACATCGCCGAGGCGGACAGGAGATACGACCCTGACGCGGACATAGAGGCGCTTGCCGACGAGTTCTATGCAATGATGACCTCCCTTGAGTTCATGCCCAACTCGCCTACCCTCATGAACGCAGGCAGAGAATTGCAACAGTTGTCGGCCTGTTTCGTCCTGCCCGTCGAGGATTCGATGGAGAGCATCTTCGAGGCGGTCAAGCACACGGCGCTGATACACAAGTCCGGCGGAGGAACCGGGTTTTCATTCTCAAGGCTTCGCCCGTCAGGCGACATCGTGGGGTCAACCTCTGGCATATCATCAGGCCCGATATCATTTATGACCGTGTTTGACAGCGCAACAGAGGCCATAAAGCAGGGCGGCACGAGAAGGGGCGCGAACATGGGCATACTGCGCGTTGACCACCCGGACGTCTTAAACTTCATAGTCTGCAAGGAACAAAACGACAAGCTCAACAACTTCAACATATCGGTCAGCATCACATCGGAGTTCATGAAGGCCGTCGAGGCGGACGGCGACTATGAGATAAAGAATCCGAGGAACGGCAAGCCCGTCGGGAAAAAGCGCGCAAGGGACGTATTCGACAAGGTCGTTGAGATGGCATGGAAGAACGGGGACCCGGGCATCATATTCATTGACAGGATCAACGCGGACAATCCCACGCCGCTCTCTGGCGAGATAGAGTCAACCAACCCGTGCGGGGAGCAGCCTCTTTTGCCGTATGAGTCGTGTAACCTCGGGTCAGTCAATCTCTCGGCAATGCTCATGCCCAAGACCAATGGAAACGGGGCAGGCGCTGAGCTTGAGATAGACTGGCAAAGGCTTGATGCAACGGTCAGGAAGGCCGTGCACTTCCTTGACAACGTGATTGACATGAACCGGTACCCCATACCGCAGATAGAGAAGGTAACGAAGTCCAACAGAAAGATCGGCCTCGGCGTCATGGGATTCGCGGACATGCTCATCCGTCTCGGCATCCCGTATAACTCCCAGCAGGCTATAGACATGGCGGAAAAGGTCATGTGCTTCATACGCGACAAGGGATATGAGGCGTCCGGCGAGCTGGCGAAAAAACGCGGGTCGTTCCCAAACTTCAAGGGCAGCGTATACGACGGCAAATCAGGGCACATGAGAAACGCCACCGTAACGACCATTGCCCCTACTGGAACCATATCCATCATCGCCGGATGCTCATCCGGCATCGAGCCGCTCTTTGCCCTCGCCTTCGTGAGAAACGTCATGGAGGGCACAGAGCTTCTTGAGGTCAATCCGCTCTTTGAAGAAACCGCGGCAGCGCGCGGCTTTGACAGCCCTGAGCTTATGAGGCAGGTCGCGGCCTCTGGCACGCTCCATGGCATACCCGGGCTTCCGGACGACGTGAAAAGGTCGTTCGTTACGGCGCACGACATAACCCCGGAGTGGCATATAAAGATGCAGGCCGCGTTCCAGAAGTATACGGACAACGCGGTAAGCAAGACCGTGAACTTCCCGAACGAGGCGACGGTTGAGGACGTGGCAAAGGTCTACATCCTCGCATACAAGCTTGGGTGTAAGGGCGTTACCGTGTACAGGGACGGCTCAAGGGACGTGCAGGTACTTACCAAGGGGAGCGAAAAACCGTCATGCGCCAAGGCCGACGCCGTGGGTCTGTCAAGTGTGCAGGCCGAGCCCGCTCCAGCGACTGCGCCAAGGCCAAAGGTAAGGGGCGAGGTAACGTTCGGCATAACGCGCAAGATGAAGACGGGTTGCGGCAACCTCTACGTTACCATCAACGAGGACGAGGAGGGCAGGCCCATAGAGATATTCACTCAGATAGGCAAGGCCGGAGGGTGCGTGGCATCCCAATGCGAGGCAATGGGCAGGATGACCTCCCTTGCCTTGAGAAGCGGCATAGAGGCTCAGGAGATTGCAAAACAGATGCGCGGCATAAGCTGTCATCTGCCCGTCGGGTACGGCGGGAGCAAGATACTGTCATGCGCCGACGCGATGGCGCAGGCAATGGACTGGTATCTTGGCTTCAAACGCAACTCGACCGGATCGCTGTCGTTCATGAAGGGCGGCGTTGCCGTGTTCTCCCAGCCAAAGCTGGACTTTACGCTCGCCCCTGAGATATTCAAAAGAGGCGCGTGCCCGGACTGCGGCGGCACGGTTGAACACGCCGACGGATGCGTGGTGTGCAGAGGCTGCGGCTATACCGAGTGCGGCTAATGCCGTTAAAGGCTGTGAACCGTGAAACTTCCCCCCTGATAAGAGGGAGTCGGAGGGGGTTTCTGCATCGCATACAAGAAAGGCTTTTTCACGGTCATACATCACGGTATCACATCAACCGTAATGTCAGGGGTTAACCCCTGACATTACGGTAAGTTTGGAGGATGCTTGAAGGCGATAGTTCCCGTTGAGATGATTGAAAAGAAAATACTGTTGATTCACGGCGAAAAGGTCATGATAGACGCAGACCTTGCCGATCTTTATGAAGTACCGGTGAAGACACTGAATCAGGCCGTCAAACGCAACATTGGCAGGTTTCCGGCAGATTTTATGTTCCAGCTCTCGAAAGAGGAAGACGATTCTTTAAGGTCACAGTTTGCAACCTTAAAGAAAGGCCGCGGAGCGCATCGAAAATATTTGCCTTATGTCTTCACCGAACAAGGCGTTGCCATGCTTTCCAGCGTACTGAACAGCGAAAGAGCGGTAAACGTCAACATTGAAATCATGCGGGCATTCGTTAAACTCCGCCAGATGCTTGCCTCTAACGCCGAGTTGATGAAAAAGATGACCGATCTTGAAAAGAAGTACGACGAGCAGTTCAAGGTGGTCTTTCAGGCCATATATGAGTTGATGAAGCCGCCGGAGCCGAAGAAAAGGCAGATTGGGTTTAAGGCAGAGAGTAAAGAGTAATCTTGAGGCGTCAATTTGGCGCCTCAAGGCATGAAAGGAGCGCGACACTATTTGCGAGGCGTAGTTTCAGTTGCACTAAAGAGGGTATATGAGTGGACTACTGGATCAGCCCGGTATTCCTCATAAAAATTGGGTTTGTATTGATGTTGAGGATTTAGACAGCGCAACCGGCGTATGTGAAATGTGTGGGCGCGAACAGATCCGTTTTGTTCACTGTATGGAGCATCCTGAGTATCATCAATGCTTAGGCGTTGGCTGTGTATGTGCTGAAAAAATGTCAGATGATTATACAAATCCCAGACTACTAGAACAAAAACTCAAGAACAAGACATCACGTAAATCTCGATGGCTTACGAGGAAATGGCGTATTTCACGGAAAGGTAATCCGTTTCTGAATGTTGACGGCAAGAATATCACAGTTTTTCAATATAAAAATGGATGCAAAAAAGGGGAATGGGGTTACATGATTGATAATAGTTTTGGTCCAAAAGCATATAATACTGAATCAGAAGCAAAAATTGCAGCGTATGACAAGTTTTTTGGACATGAAGAATAATTGAAAACTCGATAAGGCGATTTGATGCAACCTTGAGGCAACGGGATATGGTTGATGAGTGGATAGCGCACCGCTTTGGCGGCCATGGCAAAGTCGTCCCAAATTAAAATTCCTTGGAAAGGGTCTGTTGGGTAAAGGACTTTCTACAGAAAGCGCCCCCAAGAAAATCGTTCTTCAAGCGCATCAACAATATACTGTCAAACTACGGGTGACAATGGACATAGAGATAGAGTTGGAGTGTTCTCACTGCGGGGTGAGCTTTAATGAGAGTTTTGAAGGGTTGTCCCACGGCAGGTTTTTGAAATGCCCGGTATGTTTTTCGGCCTCGCTGTTGATTAAGGGCGAGTGTCTTGTCGAGCGAAAGATTTTACATGACAAAGCCGGGGCTTTGGTGTATAGTCAAAACTTAGAGTCTAAGTTCAAGCCCTAAAGGAAGGGTCCTTGCGGCAAATCGAAGCGCCGGCAGGATCTTTAAAGACGACCAAGGGTATCTGTCCCACCGTAACAATAGTTCTTCTTTATATATTTTTCTTCCTGCCTTAAAGCCGCTTTAAGACGCCCGGCGCTTCGATTTGCCGCAACCTATCTTTCTTGAAAGACCGGTTATTGGTTCACGAAGTCCGCTTCCATTCGGGGGCGTGGATTGAAACCATATCGTATAACCCATGAAAAATTTTGCCGCCATAGTCCTTGCCGCAGGCAAGGGCACGCGCATGAAATCCGCGTTGCCAAAGGTGCTCCATCCTGTCGCGGGCGCGCCCATGATACATTACCCGATTGCCGCTCTTTCCTCTCTTTCCCCTGAGGCCGTCGTGGTGGTGATCGGCTATGGCAGGGACGAGGTGCAAAGCGCGCTTGCCTCAAAAAAAGTGCGTTTCGCGGTGCAGGAGTCTCAGCGCGGCACGGGACACGCGGTGCTTTGCGGCCTTGCGCGGCTCGCAGGCTTCAAGGGCGACGTGCTCATCCTTTCCGGCGACGTGCCGCTTATAACCGTAGCCACGCTCAAGGCTTTTTTAAGATTTCACAGGCAGCGCAGAGCAAACCTGCCGGTGATATCTCTCATAACCATGATGCTTCCCGATCCAACGGGATACGGCAGGGTCATAAGGGATGAAAACGGCGCGGTCGTTGCCATTGTCGAGGACAAGGATTGCAATGCCGAACAGAAGGGTATTAACGAAGTCAACAGCGGCATTTATCTCGCTGACGCCGGGTTTCTTTCCGCCAACATAAAAAAGCTGGGCACCAAGAACGCTCAAGGCGAATACTATCTGCCTGACCTCATATCCATCGCGGCAAGGGCCGGCCTCCCCGTGTCCGCGCTCACGCACCTTGTCCCTCAGGAGGTAATGGGCATCAATAACCGCGTCGAGCTTGCAGCGGCCAACCGCGTAATGCGCGCCAGAGCGCTTGACAGGCTCATGCTCTCAGGCGTCAGCGTAGTTCACCCTGAGGCAACCTATATTGACTCAACGGTAAAGATAGGCGTGGATACCGTCATACATCCCGGCGCGCACATTACCGGTAAAACCGTCATAGGTCCAAGGTGCTCAATCGAGGCGGGCGCGATGATACACGACTCTATAATCGGGGAGTCGTCAACGATAAAGGCATATAGCGTCATCGAGTCAACGAAGGCGGGCAAGGCCGTCGTCATCGGGCCGTTTGCGCGTCTCCGTCCCGGCGCCCGTCTTTCGGAAGGGGTACGCATAGGCAACTTCGTTGAGGTCAAAAAGAGCGTTATCGGCAAAGGCACCAAGGCCAACCACCTGAGCTACATAGGCGACGCCGTGATAGGCTCCGGCGTTAACATCGGGGCAGGCACCATTACGTGCAACTACGACGGCGTAAGCAAGCACCTGACGCGGATAGGAGACCGTGCCTTCATAGGGAGCGATACACAGCTCGTTGCCCCGGTTAAAATAGGCAAGGGCGCGTACGTCGGCTCAGGCACCACGGTAACAAGGAACGTCCCGGCGGGCGCGCTTGTCATCACCCGCGCCGAGGAGCGGGTAATCGAGGGATGGGCGGATAAAAAGATGATGAAAAAAATAAGGGGTAGGCGGGAGAATCCTTTAATAAGACCATGAAAGATAATGCGTTAAAACAACGGGCGCCGAGAAACAGGACTATCGCATTGAGCGATGCCGAGCTATCCAACCTGAAAAAACGGCTGATAAAAATAAGCAAACACGTATCTCTTAAAGAGATCGAAAACAAAACTATACATCAGGATACTTTTGAGGCATTGGACTATTTGCCTGATGGTTTTGTTGATCTGGTTTTCGTTGACCCGCCCTATAACCTCGACAAAACCTTTAACCTGACCTCATTTAAGGAAATGGAGTCTGAAAGATATGAGCAATGGCTTGATTCTTGGGTCGCCAAGCTTATTCGTCTTTTGAAGCCTCACGCCTCGATTTATATTTGCGGTGATTGGAAGTCGTCGGGAGCAGTCTTTAACGTGGCGAAAAAATATTTCAAGATACAAAATCGTATAACCTTTGAGCGGGAAAAAGGACGCGGCGCAAAAAGCAATTGGAAAAATTGCTCCGAGGATATTTGGTTTTGCACGCTTTCCGACAAGTACCTCTTCAACGTTGATGCCGTAAAAATGAAGCGTAAGGTTATAGCTCCATATAAGGACGAAAACGGAAAACCAAAGGATTGGGAAGAAAGCGCCTGCGGGAAGTACAGAATCACCCACCCGTCGAATGTCTGGACCGATATTACGATTCCGTTTTGGTCAATGCCGGAAAATACCGATCACCCGACGCAAAAACCGGAAAAACTTGTCGCGAAAATAATCTTGGCGAGTTCAAAACCTTATGATGTCGTCTTCGATCCGTTTTTGGGTTCGGGCACGACCTCGGTTGTCGCAAAAAAGCTTGGCCGCCGGTATGTAGGCATGGAAATTGACGAGCACTATTGTTGTCTTGCTGAAAAGCGTCTGGATATGGCGAAAAACGAAAAAAACATACAAGGATATTCGGACAACGTATTTTGGGAGCGCAATACGCTTAACGAGCAGATGAATGGGAACGGAAAGAAAAATAAAGTTGAGCCATTAGAAAACTTATTTAATCACCAACTATTATGACAAAGAAAAGTTCAATCTTTTATACGGATAAATATAAAGAAGTCGCGGAAAACGTTAAGACCTTACTGAATAATCAAAAAGATTTTCTTTCCGATAGAACACAGAACAGTCCTCGCGCTGTTGGCGACGCCATTGAAAATATTATTGTAAAAAATTTTGAGGCGATACTTGGCGATTTAACAAATGAGTATTCGTCGTCATTTGCGCGCCGAGCAATGGCTGACCTCGCTTTTACCGATAAGGACGGGTTTTACTATGTCGTTGACGTGAAAACACATAGATTGGATACGAAGTTTAATATGCCAAACCTTACTTCCGTTGAGCGATTATCAAGATTTTACGAGGAAGATGTAAACTATTTTTCGCTTTTAAAAATTGATTATCAGATTAAAGGCGCAAAAGCCGTTATTAAACATGTAACCTTTGCGCCAATAGAGTTTTTTGACTGGAGTTGTTTGACGATCGGCGCTCTCGGTTGGGGGCAAATCCAAATCGCTAACGCGAATGTGGTAAATATAGTTCCTAAAAATAACCGGAAACAATGGATGTTGGACTTGTGTGATACGCTTTTGGAATTTTACCCGAAGGAGATCGGAAAGATTACCGGGCGCATTGATCACTTCAAGAAAATCAGAAAATTCTGGGAAAAGAAAAAAGATTAACGAGGTTAGACAACCCATGTGCGGCATAGTCGGATACGCTGGAAGTAAAAATGCGGCTGAGGTGCTTTTTGACGGCCTTAAAAAACTTGAGTACCGGGGCTACGACTCGTCCGGCATCGCTGTGCTTAATGAAGGCGGCATGGAACTGAGGAGGAGCGTTGGCAAGCTAAAGGCGCTTGAAACGGAGCTTGGCAAGAGGCCGCTTGCCGGGCATATCGGCATAGGACACACGCGCTGGGCGACTCACGGCAGGCCCACCGAGGAGAACGCGCACCCGCACGTCGAGGCCGGGGTAGCCGTGGTGCATAACGGCATCATCGAAAACTATCTGTCTCTGCGGGAGGAGCTAAAAAAAGAAGGCGCGGTCTTCAAGTCCGAGACGGATACAGAGTGCCTTACCCACCTCATATCCAGAGAGATGAAAAAGGGGCTTTGCCTTGAGGACGCGGTGCGCGAGGCGATAAGGTACGTCAAGGGCACGTATGCCCTTGCCGCGATATGCGAGACCGAGCCAAACAAGATCGTCGTCGCCAGAATGGAATGTCCGTTGATGATCGGCCTCGGCGACAACGAGAATATAATCTCTTCCGACATAACCGCAGTGCTCAACATAACCCGCAGGGCCATATTCCTCAAGGACGGCGAGATGGCCGTCATCACCGCAGACAAGGCCGAGATAACCACCTTTGACGGGGACAGCGTAACAAGGCAGCCTACGGTCGTTGATTGGAGCCCCATAATGGCCGAGAAGGGCGGCTACCGCCACTTCATGCTCAAGGAGATTTTCGAGCAGCCGAGGGCCGTAACCGACACCTTCAGGGGCATGATCTCCGAGGAGGCGGGAGACGTATTCTTGAACGGCTTTGACGTGCCGCTCATGGACATCGAGCGGGTCTACATCACGGCCTGCGGCACGTCGTGGCACGCAGGGCTTGTAGGCAAATATATATTCGAGGAGCTTTTCAGGATACCCACGGAGGTTGACCTTGCCTCTGAGTTCCGTTACCGTAATCCGCTGGTCAATAAAAAGAGCCTCGTGCTCGCCATATCCCAGTCCGGCGAGACCGCGGACACCCTTGCCGCGGTCAAAGAGGTAAAAAGACGCGGGGCGTCTACCATCGCAATCTGCAACGTGATGGAGTCGAGCCTTACAAGGGAGTGCGACTGGTCTTTCATGACGCACGCCGGGCCTGAGATAGGCGTGGCCTCAACCAAGGCGTTTACGACCCAGCTTGTCGCGCTATATCTCTTAGGGCTGTGTTTCGGCAGGCGCACGGGCAAGGTCAGCGCCGAGACCGGAGTCGAGCTTATACAGGAGCTTGTCCGGCTTGCCAAGAAGATGGACAAATGCCTTGAGCAGAACGGAATAGTCGAGGCAATAGCGAAAAAATATTTTCATTGCACGGACTTCATCTACCTTGGGAGGGGGACAAACTTTCCCATAGCCCTTGAGGGCGCGTTGAAGCTCAAGGAGATTTCATATATCCATGCGGAAGGTTACGCCGCCGGTGAGATGAAGCACGGCCCAATAGCCCTTATTGACGAGAACGTGCCAATCGTGGCGATCGCGCCGCTGGACCAGAGCTACCCAAAGATGCTCGGCAACATGGAGGAGGTCAAGGCAAGGGGCGGCAGGATTATCGTGCTTGTAAATGACGGGGACACCGAGGCGTCAAGCCGGGCCGATGACGTGATCCGCGTGCCTTCCGCGCCCGTACACCTTACGCCGATACTCATGTCAATACCGCTCCAGCTCCTTGCATATCACATTGCCGTGTTGAAAGGCACTGACATTGATCAGCCGCGAAACCTTGCAAAGAGCGTTACGGTAGAGTGACGCTCGCCACGCGAACATGCCGCCATTAACCCCGCATTATCTGCTCATAGTTGCCGCGTATCTGCTTGGCTCAGTCCCGACCGGGGTTGTCGTTGCGCGCCTTTTCGGCGGGACTGACCCGAGGACCACTGGCAGCGGCAACATCGGCGCAACCAACGTCGGACGGAGCGCTGGCAAGGCCGCCGGAATAGTTACGCTCATTGGCGACGTGCTCAAGGGCGCGATCCCCGTGTTATTGGCCTTCTATCTGCATCCTAACGCGGCCTTCGTTTCCATTGTCGGCATTGCCGTGCTTGTCGGGCATGTCTTTTCGGTGTTTCTCAGGTTCAAGGGCGGCAAGGGAGTTGCAACGGCCTGCGGCGTAATGCTCGTGGTCTCTCCGGTTGCAACGCTTATCGCCATTGTGGTCTTTGTGCTGATTGCCGCTTTGACGCGCTACGTGTCAATTGCCTCGATGACCGCGGCGATCGCCATACCGGTTATTCTGGTCATGCTTCCTGGCAAGGCCGCCTTTGTGCCGCTCGGCGCGGCGGTGTGCGTTCTTATAATCATCAAGCACCGTGAAAACGTCGAAAGGCTCATACAGGGGAGGGAAAATAAAATAGGGTGGAGGAGGGGGTGAAGGCGGCTTAGAGTTCCGACGCCATCAGGAGGAAATTCTTGACGGCACACGAATCCGGTAAGCCTTTGAATATTGGGGCGCGCCGAGTGAGCGCGCCCCACTTACCACCCAAGGAGGATGGTGAAACCCGTCCCGCTATAGGACGGTTTTTACGGGGAGTGCGGCGCTCCGCCGTAAAACCGCGTCAGAAGTACATCTGCCCCTGAAGCTGATAGACGTTCTTCCTGTTGTCATTGGTAAGACGGCCTGATGCCATGTCTTCATACCGCGTGCGAACCCAGTTGAATCCGACCTTGAAGCTGTGTCCCTTGCCGTACCAGTTTACGCCGACGGTGGAGTTCTTTTCCTCCATCTCCTGCTTTTTGGAGTCCTGATCGTATATCTCGTACCTGACCACCGGCTCCACGTTTAAGCCCTTAATATCGATGAAGTACCCCGCCTGACCGTACCAACCCTTTGGATGAGAGTTCGCAACGGCGCGGTCCGAGGTCTCTATCTTCCAGTCGTTATACTCGAACTGCGCGGTAAACCCCTTGTAGTGGCCGGATAAGTCAAAGCCCTTGAGCGTCCTTGTCTCGCGGTTGTCCTCGGTCGTGGCGGGCGTGGTCTGGCCGTATTCTATGGAGCTTTGGGAAGCTAAGTTGACGCCGAGCGTAAGGTGCTGCCCGTTGCCGAGATGCGCGTCGCTCTTTGACTTCTCAACCCAGCCCGGGGCGCTCAATTCGACCCTTCCCACATAGAGAGGATTTGATTTGTATACCGTCCTTGCAGGCGTCGTATGGATCGCCTCTCCGTTTTGCCATCCGTCCGCAACCGCGGCTTCATAAGCAACGATGCTGCCCAAGAACTTGCCGTGTACGGCCAGCTTCGGTTGGTAGTACGGGTCGGTCTTGCCAAAGACCTTCTTGGCCGCCTCGGTCGAGGCCGGTCTTTCTATGATGAGCTGCTTGGAGGATGTGGTGAGCGATACCCTTGAATACGGGAGCTTTGCCTTGCCGAAGGTTACGTTGTATGCGTCGTCAGCCTCCCACTGGACAAAGGCGTAGAAGACGCTCACGGAACTGGTAGTAGTTCCGGTCTGCTCCCATTTGTCCGCTGAAAGCGTGAGGTTGTACTTTATCGTCTTTGCGAGAAGAGAGCCGCCCATCTCAAGCCGCACCCTCCTGAGATACAGATCTGACTCGGTTGAATATGACTTGGAGTCCTTGCTTTTTATCAAGTCCCCGTAATCAATCCTCGGCTGGAACCTGATCCGTATATTCAGGTCGGACTCGTTGGACGTTATGGTGGCGCCCTTGGTCTCATCGCCGTACAGGAAACTTCCCGCGCTGGCGTAACCCCCCGTGACAATGGCGGCGGCGCATAACGACGCAATCAAGGATAACTTTATCTTCATATTGGTTTCTACCTCCTGTGGTTTATTACGGATCACTCTGTGAGCAAGCCTTTCTTATGTCGTTGTAAATAAACCGGACGCTCGAATAATGGACGGGGTTGCGCAACCATGCCGCTTGGAGCCGTTGCTCTCTTGTCAGGCGGGTCTTCAGCGCCGTTCACAATCTTGAAGCACTGGACATGGTTCTTGAGGCCTTGAGCCAGTTCGAGCAGATCCTTTGCGGTCGCCCCAACCTCTTCCGAGAGTTTGGTGGTCTGGGTTATGATGCGTGCTATGTGAGTTACGCTCTCGTTCACGTCTTCCGCGGTTACGGACTGCTCCTCTGTCGAGGTGGCTATTCTTTGGGTCATGTCTGTTATGGTATTCGAAATCCTAACAATGTTCTCAAGGGCGCTCTCCGTGGTCTTTACCGTTGTCGTAGTCTCTCGCGCAAATTGATTACCTTTTTCCATTATGACCGCGGTATCCCTTGTGCCGTTCTGCATGGTCTTTATCTTCTGTGCGATGTCCTTGGTTGCCATGGTGGTCTTTTCCGCCAGCTTTCTGACCTCGTCCGCCACCACGGCGAACCCTCTGCCGTGCTCTCCCGCCCTTGCCGCCTCGATCGCGGCATTCAGGGCGAGAAGGTTGGTCTGATCTGAGACATCATGTATGACGTTTATGATGTCCCCGATCTCCACGGAACTCCGCCTTAGATCCTCGATTGACCGCGAGGCCATGGACACGTTCTCAACCAGCTTGTCGATGCTTTTCACGGTGTCGCTGAGAGCCGCTTTTCCTTCGTGCGCCGCTTCGAAGGAGCTTTTTGCCGCGTCGGCGGCTTCGGTGGAGTTTTTTGACACCTCCATTATGGTCTGGGCCATCTCGGTTGACGCCACGGCTACCTTGTCAGCCTGCAACTGTTGCTCCGTGCTGCCGTCGGCAAGGGAGGTGGCGAGCTTGGAAAGTTTATCGGCCTGGGAAAAGACCGCTGTCGTACCGTCATTGAATTTGCCAAAGGCCTCAACCATGTTGCCGAGCATCGCGTTTAACCCGGTGGCCATCGCGCTCATCTCGTCTTTTGCGTCGAGCCTTACCCTCTGCGTAAGGTCGCCGCCGGCTACGCGGCTTGCCACGTCCACCACCGTTCTTATCGAGCGGTTAATGGACCGTATTATGATGGATGCGAAGCCTATGAAGACGGCTCCGGCCGCGGCGCAGACTATCACGATGATCAGGTTCGTCCGTGCGGTAGACGCCTCCTTGTGCTTGTAGAAATCGAGGACAGACACGGCCTGCATATCAGCCATCTTGTCTATTGCCTTGAATATGACAGGTTTGTAATCGAGCCATTGATCTATGATGACCATGACTTTATCGCGGTCCTCGTTGAAGTACGCCCTCTGGAGCTCTGCGCCAAGCGTCTCTTTGAATCTCTTATATGCCTTCTCAAAGTCGTTTTTTTCCTTGGAGAGATCGTTGCTTACGGACGGCTGCGCCTTGTTCCAGCCGCGGTCAATATCATTTATGGCGTTCTTCAGGTGTTCACCTGACCCCACCGGCGCCACTATATCCGCCGCCACGCCGCTCATCCTGTATTCGATCTCTCTGAAGAGGAGTTGGATGCCTCTGAGTTCGTCAAGGGGCTTGACCTTGTGCTCGTATATCTCGTTGAGAGTCTGGAGATGGCTCCGGCCTGCAAGGACGGTCCAGACGGTGAGTGATACGAGCACGATGAACCCTGAGGCCGCCAGTAAGACAACCTTATGCGAGATTTTCATCCTGTCCTGAATCATACGGAGTACCCCGCCGTTTAGTTCGGCGCTTATCGGTTATTCAACCGGATTCCCCTTTGATTTCC
>JBBTCG010000051.1:0-9831 GCA_038043305.1 Deltaproteobacteria bacterium | reverse complement strand
AGGGTCTGTTTGTCAACCACCTTGAAGCCCATCTTGGTGAAAAACCCGGTCTTGTAGGTCAGGGCAAAGACCCTTTTAAGTCCAAGGGAAAGTGCCTCGTTGAGACATGCGGTCACGAGCGCCGTGCCTATGCCCTTGCGAAGGGCGTCCTCCCGCACCGCAAGGGAGCGTATCTCGGCCATGTCTCCGCTGTCCGACGAACATATATGCAGCGCGGCCGCGCCAAGCACGCCGTCCTCATCGCCGTAAACGAAAAAATCCCTCAGCCCCTCGCTTATCTCGGATATGGGCCTGTGGAGCATCACCCCTTGGAAGGCATAACCCTCCACAAGGCCGTGTATCGCCGGAACGTCGTCCAATACCGCTTTTCTTACCATCGAAGCTCTCATTTCTTCCCTGCCGTCTTTTTCGCGCACATCTCTTCGGCGGTTTCGATAAGCTCCTTGGCATGTTCGCGCGTAACGTCCGTGATCTTCATGCCGCCGAGCATGGCCGCTATCTCGTCTATGTGGCCGGCGTGGTCGAGTTCCTTTACCGATGTTATCGTTCTGGCGTTTGCGCCAGTCGTGAGCCTCTTTGAAACGGCAAAGTGTTTGTCCGCGAATGCCGCAATCTGCGGCAGATGCGTTATGCAGATGACCTGATGATTGCGGGAAGCCTCCTTGAGCTTCAACCCGACCACCTGCGCCATTGCGCCCGACACGCCGGTGTCAATCTCGTCGAAGACGAGCGTCGGCACCCTTCCCACGGCGGTTACGCTCTTCATGGCAAGCATTATCCTTGAAAGCTCGCCGCCTGAGGCGATGCGTGAGAGCGCCTTGACCGCCTCCCCCGGATTCGGCGAGATGAAAAAACTCACCCTGTCCGCTCCCCTTTCGCCAAAACGCAAAGAGCCGTCCTGATTTTTCTCCGCCTCTATATGCACGTCAAAGACCGTGCCCTTCATGCCCAAGGTGGCCAGTTCGGACTCTATCCTCGACTTAAGCTCCGCTACCGCGCCTGACCTCGCCTCAGAGAGCCTTCCAGCCGCTTGGACAGCCCTTTCCCGCAAAACGGCAATCTCCGTCTCAAGCGCCTTTGTCCGCTCCTCTGCGCCGGACAGTCCGGCAAGCTCCTTTTCAATGGACGCCTTAAATGCAATAAGTCCGGCAACGTCATGACAGAAATACTTCTTTTTGAGCTTTATTATGTTGTCAAGCCTCGCTGCCACGGCCTCCATCGCGTCAGGGTCGGCCTCCACGGACTGAGCGTGATCCCTTAAGAAGGCCGCCTCGTCCTCCATTCGAAAGAGACACTCCTCAAGCACGCCAATGGTCTTGAATATCTGCCCGTCAAAGGCCGCGACCTCCTTCAACTCGCTTATGGCGACTCCGAGTCGTTCGGTTATCGCGCCGGTTGCGGAATAGATCGTCTGTTCGGAATTGCTGAGCGCCGTCTTTATCGTCCCGGCGTTCTTGAGCCTCTCGTACTCGCCCTTGAGCCCCTCCTCCTCGCCCGGCCTCAAGGCCGCGTCAAGAAGCTCCTTTATCTGGAAGGCAAGGAGAGAGGCCCTCTCAGCCGAGGCCAAAGGATTGGTCCTGAGCGACTCAAGCTCCTTCTTGACGGCCATGAAGGCCTTATGCGCATCCAACATCAGCGCCCTTGGCCCCTGAAGGCCGGCGAAGCCGTCAAGAATCTCAACGTGCTCATCGAGCCTCGTAAGAGACTGATGCTCGCTCTGTCCGTATATGTCCACAAGACGCCTCACCACATCGGTGAGCGTAACAAGCGTGGCAAGGGAGCCGTTCACGTAAATCTTATTTCTGCCCGCCCTCTGCACCACCCTCTTTACGATAAGCTCCTTCGAGTGGGGTATCCCTGCCTCGTTCAACACGGCCTCTATGCCCTTTCCCGCTGGTACGTCGAAGGCCGCCTCAACCTGTGCCTCGTCGGCGGAACTTCTGATAATATCATTCGTAGCCCTGTCGCCGAGGATAAGGGCAAGGGCGTCAATGATGATGCTCTTACCCGCCCCTGTCTCGCCTGAAAAAACATTAAGACCCGGACCAAAGGCGATATTCAGGCCGTCTATGATGGCAAAATCCTTTATCCTCAGTTCAATAAGCATTGGTGCGTATATCCCCTGTATGAAAGAGAGAGAAGCACTATCTGCCGGACTTGCCCGGCTCCCACAAAAACCTCTCCCTCAATATGTCGAAATATCCCTTGCCCTCGTTCTTTATAAGGTACACGCTCTCGCCTGCGCGCCTTACCATTATCCTGTCGCCTATTGAAAGAGGCAGATCAACCTGTCCGTCAAGCACGAGTTGAACCTCGCTGTTGCCCTGCATGATGGTAACGTCAACGGTCATCCAGTCCGGTATTACGACCGGTCTGTTGGTAAGGTTAAAGGGACAGATGGGGTTAACGATGATCGAATGAATCGTAGGGTAGAGTATGGGCCCGGCGGCTGAGAGGGAGTAGGCGGTCGAGCCTGTTGGCGTCGCTATGATGAGGCCGTCGGCGCGGTAGGTGGCGATGTACTCCTTGTTTATGCGCGTCTCCATGCGCGCAAGCCTTGCGCTCGTCGCCTTTATGACGACATCGTTCAATACCTTGTGGCGCGAGTTTATCTTGCCGTGGGCCTCAACTTCAACGGCAAGCATCATGCGCTCTTCGACCGCATAGTCGTCATTGAGAACACGCTCAAGGAGCGGATACGCCTCCTTCATGGCAATGGCCGTGAGAAAACCAAGACCCCCGAGGTTGACGCCGACTATGGGAACCTTCCTGCCGTTGATGAGGCGCGCCGCGGCAAGCATGGTGCCGTCGCCTCCAAGGACTATCATCGCCTCGATTGCATCCGGCAGGTCGTCAAGGGAGAGCGCCGTTGCCGCGGGTATCCTGTCCGCAAGGTCCGGCGTTATGAAGACCTCTGTCCCCCTGCCCTTAACCCACGCGGCCACCTCGCAGCCGAAACCGACGGCCTCGGCGGACGACGACTTTACCATGAGACCTATGCGCTTCATACCGCGCCTCCCGTAAGTGGATAGACTGTAGGCTGTTAACCGCGCATAATTTCTTCCTACTGCCTACGGTTCTATCACTACCTTCAGCGAATCAGCGGCCTGAGCAACAAGGGCAAAGCCCTTTGCCGTCTCATCAAGCGGCAGACAATGTGTTACCATGTCGCTGACCTTGACCCTGCCCGATGCGATAAGGTCAATCGCCAGCATTGTATCATAAGGCGGAGAGGCATAGGAGTTGACAATGGTAACATTGTCCTTCCACAGGTCGAAAAGCGGCATTGGATAGGTCTCGCCCGGCTCCTTTGGCGCAAAGAACATCACGGCCCCGGCGCGCTCGACTGAGGAAAGCCCCTGCGCTATGGCCGAGTCGGCCGCCGCGCATATCACGACTATGTCCGCTCCCCTGCCAAGGCCGCCTCGAATCTTTTCAACCGCGTCCTTATCGGCCTTGACAGCGACGTCGGCCCCGGCGGCAAGCGCGGCCTTAATCCTAAAATCGCTTATGTCAGTGGCCGCTATCCTGCCAGCCCCAAGCGCCCTTGCAAGTTTTATGTGCAAAAGTCCGGACATACCGCTGCCTATCACGAGCACGGTCTTTCCCGGCTCCATGCCACAGGCGCGAAGCCCCCTTATGACGCAGCCCAAAGGCTCTGAAAAACTGCCATCAACGAAACTCACGTTCTCAGGGAGGAGAAATACGCCCCTGTCAACGTTAATGGCCGGAACCCTGACGTACTCGCAAAACCCGCCGGGATCGAAGTTCGTCGAGCGAAGCGTGTCGCAGACCGAGTGGTTGCCGGACAGGCAATGCCTGCACGTGTTGCACGGCACGTGATGTGCAACCGTTACCCTGTCGCCATTCTTGAAACGCTTGACGCCCGCGCCAGTCTCAACGACGGTTCCGGCTATCTCATGTCCAAGCACGAGCGGCGCCTTTTTTACGCGATACCACCCCATCACGTCGCTTCCGCATATCCCGGATGCCGCTATCTTGACGAGTATCTCACCGTCGTGGATCTTGGGCATCGGCACGTCCTGTATGCGGACGTCGCTATTGTTGTAATATACCGCGGCCTTCAAGCGAACATGGTCTCCTTTTCACGCGACAGCGTATCAAACATGTCGTAAGCCTCTTTAAGCGGCAGGTTGTTGTGCACTATCTCGCGCACCGTGCGTATCATGGCGACCGGATGAGCCGACTGGAATATGTTGCGCCCCATGTCAACGCCGACCGCGCCGTGGCTCACCGCGTCAAAAGAGAGCTTCAAGGCGTCTCTTTCAGGTATCTTCTTGCCGCCCGCGATCACAACCGGCACCGGGCAGTTCTTAACGACCTTTTCGAAGTCGTCGCAATAATAGGTCTTCACGTAGTGCGCGCCAAGCTCCGCCGCTATCCTGCACGCAAGCCCCAGATACCTTGCGTCCCGCACCATCTCCTTGCCAACTGCGGTTACGGCAAGCACCGGCACGCCGTGCTCCTCGCCCTCGTTTACGAGATCGGCAAGGGCCAGGAGCGTCTTTCTCTCAAGCTCTGACCCGACGAATATGGAAAGCGCCACGCCCGCCGCGTTAAGCCGCAAGGCATCCTTCATTGATACTGTCGTGCCTTCATCGGCAAGGTTCCCCAGTATGCTCGTCCCGCCTGACACCCTCAAGACTATCGGGATATCGGTTGCCGGACTAACGCACGCCCTTAAAACGCCCCTCGTGAGCATCAACGTGTCGGCGTAGGGTATAAGCGGCGCTATGGTCTTTCCCGGCTCCTGAAGGCCGGTCGTAGGCCCAAGGAAATATCCGTGGTCAACGGCAAGCATCACGGTCCTGCCGGTTTCAGGCCGTATAATCTTTGACAAGCGATTTTTCATGCCCCAATCCATAAAAACCCTCCTTAGTGTGCTAAGTGATAGTTAAACCCTTGATGCGCCTTACCCCGCTCACTCCGCTTACCGCGAGGAGAAGCTCGGCAACCGTCTTTCTCAATACCGGATGAACGAACTCCGGCGCAATCTCCATAAGCGGAACGAGCACGAATGCGCGTTCGTGGACAAGCGGATGCGGTATCGTCAATCCATCGCCATTATACACGAGATTGCCGTAGAAGATGACGTCAAGGTCTATTATCCTCTCGCCCCAGCGCCTTGCCTCGCGCCTGCCGCAGAACCTCTCAATTGATTTGAGATGGTCAAGAACTGCGCGAGGCTCTAAAGCCGTTGATATCTCGACGACGGCGTTTATGAACCTCTCCTGATCAATCAAACCCCACGGCTCGGTTTCGTAAAGCGAACTGACCTTGACGACCCTTGCCTTTTGGGCGTCCGCTCCGAGAAGCCGGACGGCCTTCAGGGAGTTTCCCTCCCTGTCGCCTACGTTGGAACCTATTGAGATGAATACGCGCTCAGCCATAAATACCGTGAACCGTGACCGTGAAAGTCCCCCTGATAAGGGGGATTTAGGGGGTTGAGTCTTTCACGGTCACGGTTCACGTTATTCAAAACTCAAGCTCCAGCGCCTTTAGCCGCTTCTTCATCTCCTCGATCACCCTGAACTCGTCGTCCTTGCCCTTTGCGGCGAATGTCGCTGAGAAACGGAGGTATGCGCCCACGTCGTCCCACGGCACGGACGATATGTACGCCTCCTTTATCAGAAACTCGGAGACGTCCTCGGCGCAGTTGAACCTGACGCCTCCCTTTGCCCCCTTGGGCGCCTTTGTGTACATATAAAAGGAGCCTTTGGGCACGGGCGCCGAAAACCTGCATTCGTTAAGGGCTTCGGCCATGAGTATGAGCCTTCTTTTGTACTTGGCCGCTATCTTTTCCGTTATCTCAGGATTATCCAGCGCGTACACCCCGGCCTTCTGTATGGCGATGAACTGACCGGAGTCGCAGTTGTCCTTGACGTGCCCGAACGCGCCCACCACCTTTTCATTGCCAACGACAAAGGCAAGCCGCCAGCCGGTCATGTTGAATGCCTTTGAGAACGAATGTATCTCTATGCCGACGTCCTTTGCGCCGTCAACGGATAAAAAGCTCAGAGGCGCGGAGTCGAAGGAGAGCGCCGCATAAGCCGCGTCATGCACGACTATGAGCTTATGGGCGTGTGCGAACTCGATAGTCTCCTTAAAAAACTCAATCGTCGCCGAAGCCCCCGTGGGGTTATTGGGATAGTTGATATACAGGAGTTTTGCATTCTTGAGGTCAGCGGCCTTTATCGCCTTGTAGTCCGGCAAAAATCCCCTCTCCTCAAGCAGCGGCAGCGGCACGACGCGCCCGTTGTTCCACTCGGTGTGCGTGCCGATTACCGGATACCCCGGCACCGTCATAAGGGTTACGTCCCCCGGGTTTATGAATGCGTCCGGCAGCATGGCAAGGGCGGGCTTTGAGCCGATGGAATGTATGACCTCCTTTGCCGGGTCAATGCCGATTACGCCGTAGACCTTTTCAAGGTAGCGGGCTGCGGCCTCCTTCAGCTCCATTATGCCGTTGTCCGCGTACCCGCGGTTTTCCGGCTTTGCGCTCTCATGCTTTAGAGCCTCGACGACAATGGGGAACGCCATCTCATCCGGCTCGCCCACGCCGAAGTCGAGAAGCTCCATAGCCGGATTGTTCTTACGCGCCTCGGCCTTTGCCCTCTTTATCTTCTCAAACTTGTATATCTTCGTATCCTTGCCAAAACCCTCGCCGCCGATCCTATCGGCAAAGAGCCCCTGAATGTAGTCGCCTGACATTAAACACTGCCTCCTGTTATTGGTGCTTACGAACTACGGTTGACTCAACAACGCGCCTCAACGCGATTGGCAAGCGTGCCTATCCCTGTGATGCTTACCTCCACCTCGTCACCCGGCTTCATCTTTCCGACACCCGATGGCGTACCGGTCGCTATACAGTCCCCCGGCAAAAGCGTCATTACGCGGGATACGAAACTTACCAGCTCAAACACGTTGAATATCATGTCAGCCGTTGACGTATCCTGCCTCAATTCGCCGTTCAGGCGCGTCTGAATCCTCACGTCAAGGGGATTTAAGTCCGTCTCGATCCACGGGCCGATCGGCGCAAATGTGTCAAAGCCCTTTGCGCGGGTATACTGCACGTCCTTGCCCTGCAAATCCCTTGCCGTTACGTCGTTGAAACAAGTATAGCCCATGATGTGCCCCGCCGCCTTCTCAACGGTAACATCCTTTGCCTTAGAGCCTATGACTACTGCAAGCTCTCCTTCGTAGTCAACGCGCCGCGACATGTGGGCAGGATAGATTATCTCGTCCCGATGCCCTATTACCGCGGTCGAGGGCTTCATAAAAAGCATGGGCTCCTCTGGCAGAGGTTTATTAAACTCCGCTGCGTGCGCCCTGTAGTTGAGCCCTATTGCGACTATCTTCGACGGCTCGCAAGGGGCAAGAAGTTTAACATCATCCAGCCGGTATGCGCCAGAGTTTTTTATCTTTTCTATCCGGCCGTCATTAAAAGGACTTTTGGCAAGCGCATATACCAAATCGCCTTCAACCATGCCCCAGGAAACAACGTCGCCGATTGAAAACCTGCAAAACCTCACAAGATATGCCTCCTGCACGGGGACTATCAGTATTCGCCTGCCCTCGAATGTTTCTATCGGGGGTCAGCCCGGATGCCTATTCCCAATTAAAGTTTTTTGGGCTTACCTTTTTTTCAAAAAAGGTAAGTCCATCATGGCCTTTATCTTGAGCCTCAGCGCGTTTATCTTTATAAACCCTTCGGCGTCCTTCTGGTCGTAGACCGTGTCCTCCTCAAAGGTGGCAAAGTCCGGGTGATAGAGCGATTTTTCCGCCTTCCTGCCGACAACCGTTGCGCTTCCCTTATAGAGCTTCATGCGCGCAACGCCGGTTACGCCGATTGTCGCCTCGTCCACAAGGCGCTGCATGACAAGCCTCTCAGGCGAGTACCAGTACCCGTTGTATATAAGCTCTGAGTATCGCGGCGTCATGGAGTCCCTAAGGTGCATGACCTCCCTGTCCATAGTAAGCGACTCAACCGCCCTGCGCGCGCCGTGCAGTATAGTGCCGCCCGGGGTCTCGTACACGCCGCGCGATTTTATACCGACGTACCTGCTCTCAACCATGTCCACCCTGCCGATGCCGTGAGCGCCGCCGATCTCATTCAAGAGCGCAAGGAGCTTTGCGGGAGAGAGCCTCTTCCCGGCAACTGACACGGGGTTGCCGTCCTCAAAGCCTATCTCCACGTAAGCTGGTTTTGCGGGCGCTTTTTCAGGGGCGCACGTCATGACATACATATCGTCAGGCGGCTCGGCCCACGGGTCTTCAAGTATGCCGCCCTCGAAGCTGATGTGAAAAAGATTCCTGTCAGAACTATAAGGCTTTGCCTTGGTAACCGGCACGGGTATGCCGTGCGTCGCCGCGTAACGCACAAGGTCTGCCCTGCCCTTCATGTCCCATTCGCGCCACGGGGCAATGACCTTTATATGAGGGTCAATGGAGTAGCATGTCAGCTCGAACCTCACCTGATCGTTTCCCTTGCCGGTGGCGCCGTGGGAGACCGCGTCGGCCTTGACGCTCCTTGCTATGGCCATCTGAGCCTTTGCGATGAGCGGCCTTGCGATGGATGTGCCGAGAAGATACGCGCCCTCGTAAACCGAGGCCGCCCTCAGCATGGGGAATACGAAGTCCTTTACGAACTCCTCCCTAAGGTCTTTTATGAATATCTTTTTTGCGCCGGTCTTGATGGCCTTTTCTTTAAGCCCGGCAAGCTCCGCGCCCTGACCGATGTCCGCTGAAAAGGCGATGACCTCGCAGTTGTAACGCTCTATGAGCCACTTGATTATGACCGAGGTATCCAGCCCGCCCGAATAGGCAAGCACCACTCTCTTTACCGAATTGCTCATCGTTGTCCCTGTTCCCCTTTTATTGCGTTCGCATCAACAAAAACTCCAAGACCGCCTTTTGCGCGTGCAGCCTGTTCTCCGCCTGATCCCATACAACGGACTGGGGCCCTTCAAGCGCCTCCTCTGTAATCTCCTCGCCCCTATGCGCCGGAAGGCAGTGAAGGACTATTGCGTCACTATCGGCTGTCTTCAGCACCGCGTCGTTTATCTGATAGCCCGTAAATGCCTTGCGCCTTGCCATGGACTCGGCCTCCTGTCCCATAGAAGCCCAGACGTCGGTATTCAGGACGTGAGCGTTTTCAGCCGCCTCGTTGACGTCATCGCACATCCGTATCACTGCGCCCGGCCTTGATCCAGCGGCCTTGAGCAGCGCCGCGTCAGGCCAATACCCCTGCGGACAGGCCAGCCTTAATTCAAAACCCAGCATGGAGGCGGCCTCTATCCATGAATTGGCCATGTTGTTGCCGTCGCCGATCCAACAAACGCGGAGGCCGTCAAAGCCGCCCCCCGCTGAGGACATGCGGGGGCAAGCCTTTTTCTCGATAATCGTCATCAAGTCCGCAAGCACCTGACACGGATGGTGCGAATCAGTAAGGCCGTTGATTACGGGTATATCCGAGTACCTTGCAAACTCCTCGACTATGGAATGGGCAAATGTCCTTATAACCACAGCGTCAAGGTAGCGGCTCATCACGCGGGCCGTGTCCTTGACCGGCTCGCCCCTGCCCATCTGCGAATCCTTTGGACTGATGAAGATGGAAGAGCCTCCAAGCTGCGTCATCCCGGCCTCAAAGGACAGCCTCGTGCGAGTTGACGCCTTCTCAAACACAAGCCCAAGGGTCTTGCCGATAAGCGGCCTGTAGGGGATGCCTTCCTTGCGCCTCGCCTTGAGATGAATAGCCCTTTTGAGGATGCCGTCCAACTCCTCCCGCGACAGGTCTGATAATCTAAGAAA
>JBBTCG010000050.1:0-9208 GCA_038043305.1 Deltaproteobacteria bacterium | reverse complement strand
CTATCGGGGGTTGTGCGCCGCAGTGACGAACGACGAAGACAACGCCGCAGATGGGACTTTTTCAGCAGCCTTTACCCCTGCTCGCAGGCGTAGTCGTTATAGGCCATGAGCGTCAATATGGTTGACACCCTGACCCTGCTGCTAAAGACCTTGGGCAGCACCTTCATTATGAAGCGCGCCCTCATCCAGCTACCTGAAAAAGCAAGAGTTGCAAGGCGCGCCGCGAACAAGAGCCGGTACTTGAACTTTATAGGGTCAACCTCGTTTGATTGCCTCCAGAAGTCAACCCCCCAGTAGTTGCTCAACTTGCCGTATATCGCGTCAAAGGAATAGACCTCCCGTATGACGCGCCTGTAGCCCTCAAGGAGCTCTTCCGGCGTTAGGAGGCTTGGTTTGTAGACCACGTGCCTCGCGTCGTATTTGCTCCAGTCCGTATGCAGTATCCGTCCCTCGGCGTCGAGCCTTGCAAACAGCTTTGTCCCCGGAAACGGCGTAAGGATGTTAATAAGCGGCATCAGGAGGTTGGCCTCTTTTATGAAGGCTATTAGCTCGTCAAAGGACTCCTTTGTATCGAAGTCGTAGCCGAGTATGAAGGAACTGTGCACGAGGATGCCGCTCCCCTGTATCTTTTTTATTGACTCTATATAATCGTATTTAAGGTTTACGCCCTTGTCCATCTGGGCGAGGTTTTTTCCCGACACGGACTCAAGTCCTATGAGTATGGCCCCGCAGCCGGCCTCCTTCATAAGTTTGAGCATCTCCGGGTCCTCAGCCACGTTAATGGATGCCTGACACGACCAGTTGAGTTTATAGGGCTTTAGAGCCTCAAAGAGCCTGAGCGCGAACCTTCTGTTGGCGATGATGTTGTCGTCCGCGAAGAATATGGACTTTTTCTTGTAGTGCCCAGCGTCCTTGTTTATCTCCTCTATCTCGGCAACTACCTGTTCGATGGTCTTGTTCCTTATCTTTGTGCCGTCGTAGGCAAAGACCGAACAGAACTCGCAGTGGAAGGGACAGCCCTTTGTGGTCTGCACGATGTCGGAAAAGTATTTCCCTCTTGATAATAGGGCACGGTCAGGCATGGGGTTGGCCGTAAGGTCTGCGAAACCCTCGGCCTTGTAAAGCCTTTTAAGTCGTCCATCTTGAGCGTCCTTGACGACCGTTGCCCATAGCGTCTCCGCCTCCCCTGATACAACTGCGTCGCAATGGGCAAGCGCCTCGTCAGGCCGCATGGACGGGTGTATGCCGCCGAGCACGACCTTTACGCCGCGCCTTGAGTACTCGTCGGCGATCTCATACGCCCTGTGTGAAAACATGGTGCGAACGCTTATGCCTACAAGGTCAACCGGCAGATTGAAGTCAATCGTCTCGATGTTCTCGTCAAAGACCTTTATCTCGTGTCCCGGAGGGGTAATGGATATGAGCGTGGGGATGGCAAGGAGGTATGAAAAATATCTCTTGGAAAAGAGAAACTTCTCGTAGAATTTGTAGTCGTAAAAGCTCTTTTCAGTGTCCGAGCCGTTTTTCGGGATGATGAGCGTTATTCGCATGTCGTCCGCCTTTAGTTATTATTATTTACCATCCTCCTTGGCCAGTCAAATGATTTCCGTTGCCTTTGTCCTTCGAGGTTGCTATCATGCCTATAATTTAGGCAGACAAGGGTGCTCACCGCACGGGCAATATTAGTATTCGCCTGCCCAAGCCTGCCCTCGAATGTCTCTATCGGGGGAATGTTTCTATCGGGGGTCAGTGTTGGTGTTTATTCCCTATTAAAGTTTTTGGCCTACCTTTTTTGGAAAAAAGGACACCCACGGTAAGACCATAATGACCCATTCCCATGAAGACATACTGGAAAACCTTTCCGAAGGGGTTGTGGCAATCAACCCTCTTTCGATAATTACGGTTTTCAACCAGTCCGCCGAGAAGATGACTGAGATGAGCCGGTCTTCCGTGCTCGGCAAACCCCTGAAAGAGGTCTTTCGCCATGATGCGCGGCTCATTGAGATGCTTGAAAAGACACTCAAGGAAGGCCGCCTCTTTGCCGAATACGAGGAGCGGCTGCACAGGAGGTTTTCCGGGACATTGCCGATAGGGATAACGACAAGTCAGATATTCGACGCCAATGGCGCGCCGACCGGCGCGGCCGCGTTGATAAAAGACCTCTCAGGCATCAAATCCCTTGAAGCGGCCTCGCTCCGAAAGGAGCGGCTCGCCTACATCGGGCAGTTCGCGGCGAATCTGGCGCATGAGATAAAAAATCCTTTAAGCGGCCTCAGAGGGGCGGCCCAGCTCCTCAAGCGTAGGATACAAGACGAGGCGCTGGGCGAGTATACGGACGTCCTCATAAAAGAGGCCGACCGTTTGGACGGCATAGTCAACGACATGCTCGACTTCTCGCGTCCGGCCAGACTCAGGATAAAAGAGCTTAACATACACAAGGTGCTCGATTCCGTCATCTTACTCCTCAAGGACGGCTTCCCCGATGCGTTCGTTAAGGGCTATGACCCAAGTCTTCCGCCTATATCAGGCGACGAGGGCCAGCTTACGCAGGTTTTTTTGAATCTTATAAAAAACGCCGGGGAGGCGCTTGGGACCGACGGCCGGATAGAGATTACCACGCGGATACTGACCGAGTTTCACATAATCGCCGAGGGCTTCCCCGCCGGAAAGACCGCCTCCATCGAGATACGCGACAACGGATGCGGCATAAAGAAGGACGACCTTGAGCGCATATTCACGCCTTTTTACACGACCAAGCCAAAGGGCAGCGGCCTTGGCATGGCCATATCACTCAAGATTATAAAGGAACACGGCGGACACCTGAAGGTAGACTCAACCCTTGGCAAAGGCACGGCAATAACCGTGTACCTGCCGCTGAAAGGATAATCCATGTCTGACGCGAAAAATAAGGCGCTTATCGCCGATGACGACGAAAGCATCGTCTGGGTGCTTGAAAAGCTCCTCACGGAAAAAGGCATCGCGGTTATAAAGACCGTGGACGGGGACGCGGCCTGCGCGGAGTTGAAGCGCGGCGAGGCCCAAGTCGCGTTCCTTGACATAAACATGCCGGGCAGGGACGGCCTTTCAGTGCTCAAGGAAGTTGGGAAGACCTCCGGCAATACCGCGATAATCATCATGACCGCGGAGTCCACGATGAAAAACGCGCTTGAGGCCATGAAGCTCGGCGCATTCGACTACATAACCAAACCATTCGACATCGCGGAGGTCGAGATAGCGATAGACAGGGCGCTTGAAAACGCGGCGCTCAAACGCGCCGTCGGGACCCTTACGAAACGGCTCAAGGAAACGTTGACCGGGGACGCGGAGTTCATCGGCAAGGGCAGGGCGGTTCAGTCCGTGTACAAGACCATCGGCAAGGTCAGCACAACGGACGTAAGCGTGCTTATACTCGGAGAGAGCGGCACCGGAAAAGAGCTTGTCGCAAAGCTCATCCACGCCAACGGTTCAAGGAGTCCGGGGCCTTTCATTGCCGTAAACTCGGCGGCCGTGCCAAAGGACCTGATGGAGAGCGAGCTGTTCGGCTTTGAAAAAGGCGCCTTCACCGGCGCTATCGAGGAAAAGAAGGGCAAGTTCGAGCTTGCGGACTCAGGCACCCTCTTTTTGGATGAGATCGGCGACATGCCGCTGGAGCTTCAATCAAAGCTCCTTCGCGCCATTCAGGAAAAGGAGTTCTACCGCATAGGCGGCAAGGCCCCTGTGCGCGTTGATATAAGGATTATCGCGGCCACCAACGCGGACATGGAAAAGGCCGTGGCCGAAAAACAGTTCAGGCAGGATTTGTACTTCCGCCTTAACGGCATAACGCTCACCCTCCCCCCGCTCCGCGAGAGAAAAAGCGACATACCGCTTCTGGCCGAACATTATCTCAATAAATTCCACGGCGAGTTCGGCGGCGCGCCGCGCTCGTTGTCCGACAAGGCGCTTGAGGCCATGTCTTCTTACGCATGGCCGGGCAACGTAAGAGAGCTTGAGAACGTATTAAGGCGCGCAATGCTCCTTTCCTCGTCTCTTGTCCTTTCAATGGAGGATATAAACCTTCCGGTAACGCGCAGCAGGACCGAGTCCATAGAGGACGTAATAGCCGCAAGGCTCAAGCCCTTCATCGCCCGGACGGAGCGCGGCACAAAGCAGGAGTTGTACGGCTTTATCATGCAGTTCATGGAGCGGCCGCTTATAAAGCTCGTGCTCCAGACGACAAACGGCAATCAGGTGCAGGCCGCCGAGACGCTCGGCATAAACAGAAACACGCTCAGAAAAAAGATTAAAGAGTTGAAGATAAAGGTTGACGATATAAAGGACAAAGATGTCCGCTAAGATTCGCGGGTTGTACGCCATAATTGACGCTGATTGGTTAACGCCCGCACTGATGTCGCACGCGGCGCAAGAGTTGATTGGCGCGGGCGCAACGGTTATCCAACTCAGGGCAAAGACGCTTGGCTCAGGCGAATTTTTGAAGGCTGCAAAAGACCTGCGCGCCGCTCTAAAAGACGCTGCGTTCATTGTAAACGACCGCGTTGACATAGCAATGATGAGTGAGGCTGACGGGGTTCACCTTGGGCAGGACGATCTGCCGGTAGATGAGGCGAGGGCATTGTTTGGCGCTAAGGCTATAATTGGCGTATCCACCCACAACCTTGACGAGGCCATAATGGCCGTTTCCCAAGGCGCGGACTATATCGCCTTTGGGCCTATATTCAAGACGCGCTCTAAACATGACGCCGAGGAGCCGAAAGGGCTTGATGCGCTCAAAGAGATTTGCAGCGCGGTAGAACTGCCGGTCGTCGCCATAGGCGGCATTACGGAGGAAAATGTCCATCAGGTAATCGCCGCAGGAGCATGCGCCGTTGCCATGATATCGGAGCTGATGAACGCCAAGGATATGAAGGCCAAGGCCGCGTCAATCTCGGGGAAGTTCAGTTGAAAGGCCGTGTAGGGCAAGACTCTCCCCCTAATAAAAAAGTCCCCCTGATAAAGTCCCCCTGATAAGGGGGATTTAGGGGGTTGGGGGTTGGGGGTTTACCCAGGGGTCTTAAAAGGCTTCGCCGCGCTTGACCCAACCTGTTTTTCAATAAATCTTCTTGACTATAACTATCAAGTGGTATATTATGCCATTAGTGAGAAGCAAACTCATAAGACACGGCAAACTGAGAGAAGATAACGGCAATATCGTGGAGGTTAAGATATGGCAGTTAAAGCCGTCCAAAGACAACCCGCATGGTTATAAATACTCTCTGGTTTATATTGCAAAAGGCAAAAGGGTTATAGGCTACGACAATAGCGAAGGCAAAGGAGACCACAGACATTATGGGAATAAAGAGGAAACTTATGAGTTTAAGGGCATAGATAAACTTTTTGAAGACTTTTATAACGATGTGAAGGGGGCCGGAAATGAAGATTAAAAGCGTAAAGATAGGCATAAGGAACCTCCATGACTTTCTTGAGGACGCAAAAGACGTTATGAAAAAGGTTGAAAAGGGAGAGAAGGTTAAAATGGAAAAGGGGCTCTACTTTGAGAGCATTGAAGGGATTAGAAAGGCGCTCACGACAAAGAGGCTTGAACTATTGCACGTCATCAGGGAGAGACAGCCTAAAAGCCTTCAGGAACTTTCAAGGCTTGTCAAAAGGGATATGAAAAGCATTGTTACCGATATTAACATCCTTGAGAGCCTTGACCTTGTCGACATGAGAAGAAAGAAAACCGGCAAGAGGGAGACTACCCCAAAGGTTGACTATGACAGGATTGATTTGCAGATAGCGGTTTGAGAGTTCTTAAGGCCGTGATGCGTGTTTGTAAAAGTCCCCCTGATAAGGGGGATTTAGGGGGTTGCTGATGCGCCTTCACTCAACCCCCCCCAAGCCTTTTCCTTGCCGTCTCAATGGCGAGCCGTCCTTTATCAATCCCTATCCAGCGTCTTTTAAGACGGTCGGCAACAACAAGCGTAGTGCCTGAGCCGCAAAAGGCGTCGAGCACCATGTCCCCCTCGTTCGTTGACGCGCTTATGATCCGTTCAAGAAGCGCCTCCGGCTTTTGCGTCGGGTAGCCGGTCTTTTCCATTGCGGCAAGGTGCATGGCGTCCGGTATGTCGTCCCACACGTCCCCCACGAGCCGCTCATCAAGAAGACAGCCGTCCTGTTCCTTGAAAAAATACTTTATGCGTATGAGTCCGTTCCTTGTCCTGTATATCCTCTCCTCGGCCTCAAGACGCTCAATGCTCTTGTCCGTGTAGTCACCGCGCGGCGCGGTCTTGAACCACGCGCCAGACGAATCCTGTTTTAAGCCCATTGAGCGCGCCTCTTTAACCGGTATCCTTCTTTTAACGAACTGCCTGTTGAACAGATGCGCCTCCCTGCGGTACAGAAGTATCACGTCGTGATTCCTTGAGAACTGGCGGGCGAGCGCCTTTGCCCCGCGCCCGCCGTAGCTCCATATTATCTCGTTCAAAAAGTTTTCCCTGCCGAAGACCTCGTCCATTATTATCTTTATGTAATGCGCCATCTTCCAGTCCAGATGAACGTATATCGAGCCGTCCGCGCTCATCATATCCTTAAGCAGTATGAGCCTCCCTCTCATAAACTCTATGAACTCGTCGCCTGAACGGGTGTCGTCATACGCGGCCTTTCCCCTCTCCCCGCGAAAGACCCGCCCCGTTGAAAACGGCGGGTCAATGTAAACCAGCCTCACGCCGGGCGTGCCGTCCGCGTTCATTATCGCCCCTTCCCGCATCATTAGTGCAAGGCGCTTTAAGACCACAAGGTTTTCACCCTTTATGAGCATGTTCGGCGACGCTATTGGTATCCGGCTCCGGCCATTGGTCATTTTCCCGACTCCTCAATATTCTAAGCCGTAAGAAAAACTGCTTCATTATATCAGAACGAAGCGGTTATCAGTTAACGGTTATCAATTATCGACGAAGGTAGGCGATTTTTCCTTGATTTAATGGGTCCAATATCGCAATATGATGGTTTAAGAACGGAGGCTGACCATGAAACCATACAAACAACATATATTCGTATGCCTTGGCAAGCGATGCTCGGAATCAGGCTCTGAGGCCGTGATTGAAAGGCTCAAGGAGCGCGTAAAGGGCGAAGGCGCCAACCTTAAGGGCGTCAAGGTATCGCGCAGCGGTTGTCTGAGCGTATGCAAGGAGACGGAGCAAGAGGCTCAGTTTTGCCCGGCCGTGGTGGTCTACCCGCAGGGCGTGTGGTACCGGAACGTCGGGGTCAAGGAGATTGACGAGATACTGGACGCTCATGTTAAGGGCGGCTTGGCGGACAGGCTTGTCCATTACAAACTTCAATAACTACCAAAGGCTATCCCATGAACATGACAAATTTGAAAAGGCGCGCAGGCGCGGCGCTGGCCTGTTTATTCGTCCTCCTGATGGCCGCGTCAACAGGCCATGCAAAGGCGGCAAAGGTGGCGCTCCTGCCGTTGAAGATAAGCGCCGCTGACAACGCGGCCTTTATGGGCAGCGTAATGGCCGACCTGCTTGTTGCCAAGCTCAGTCTTGGCGGCAATGGGATAGGGGTCATAAGGCTCAAGGACAAGGCCGTCCCTGACGCCGGTTTTACGGATGAAGCGATTCTTGAAACCGCAAAGTCGCTTGGCGCGGATTGGGGCCTGTTACTCTCCCTTACCGTTCTCGGACAAGACTACAAGGCCGAGGCGCGGCTTGTCAACACGCTTGACGGAGCTGTGGCCGCGTTCTCGATAAAGGCGAGCGGAAGCGATGCGCTGACAACGCTCACCGACAGTATCGCGTCGAGCGTTTCGGCGATTGTTGCCAAGACGTCCCCAAAATCCGATGATAAAAAAGAAGCAAAAAAAGACGACGATTTTCTGATAAGAACAGCTCAGCAAAAGGCGTTGCTTTGGAAAAGCAACCGCATGAAGGGCGCGTATATCGCAATGGCGCAAGCCGACGTTAATAAGGACGGGACAAAGGAGTTGTTGCTCTTAAGCAACTCCGGTCTTTCCATAGCAATAATGAAGCCGGACGGCCTTGAGATGATAAAGGAGATAAAAACGCCGGCAGGGGTTAAAAACTTCTCGCTCACCGTCATTGACTCTGACAAGGACGGACGGGATGAGGTTTGGGTCTCAGGCATATCCGGCGACAAGCCGGCCTCCTGCGTAATAGAGTGGCTTGACAACGACTATAAGATTATTGCCTCCGGGATACAATGGGCTGTCCGCGCAATGGCCTCAAGCGCTGGCGAGGCCGTCCTTGTCGGACAGTCGTATCGTCCGAGCGACGGGTTTTTCGGCACGCTCTACAAGCTTGAGAAAAAAGGCGGCTCTGTCCAGCGGGCCGGGGAGTTTGAAGTACAGTTGAACAGGGGCGACCTCTTCAGGGTACTTTTCGCCGACATGACCGGGTCCGGTCAAACAGAGCTTGTGCTGCTTGATGACAGAGGGTATCTGAAGCTGTACAAGAAGCCGGGTAAATGGGAGCAGGCATGGAAGAGCAGGGACTTTTACGGCGGAACCTTAAACCTCATTGAGCAGGATGATTCAACCCCCGGCGCGTCGTCAAAAGAGGCGTTTCCCGTCGAAGGCCGCTTCCTTATCGCGGACTACAACAAAGACGGCAAAAAAGAGGTCATCCTCAAGAGGAACTTTCCCGGCGGTCTTGGCCGCGCATCCAAACAGCCGCGCTCCTTCATCGAGGCCGAGGTCATAAGCCTTTCATGGCATGACGGCGCGTTTGAAGAGGACTGGAAGACAAAGAAGATCGAAGGCTACATCGCCGACTTCGTCATAGAAGAAGCCGTGGACGGGACAAAGAAGATAATAATGCTCGTGGTCGAAGGCACTGAGGGGTTTACGGAAGAGATAAAAACTTATGTACTTTCTCACCGTCTCGCCATATAATATACGTCCTGTAAAGCATAACTGCGCCTGAGTTGTGGTTTGCGGACAGGCATTTGTTTGGGAAGGTCTGATTAATTTCTTTTTTTCTCCTCTCCCCTTGCGGGAGAGGGTAGGGTGAGGGGTAAAGGTGAGGTAAAGACAGGTAACGGTTACCGGAAAAGACATCGCAGAACTGATACTCGATACCTTTTGACCTCAGCAAAGAATTAATCAGAGATTCCTTTGGTATAATTCGGATTCCAACCTAATCTTATCGTCGGCGGTGTAGCTCAGTTGGCAGAGCAGGGGTCTCATAAGCCCCATGTCCGTGGT
>JBBTCG010000049.1:0-7834 GCA_038043305.1 Deltaproteobacteria bacterium | reverse complement strand
TCAACCAGCTCTTCAAACCCCACCTTTTCCTGAGCCGCTGAAGCCATGTCCTTTATTGTTACCACGCCTTGCCTCAACTCATCCTCGCCGAGGATGAGCACATGCGTTGCGCCAAGCCTGTCTGCGCGTTTCATCCTGTTCTTGAGTTGGCCTTCGGAGAACTCCTCGATAACGATAATCCCTTTGTCGCGCAGGCCACGGATGAGTTCAATACCCTTGCGGGCAGGCGCATCTCCAAGCGCGATGAAGACATTTACCGGCGTTTTGACGACAATGTCCTCTCCAAGGAGGAGGGAGAGTCTTTCAACGCCGATGGCAAAGCCGAAGCATGGCGTTGCAGGCCCGCCAAGCTCCTCAACCAGGCCGTCGTACCTGCCGCCTGCGGCAACCGCGTTTTGAGAGCCGAGGCCGGTATCAGCCGTTATCTCAAAGGTCGTCTTTGTGTAATAATCAAGCCCGCGGACCATGCGGGGATTAACTGCATATTCCACCCCGGCATCATTCAGGGACGACCTGAGTCTATCAAAGTGCGTTGAGCACGAGGCGCAAAGGGATTCGACTATTGCCGGGGCATTGGCCGTTGCCTCCATGCAGCCAGTGCTCTTGCAATCCAATGCGCGTAGAGGGTTGGCCTCAATCCTCCTTTGGCAGTTGTCGCAAAGCGCACTGAGCCTGTTTTTAAGGAATCCTCTTAAAGCGTCCTTGTACGCGGGGCGGCACGATGAACAGCCCAATGAGTTGATATTAAGCCGCGCGCCTATTACACCGATAGCCTTAAAAAACCTCATCAACATTGAGATGGTCTCGGCGTCGGCCAATGGACTTTCCTCGCCAAGCACCTCTGCGCCCATCTGGTAGAACTGGCGATACCTGCCCTTTTGCGGCCTTTCGTACCTGAACATGGGGCCCGTGTAATAGAGCCTTGTTACCGGAGCAACGTAGAGCTTATGCTCTATGTAGGCGCGCACAACAGAGGCCGTGCCCTCGGGACGAAGCGTCACGGACTCGCCGCTCCTGTCTGAAAAGGTGTACATCTCCTTTTCAACTATGTCGGTAGCTTCGCCTATGGAACGGGAAAATAGCGCGGTCTTCTCGGCAACCGGCAATTTTATCTCTGAAAACCCATAGCTTGAAAAGACCCTCCACGCCGTCTCTTCGATACGCCTCCAGAAAAGCGCCTCCGCCGGCAGTATGTCGTTAAATCCTCTGATTGCTGTTATTGGCATGATCGTGCGGCCGTTTTAGCGCGGGCGCAATAAGCGTTCGTCAGCCGGATAGACGACGCCCTATTAAAGTTCTTTGGCTTACCTTTCTTTCAAGAAAGGTAAGTCATTTCTTTGTCAGCGCCTCGTCAAAAAGCCCTGCCTTCAAATCTTTAAGAATTGCGATGGTCTGGCTTCGCATCATCTCCTTGACCGCCTCGTCAAGTTTTTCAGCGTTGAGCTTGTCCGCGTAGTTGGCGCGGCGAGACGCGAATATCGTGCCGCCGTCCTTGAAAAGATGGGTCGTGATGACAGGGTTTAAGTTCCCGCCGTCCTCGGTCTGGACATGGTACACGACGCCTTTGTACATGATGTTCTGGTTAAGTCCGAAACGCATGGCCTCACCTCTTCAGTATCTTAATTTTTAGCACATACCCTTAACTAATGCAACTTACCTTTCTTGAAAGAAAGGTAAGTTGACACAATTTTTCCGATGGGGTATCTTTGTAAAGAATATCAGCCTCACCCCGAATTCCAATCGCCAGCCAGCCGCTTCAATCAAGGAGGCTTACAATGACCGGTAAAAAAACAAACAACACCATTGACGTATTGATGAGCGAAAAGAGGGTCTTTCCCCCGTCAAAGGAGCTTTCCGCCTCGGCGCACATAAAGGGCATGGATGAGTACGCGAGGCTCTACAAGGAGTCCATTGAGGACATGGAGGGCTTCTGGGCAAGGCAGGCGTCAATATTGGACTGGACGAAAAAATGGGACAAGACCCTTGAATGGGACTTCCGCAAGTGCGAGGTCAAGTGGTATCTGAACGGAAAGCTCAACGCCTCGTACAACTGCGTTGACAGGCACTTAAAGACTTGGCGAAGGAACAAGGCCGCCATAATATGGGAGTCGGACGACGGCCAGTACAAGTCCTTCACCTATCAGCAGCTTTCTTACGAGGTGGGACGCTTTGCGAACGTACTGTTGAAAAAGGGCGTAAAAAAGGGCGACCGCGTTACCATCTACCTGCCCATGATACCTGAACTTGTATTTGCCATCCTCGCCTGCGCGAGGATCGGGGCCATACACTCAGTGGTGTTCGGCGGCTTCAGTCCGTCATCCCTAAAGGAGAGGATTGAAGATTGCGCCTCAAGGCTTGTCGTAACCTCGGACGAGGGGGTACGCGGCGGCAAGCCGGTGCCCATGAAGGCCAACTGCGACGTTGCGTTAAAGGAGAGCACGACGGTTGAAAAAGTCATAGTAGTCAGGAGAACCGGGGGGAACGTGCCAATGCTCTCTGGCAGGGACACTTGGTGGCACGACGAGGTAAGCGGCATCTCAGCCGTCTGTCCTCCGGCAGAGATGGACGCGGAGGACACCCTCTTTATCCTCTACACGAGCGGCTCAACCGGAAAACCTAAAGGGGTCATCCACACCACGGGCGGGTATCTTGTCTACAGCGCCCTGACCTTCAAGTGGATATTCGACTACAAGGACGAGGACATCTTTTTCTGCACCGCGGACATCGGCTGGGTTACGGGACACAGCTACATCATATACGGCCCGCTTGCCTGCGGCGCCACGACCCTCATGTTCGAGGGCATACCCACCTATCCGAACCCTGACAGGTTCTGGGAAATTATAGAAAAGCACAGGGTCTCAACGCTCTATACCGCGCCGACAGCCATAAGGGCGTTGATGCGAAGCGGCACGGAGTGGGTAACAAGGCACGACCTTTCGAGCTTAAAACTCCTCGGCTCAGTCGGAGAGCCGATAAACCCGGAGGCATGGATGTGGTATCACGAGGTCGTGGGCAAGGGCAAGCTGCCGGTTATTGACACATGGTGGCAGACCGAAACCGGCGGCATACTCATCTCCCCTTTGCCCGGGGCAACCACGCTCAAACCCGGCTCGGCAACAAGGCCGTTTTTCGGCATAACGCCAAAGATAATCAAGGAGGATGGAACACAGGCCGCAATGAACGAGGGCGGATACCTTGTCATAGAAAAGCCTTGGCCCGGCATCATGCGCGGCATGTACGGAGACCCTGAACATACACGCGCCAACGAGGTCTACTTCAACAGATTTCCGGGCTATTATCTCAGCGGCGACGGGGCGCGCATTGACGAAGACGGGGACTATTGGCTCATGGGCAGGATTGACGACGTTGTGAACGTCTCAGGCCACAGACTCGGCACGGCAGAGGTGGAAAGCGCGCTTGTGGCATATCCAACGGTAGCAGAGGCCGCAGTTGTCGGCTTCCCGCACGATGTAAAAGGCGAGGGGCTTTACGCCTTTGTCGTGCTCAAGGAAGGGGTAACAGGCAGCGACGGACTCAGAAAAAACCTTGAGGAGCATGTCAAAAAAGAGATAAGCCCCATTGCCAAACCCGACAAGATACAGTTCACTACCGGCCTCCCAAAGACCAGAAGCGGCAAGATAATGCGCCGCATCCTGAGAAAGATAGCCGCGGGTCAGACCGAAGACCTTGGCGACACCTCAACCCTTGCGGACCCGTCAATCGTTGACGTGCTCTTGAAGGAGAGGGCGTAGTTGAAACCCGTATTTGTCGTGTTGAAAAACGCAACCCGTCCTATGCGGGCTGCGGGACTCCACTGTCCGACGAGAGGTTGACTTTTATAGATTTACCAATATGCTTATAACTTAAAGTCCTCTCTTGACATCTTATAATTTGTCATTATAATCGCTCCAAGCCTGCAGCCGGTAGTAACCCGATAATTCCGTTGAAACCCGTATTTGTCGTGTTGAAAAACGCAACCCAATCTACGGACTTAGTAAATGGCACATAATACGCCGCTCAAGCGGTTTCAGCGATGGTTTCCCGCACAGGCGATAGTGATGCGTCTCCATATCCCGATTGGGCTTTTGAACACGAAAATAAGGAGGCACGGATGAAGAAAATACTGATTAAAGGCGCGCTGTTACTGGCCTTACTACCAATACTCATGTCGTGTGTTCCAACTGGGACTTTGCCGCCGCAGCCGCAGTGTCCTGCCCCGCCCGCTATCACGGATCGCGGCCCGATTCCCGCCATGGGCGGACAGTCCAGCGTGGACATCGAACTCAATCGGTTGTACATCATCGAGCGCGTACGCAGCATGCTGGAGCAAGCGCAAACCGGCGACGCAGGTGTATTCGTGCGCGGGATCGACCTCAAAGAGATCCAGGACGCCTCCAACCAGCGCATTAGCGTTATCGCGATCCGGCTGGAACCCTGGCTGCGCGGGCAAAGTGGTCAGCCGGCGTCGTTGCAGAGAACCTATCGGCTTGACCTGAAAGCGATTCCGCACCTGATCACGCCCACGACGGTGCCGGACACCGCCCGCCGCAAGCAATTGCTGTGTCCCACTAACGCGAGTTGCACGACTGATCAGGGGATGTTGCTCACGTTCGACCTGTTCGAGTTGTATAACGTCTCTTTTAACCGTCCCGCCTGCAACACGCCAGACATGATTGACGAGAAGGTGGTTCCGAAAATCTTCGAAAACCTGGCCAGCCAGAGCCCGCTTGCGTTGCCGACTGACGCGATCGGCGCGGTGCTGGCCAGTGCGACCGGGAGCGCCGTCAACCTGACGGACGTCAACATTTCCATGGACGGTTTTCTGAAACTTGGTTTGCAGTATGATGTTGGCTCGACCCACGTCTTCGACCGCAATACCCAATTGTTGTCACGCTACCCTAACCGCGACTGGATGGTGGACATAGACACCAGCATCCTGAGAGATGCCGTACGGACGAAGATGTTGGAAATCATCACAAAGATGAAGAGCGGCAGTACGATTACATCCTTCAACGCCGCCTTCTTACCCGGTGAAATACGCGTAAATGGTACCGCCGCTGTTCCGGTGCCGGGCATCTGCGGCAGCCCCGCGCCAGTGACTATTGCCGCCCGCAACCCAGCCCAGATGTGCAAGGATGCCAACGGCGACTCCGCCATTGTCTTCTGGACTGACTACACGTACGGCTCAAGCAATATCTGCGTCAACCTTTGGACGTTCTTCGAGAACTTCGGGGTTGGCACGGTATCCGGCCCGCCTCCGGTCTGGGCTAACCTGACGAACGTCAACTTCGCGGCTGGCAACAACGATACCTTCTATGGCACGGATATAGACCTCGACAATGCCTTCGCGATTGTCGGCCGCAGCACCGTTATGGATCGCAAGGCCGTTGTTGCGGGCACGCCGCGTCCGAACGCGCCGGTCAAGTGTCCCGGGGTGCCTTAACAGGTATCACTGTAAGCAAAGGAGGTTCAAAGGCAACGGGGCAAGCTGACCCTGTGCGTTCACTGTCATTTCCGTATAGCCGCAACATTTTGTTAAATTGAATTTCCTAATAGGAGGTATAACAATGAAAGTTTCAAATTTGGTCAACTCTCTGTTTGGCTGGTTCACCAGCGCAGGTCTTGGGCTGTTGCTAATTTTTGTTTTGGGAGGTTGCAATCACACTGGCCCAGTACAGCCGACCCCCACAACCGGCGCTCTTGTGATCAGCTTAGGGTTCGGTCCCGTCACCACTTCTGGATATTTCTGTACAGGCAGTGGAACGGTGACGATTAGCTCGACAAGCGGTGCGACTCAATCGCAGGGTTACAGCTTTTCGGGTATTTCATCCAGCACTCCACCCGCCTGTTCCACAGGCGTGACGTTCGGTAATTTGCAGCCAGGCACTTGGACCATTCAAGCCTCACCCTCTGGCGTCACTTGCCAGAAGCAAGTAACGGCGGGGCCATTTACGTCAGCCACGATACGAACCGATGTTCGCACATGCCAGTAGCTTGCACCCGATATAGCCGCATATATTGCAGCAGCCTGTATGTTGGGTCGAGCGCGGCAGACCCAACATACTTTTGATGGGTGCGCTTCGCTTCACCAATCCTACAGCAGATAGATTCTAAAAGGTTGGGTTAGCGAAGCGTAATCCGAAAATCCATTGCAAAAAAATGTCGGGGCGATGAAACCCACGGGACTAACCAAACCTCTCCGTCCTGAATCCTGATGCCTCATATATCAGGTGGCTGCCGTGCTCAGCCCAACTGCCGGTATTGGCGTATATTGCGCCAGGTTTGAGTGAATCGAGCCGATGCACGCCGGGCGCGTGGGAATGTCCCATGACGACCGCGTCGAATCCGGCGCGGATGCGGTCTTTTGCGAACTCCTTGAGCCGCTCATCCAACACGCCTTCATTATAGCTATTTCTCCGGCTCTGCCGGGAGAGCCGCATGGCCGCGTTCCAGGCCGTCTTGTCGGGAAGGCATCTGACGATAATGCGGCAAAGCGCGCTTCTTGTGAACCATCTCCAAAGCGCGTACCCAAGGTGCATAGAGACGGTATCGCCGTGCGAAAGGTAGACGCGCTTTCCGTCGAACGCAATCTCAAACGAGTCGGCATGGACTTCAATGCCGAGCGTATCAATAAACAGAGCGCCCATTGAAAAATCATGGTTTCCTTCAAGGTAGATTACTCTGGTGCCGTTTTTCCTGAGCGCGCCCAGCGCGTCCAACACCGGGGCGTATCGAGTAATGGCCACGCTGTTTGAACCTGTCCAGAACTCGAATAAATCGCCGAGGATTACGAGCGTATCAGAAGGCTTGATGCGATTAAGAAAGGAGACGAGGGCGCTTTGATTTGAGTCGCCCACGCCCTTGAGGTGGCCGTCCGCGACGAAAAACACCTTCATTCCGAAGAACCGAGCGCCTTCAATGCGGCCCGTCTCATGGCTTCTATGGGGGCAGTAGGGCGCGGAAAAAGCGCGAGCGTCCAAAGCTCGAATGAGAGGGCGCCCTGATGCACGAGCATCCCAAGACCTGAATGGGTCTTAAGCCCCCGTTGGGCGGCCTTCTTCAATAGCGTTGTTTCAAGCGGCCTGTAAACGATGTCGGAAACTATCGCTGTTTCAGGCAGTCTTTCGATGGGCAGGTCAGGGGCGCTTCCCGCCATCATGCCGAGCGGCGTGGTGTTGACCACGAGATGCGCGTCGTCCATGTACGGGTAGACCGCGTCGAGCTGCACGGCCTCAAGCGGCGCCCACGGGAGTTTTTTCTTGAACTCCTTTGCGAGCCTCTTTGCCCTGTCATAAGTCCTGTTGGCAAGGATTATGGAGCGCGGGCACACTTTGCGCTCCTGCATAAGCGTATAGAGTATGGCGCGTGCCGCGCCGCCCGCGCCTATGACCACGATGTTTTTTCCTTCAGCCGTGAAACCGGTATCTTCCTTCAGGGATTCGACGTAGCCGTAGCCGTCGGTGTTGTAACCTATAAGGCGGCCTTCCACGTTCACTATCGTATTCACCGCGCCGATGAGAGAGGCAAGCGGGTCAACGTCATCAAGGAGCCTTACTACGCGCTCCTTATGGGGTATGGTTACGTTCACCCCGGCCATGTCCAGCGCCCTGACGCCGGCAACGGCGGCCTTAAGGCCGTCGGCCGTTACATGAAACGGCACGTACACGAAGTCAACGCCGGACTCCTCTATGGCCGCGTTCTGTATGGCCGGCGAGAGGGTATGCTCTATCGGGTCCCCGAATATGCCGATTATCCTTGTAGTGCCGGTAATCTTCATAATGTAACCTTACCCGGCTGCTCAAAAACGTCCATCTGCGGCGTTGACTCGTCGCTC
>JBBTCG010000048.1:0-23354 GCA_038043305.1 Deltaproteobacteria bacterium | reverse complement strand
GGCTGTCTCTAAAAATTAGATAGTTTTTCCGAGGTCAAGGAAGGGTGAAAATAAAAAGCGCAGCATATACGCTAATATGTGAGCATTTTTATTTTCACCCTGACGCCCGTAACGTAACGGTCGGGAAAAATAGCAATTTTTAGAGGCGGCCTATAAATTATACCTTTAGTATACCTATTGTCAAATAAAAAGGGGGTTGAGCCTCAAAGCTCAACCCCCGAACATCGCCTCTTATCAGCCTACAAACGTGCACTTGGAAGCCGCTGTCCTCGTGTCCATGTTGCGTCCCCTGTTTATGTGGTCGTCAACCTCCGCAGCCGTGCCAATCATCCTGCCGAACAGGAAGGTCGTGAACGCGGCTGACTCTACCTCGTTGTCCGTCATCTTGCCTGAGCGATAGGCGTTCCATACGACTTTAAGGAGTATCACGGCAATGACAGCGTCCACGTTCACGCAGTAAACGTTCGCGCTCACCTTTGCCTCATAAAGAGAGCGCACAAGGTTATGGTAGAAGTCGAGGAATATATTGTATATCCCCTTTTCAGCGAATAACGCGCTCACGAACCGCTCACGCGGGTCGTAGTTGACCTCCTTGCCTTTGAAGACCGGGTGGTTGACGCACGGCACCTTGAGGTATTCGATATTGCCGAATGCCTTTTGATCGGCCTTGTACTTGGCGTACCACTTGGCATAGTCATCCGCAATCTTCTTGAGATTGAGCGCGTGTTTCGCGTCAGCCGGGTTATTAAGCCCTGAGTCCTTGAAGCGCTCGATGAGGAATGCAATGGCCTCGTATCCGTTGCCGCCGTGGGCAAATCCGGTGTGGGTCAGGAACCCGATGAACGCCTTGTTTATCTGCACCCTTGCAGGGTCTTCAGGCCCGTCCGCGCTCACTCCGCCCTTGCAGCCCTGCGCTGAGATGGTGCCAGGGCCGTTCGAGATGATAAGCCCGAGGAGCATGGCGAACTCGAAAAGCTCCTTCTCTTCCGGCCTTCTGCCGATGAGCGCAAGGAAGGCGACCTCTGTAAACGACCAACTCTTTACGAGATCTTCGTTCTTCACGCCGCAAAATACGCCCTTTTCATGCTTTTCAGGGGCGGTGGAGCATCCGACAAAGGTGGAAAACACCCTTGAGTACCACGGCAGCTGCGCGATAGTTATCTTGGATATCGTCCTCTTTACAAGCGCCTCCCATGCGATAGTCGCCCAGATTGCGGCAAGGAGCGCGCCTGATTGAGGCTTGTTGCCGGAGGCCTGCTTTACGAACTCCACGAACACGGACTTCTTGCCAAGGCCGTCAAGGCGCTTCAGCATATTCGTCGCGGTCATGCAGGTCGTCGAGGAGGAGGTAAAGAGCGCCTTGTCCTCGCTGATGAGTCCCTTCAATATGGCGGACGAATCAAAGTTGCCGGTCGCGTCAACAAGACCGGAGTACTGGAACAATTCAACGAGCCTGTTGATGGCCTTGGATGCGCCTTCAACCGTCTTTTTGCCGACTATTGCGACAGCGGCGGCAAGCGCGGTATTAGGCGAACTCTGAGCCTGTCTTGCCGCGGCGGCTGCGGCGAGCGCCGGTTTGTCAAAATGGTTTACATACGAGTTGAAGGCGATATTGGCCAATGCCCTTTCGTACTCGGACGGGTATCTCTTGATAAGGGACATTACGAGGTTTTCCTCAAGGGAACGCTTTGATGCGTCCATGATGGAAATATTGTATACCCTTGTTATCTGCGTCGTTGGGTCCATCATTGACGCGCCTGATGCGTCCTTCATGGCCTGCCTTGGAAACTGCGCGCCAACCTGCCTGTTGATGTGCTCTATCTGCTCGTCATACGGGGCAACCGCCTTTACGATCTTTGCGTCAAGCTCCTTGGGCAGTTTCAATCCCGCGTCGTTTGCAAACCAGCACTTGAGCGATAAGTCGCCCTTTGGCTCAAAGTCCGACTTTACCCCGTTAAGCTCCATGACCTTGGTAAGGGCATCCGGTATGTCCGCGATGTTCGTTACGACCGCGCCTTTTTTGGAAAATATCGGGGTCTGAGGGGTATATATGCCCTTGACTCCGAAGTAGTCCATGAACCATTTTTCCTTAGCCAGCGCGTCGTCGCCTGAACCGGCAAGGCTTCCCGCGTGTCCGCACGCCTTTGTAAGACGCGCCTTCCAGCGCCCTACCACGCATGCCACTGTGGGCTTGTTTATCTCAAGCCCGTGCTCGTAGTACCCGCCCGGCTCCGCGTATATTATCGCGGCCTTGGAACGGTCGTCGTTGTCAAGGGCGTTGAAAAACTCCTTTGGCGCGAAATGGATGTAAACGTCCTTTCCGCTCGATACCGATGTTGTCGTGCCCCATCCCTTTGTAAGGAGGTAGACCGCTATGGTGGTTGTAAAGTTCCCTGAGTTTGAGAATAAGGCCACAGAGCCTTTTACAAGCGACTCATCGGGCTTGCTGCCGCCGAGCGCGCCGCCGAGCCTGACCTTGTTCCATGCGTCCGCAAGACCGAGGCAGTTGCCTCCGAACACGTCAACGCCGTTGGTCTGGCAGATGGCGCGTATGACGCGCGCGTCGTTGACCGAGACCTTCTCAGTAAGGATAATGACCTTTTTAAGACCGGGGTTGTGTCGTACCGCCTCGGCTACGCCGTCCTTCACGCCTGATGGCGGCAGGTATATGACCGCCGTGTTGAACTTATGTCCGGCCTTCAAGCCCTCCTTTATGGAGTCGTATACCGGTATGTTTCCGAGTTTGGTCTCAAGCGCCTGACCGGACTTGCCAGGCCCGGTTCCAAAGACCACGTTGCCTCCTGAGTAGACGTGGCTTACCGGCGTAACGGTGCGGCTTTCGTTGCCGAGTATATTGAGGACGCAAACCCTGTCCTCCTTTGTCGCCAGCTCGGCAAGGGATTTGACCCCGACGTAGTACGGGAAATTTTTGAGGCCTTGTTTGTGCATATTCTCCACCTTTGTATTCAGCGTTTTGTATGCGTTTGTTCAGCGCGCCGTCAACTGCTTTCTTCCCTCTTTTTCCATCCACTTGTCAACGTTGAGCGCGTAGTTTACGACCTCGCTCATTGCGCTGTCATGGCCGAATATCCGATACGGGAGCTTGAGGTTTTCCAGCGTATCGCGCATATAGGCCATGCCGCGGATGAGGTTTGGGCCTCCCCTGCCGATGACGACGTAAAGCGGGCTGGCGCCGTTCTTGTTGAAGTAGTCCCTGAGCGCGTCGGCCATTGCCCTGAAGGTCTCGTATATGTCGGTATTATTGGCCTTGCCGCCGATTATGAACAGGACGTTGGACTGTTTGAGCCAGTACTTGAAGACTATCCGTGATATCTGAAACATCTTTTCATACGGCGGGTTGCCGCCGAAGTCCGAAGAGATGGTCGCCCTCTCTCCAAGAAGCTCAGTAACCAGGGCGTTCGCTCCGCCGCCGAAGGTCGGCGCGGTTATGGTGCCATTTGGATTCATGACGAACACGTCGGACTGCCCCTGATAGGTGCGAAGCTGGTTTATCTCCTGCTCGAACTCCGAATAGTCGGACGCGAAAAGATGCGCCGGCAGGTCAAGCCTCTTCCATGCCGGGTTGTCAATGTCGAACGCGCCCTTGAAGTCGCAGGCAACGGGTACGAGCCTGCCCGCCTTGTCGGGCGAGAGGCGTATGGGGTTTAGCTCCAGAGTACTCATGCCGTAGTTGTTGAAAAGCGTCCAGAGTTTAGGGAGGTGCTGAACGAGCGGGCTTATTATTTCCGCGGGCGCGCCAAGCTCCTTGAGCGCGTTGGATACGTGGAAACTTTTAAGACCGGTTAGCGGGTCAAACGGCACTTCCTTTATCTTGTCCTTTGGAAGCTCCTCTATGTCCATGCCGCCGTGATGCGTAATGGTCATTATAGGCGCGCGAAAGACCGTGGAATCGGAGAGCGAAAAATAGACCTCATGCTCCGCCGGGACCCCGCCTTCAAAGGTTACTCCGTCGGATTTGAAAGTGGCGCTGCCCACGGTGTGCTCTATGAAATAAAGCCGCTCCTTTTCCTTGAGCGCGCCTGCGATGTCCTTTGCCCTGCCGATGAGTCCGGCCTTGCCCTTTTTGCCGACCCCGCCCTTGAATATGGGCTTTATAAAGACCTGACCACACTTTCTGATAAGGTCTTTGATCTCGTCAACGCTTGCCTCAGGGCCAAGCACCTCAGAGGCCGGAAAATCAACGCGCTTTAGAAGTTTTGCCCCCCAGAGCAGTCCTGCAAGCTGCATAGCTACCTCCGTTATACTATTTCTCAACAAAAACAAACTGTTGATGCGACTTCCTGATAGTGTTTATCATGTCTCGGAAGCCGCATCTTTAAGCTTGATGGGCTTCGCTGCGCGGAGCCCATCCTACGCCATGCCCTGCGTCAGATAGAGGCAACTATCGCGTTAAAGGTCGCGCTTGGGCGCATCGCCTTTGTCGTCTTTTCCAGATTCGGGCGATAATAGCCGCCCATATCCTGCGGTTTGCCCTGCGCGGCTGTAAGCTCCGCAAGTATCTTTGACTCGTTGTCAGCAAGCTGCTTTGCCGGTTTCGCAAAACGCTTCTGCAGGTCGCTATCCTTTGTCTGCCCGGCCAGCGCCTCAGCCCAGTACAGAGCGAGGTAAAAATGGCTTCCCCGGTTATCCAACTCGCCGACCTTACGGGCTGGCGACCTGTTGAAATCAAGTATCTTGCCGTTCGCTTGATCCAGCGCGTCCGCGAGCACCTGAGCCTTCTTATTCTTGAAGGTATTGGCCAGATGTTCCAATGATACCCCAAGGGCCAGAAATTCGCCGAGCGAGTCCCATCTCAGATACCCTTCCTCCTGAAACTGCTGGACGTGTTTTGGCGCTGAACCGCCAGCGCCGGTCTCGAAAAGTCCTCCTCCGTCCATTAGAGGCACGATAGAGAGCATCTTTGCGCTGGTGCCAAGCTCTAAGATCGGAAACAAGTCCGTAAGATAATCACGGAGCACGTTGCCGGTAACTGAGATCGTGTCCTTCCCCGCCCTTATACGCTCAAGCGACAGGCGGGTTGCCTCTATGGGAGACATTATTCTTATATCCAAACCATTGGTGTCGTGATTCTTGAGGTAACGGTTGACCTTCTTGATAATCTCCGCGTCGTGCGCCCTGTTTTCGTCCAACCAGAAGATTGTCGACGCTCCGGTTGCCCGAGCCCTTGACACGGCGAGCTTCACCCAATCCTGTATCGGCGCATCCTTTGTCTGACATACTCGGAAGATGTCGCCTTCTTCCACGTTCTGCTCCAATAACGCCTTCCCTGAAGCGTCAACGACCCGGATCGTTCCGTTTCCGGGCGCCTTGAAGGTCTTGTCGTGAGAGCCGTACTCCTCGGCCTTTTGCGCCATAAGACCCACGTTTGGAACGCTTCCCATGGTCTTAGGGTCATAAGCGCCGTGTTTTTTGCAGTCTTCTATGACTACCTGATAGACGTCGGCGTAACACCTGTCCGGTATCACGGCCTTCGTGTCATGGAGCTTGCCGTCCGGGCCCCACATCTTCCCGGACTCGCGGATCATGGCGGGCATGGACGCGTCAATAATCACGTCGCTGGGCACGTGCAGATTGGTGATGCCTTTGTCCGAGTTCACCATCGCGACTTCAGGACGGTTTTTATAACAAGCCTTGATGTCCGCCTCTATTCTCACTCTCTTGTCATCAGGCAGCTTCTGAATCTTCGCGTAAAGGTCGCCCAACCCGTTGTTCGGGTCTACCCCAATCTCTTTTATAACGGCCGCATGCTTGGCGAATACGTCCTTGAAAAAGACGGTAACTGCATGACCGAACATGATGGGGTCGGAGACCTTCATCATCGTGCCCTTGAGGTGCAACGAGAAGAGCACACCCTTGTTTTTTGCGTCTTCCATCTGCTCTTCAAAGAAGCCGCGAAGCGCCTTTACGTTCATGACCGTCGCGTCAATGACCTCTCCGGCCTTAAGGGTAGTCTTTTCCTTGAGGACAGTGGTCTTCCCGTCCTTCTCGACGTACTCAATCCTGACGGCCCCTGCCTCTGGCACTGTAGAGGATTTTTCAGAGCCGTAGAAATCGCCGCTCGTCATGTGCGCTACGTGGGTCTTTGAATCCGCGCTCCACGCGCCCATCTTATGAGGGTTCTTTTTTGCATAATTCTTTACGGAAACCGCGGCCCTGCGGTCAGAGTTGCCTTCCCTTAGAACCGGGTTGACGGCGCTGCCCAATACCTTTCCGTACCGCGCCTTAATCTCCTTGTCCGCGTCGTTTTTCGGGTCCTCCGGGTAGTCCGGGACTTTATAACCAAGAGATTGAAGCTCCTTGATGGCGGCCTTCAACTGCGGGATAGAGGCGCTGATGTTAGGCAGCTTGATGATGTTGGCCTCCGGCCTCTTTGCGAGTTCTCCAAGCGCGGTAAGCTCATCGGGTATCCTCTGACCCTCCGTCAGGTTTTCGGGAAAGTTTGCGATAATCCTTCCGGAAAGAGATATGTCCCTTGTTTCAACCTCGATGCCCGCCGCCTTTGTGAATGCCTTGATAACGGGCAGTAAAGAATAGGTGGCCAACGCAGGCGCTTCATCAATTGCGGTATAGATAATCTTTTCGGACATGTGCTCCTCCTGTTTGTTTTTTGCGGCGCGGGCAATGATTCATACTCTTCAGCCCGTCTGTTTATTCCCTATTCAAGTTCTTATGTCTATCCTTTCTTTCAAGAAAGGTAGGTAAGGAATGGTGCTGCGCGTCTTACGCCTGCGTTCTTACGGGTAGGGCCTCTTTCATTATGAGGCGTCCCGGTTGGGTTGTAGACACAAAAAAACCGTCAAGGCATACAAAAAATAGTTCATTATCTATCTTTTTTATGCCCAGACGGTCGGCTTTGAGTATTCTGACTTTCGTTCCCCGGTGGTGCCCACCTGAATCCGTCAGTTACGAAAGTTGACTTGCGTCTATGTATAAATTTGAGGATAATTTTATAGCAGAACAACGGGGTGTATGTCAAGTGATTATTTTTTACCCGCACAGCCTTTTAAGCTCAAGGAGCTTTGAGGCCACCTGCTCGGTAAGCGCCTCAGTCACATCAAGCCCAGGCGTCATGACCGCGGCGGCCCAGTTGGTTGAATGGCCGAAGTCAATGCTCTCGGCCCCGAGCATGAATATCGTTGTTATCACGCCAAGCGTCTGCGGACTGTCAGGCGCGACATCTACCGCCTTGTCGCTTTGCTTTACCGTGAATCTGCGTTTTGGCGTCGCATCGAGATGTATCCATACGGTCATCTGTGGGATGTTATCCGGCATCGTGTGACCAAGGCATTCGGCCTGATAAGTTACGCCTTCAAGACTGCCTTGAATGGGGGCCGGGGTCTCTTGCCTCGCGCCCTTTAATCTATTGCGACCGTCTGCCGTCTTTTTTGACATGGGAGCGGCAGGTGGAGAAGGGCGCTTTGCGGCCATGTATTCGGCCATAGGGTCAACTGGTCTGGCCATGTGCTTGAACAACAGTCTTATAAGTATGGCCGCGACGACTAAGACTACAGCCGCGATCATAATCATGCTGTAAGCGCCGCTCCTAAGCCACTGAACGTTCGGCAAACGCAGCCTCTCTTTAAGCGTTGGCTTTGCAACCGTGGCAACGACGCGGCTCTCGCGTGTGTCAGGCTGTTTTTCAACTGACGGGGGCGGCGAGGAAGCAACGACTGAGGACTGGGCGCTTGGCCTTACCTCGAAGTTTGTCCAGCCGCTTGAATAACTCCCGCCAAGAGACATGTCGTTGCAGTATACGCCGACGCGGTACGTGCCATGAGAAAGACCGGCGGGGATGCGGACGGTCAACACCTTATCCGTCCAGAATACCACCTCAAGCCTTCCGAGGCCGCCCTTGTTTATGGCCGGAATCTTGGTACCCTGATTCTCGCCCCATCTGCCGCGCATCTCAAAGACCTCGCTAGGCGCTCCGCTCGCTACGCTCAGGGAGTCAAGGGAGATGCCGCAAGGCTTGTACTCCTCGGAAAGGGCGCATTGAGGCGACAGGGCAACGAGCGCCATGCAGACGACCGCCGCCAAAAACAGGCGTCCTTGATATTGGTATACGCTTTTCATTGATTGCGCCAGTGCCAGCCTTGTACTACATCCTGCAGATCTTCTCAAACCTTTTTGCGCGCAACATGCGTCCGAAGTTCAATGCAAAGGTCTGAAAGTGTCTGCGGTTGCCGGGTCTGAACATCCTCCTTGATATGGACGGGATGGAATAGAAACGCTTGTACGCATAGATAAGACCGTCGAGCATCTCTTCCGCGCTCAAGCGCGGGTGCTTAAATACGACGTGGTTTGCGTCGTACTTGTCCCACTCGGTGTGCAAGAGTCTGCCCGCTGCCTTCATCTCGTCGAACAGCACGGTTCCGGGAAGCGGGGTAAGAATATAAAAGTTGGCGGCGTCGAGCCTTGCGTCAACGGCGAAGTCAACGGTATTCTTGAAAACGGTTGCATCGTCCCCGTCAAGCCCGAATATGAACGAGCCGAAGATGTTTATCCCAGCGTCCTGAATCTTCCTGAAGTTGGCCTTGTAGTCTTTTGCCTTGTTGAAGGACTTTCCCATTGCCGCAAGATTTTTCTCTGATATGCTCTCGATGCCGATGAATATCCATTGGCAGCCGCTCAACGCGGCAAGCCTTAAAAGCTCAGGGTCGTTTGCAATGAGGCTGTCGCCCTGACATGACCACTTCTTTTTAAGAGGTATCATCTCCTTAAAGAGTTTTTTCGCGTAGAACTTATTCCCGTAAAGGTTGTCGTCCGCGAAAAAGACCATCCTGTCAAGGCCCTTTAGCTCCTCTATGATCTCAGGTATGGGCCTGTACCTGAAAGACTTGCCCCAGAACGTCGTAACCGAGCAGTAATGACATCCGTGAGGACAGCCGCGTGAGGCCATGAGCAGGCTTGATGAAAAATACCTGTCCCTCTTCAGGAGATCAAGCCTCGGCCTCGGCAGACCGACAAGGTTATGTCTGCCTGTGCTCCTGTAAACCTTTTGAAGAGAACCGGCAACCCAGTCGTCAAGGAGCTTTCCCCACGTATCCTCAGCCTCTCCTATAACTATCGAATCCGCGTGCATTACGCCTTCCTCCGGCAGCATGGACACATGGATGCCACCAAGCACGACAGGGACGCCTCTTTTCCTGAACTGGGCGGATATTTCATAAGCGCGCGGAGCGAGGGCGGTCATGGTGGTTATGCCGACGAGATCGGTCTTTATCCCAAGGTCAATGTCCTCTATGTTCTCGTCAATGATATTTACGTCAAAACGCGAATCGGTAAGCGCCGCAAGGGTAGGCATACTGAGCTGCGGTATCGGGTATTTGCCGTTCTTCCTATTTCCGGCGCGGTTTTTTTTGTGCGCCGGATAGATAAGGGTAATAATGGGTTTCATTGTTTGTTTGTTTCAATCCACGCTCCAGTGCAAGGAGCGACTTTACCTGCCGACGTTGAATACGCCCATGTTGCGAAACTTTTCGTACCTGTTGGCCACAAGGTCTTCGATCGTAAGGGCGCTCAGTTCGCTGAGCGATGCGGCAAGGGCGGCCTTGAGATTCTTGTACGCGGCCTCAGGCTCCCTGTGCGCGCCGCCTATCGGCTCTTTTACAATCCTGTCTATTACGCGGAGCTTCAAGAGCGCGTCAGCGTCTATCCTGAGCGCCCTTGCGGCAAGCTCGGCCTTTGACGCATCCTTCCATAATATTACGGCGCAGCCTTCAGGGGATATGACCGAATAGGTCGAAAACTCCATCATCAAGACCCTGTCCGCAACGCCGATGGCAAGCGCGCCGCCTGAGCCGCCCTCGCCTATCACGGTGGCGATTATGGGAACCTTGAGCGTTGACATCCTCTGGAGATTCGCGGCTATGGCCTCGGACTGTCCCCTCTCCTCGGCGCCGATGCCGGGATACGCGCCGGGCGTATCAATGAATGTAAAGACCGGCCTTTTGAAGCGCTCGGCAAGCTCAAAGAGCCTCAATGCCTTTCTGTACCCCTCTGGATTCGGCATCCCGAAGTTTCTATAGACCTTCTCCTTGGTGTTTCTGCCCTTCTGATGCCCGATGACCACGACCGGAAGGCCGTCGAATCTCGCAAGCCCGCAAACGATGGCAGGGTCGTCCTTAAAGTGCCTGTCGCCGTGAAGCTCAATAAAATCTTCAAAGACGTTTGAAAAGTAGTCAAGCGAGTATGGCCTGTCCTGATGCCTTGCCACCTGAGTAACCTGCGCCGGAGTGAGGTTGGAGTAAAGCTCTTTCAGGATATGCCTTGCCTTCTTTTCCAGCTTATACGCCTCTTCAGCGGACTTTGTCGAGCCGCCTGCCTCAAAGCCGGCAATCGCGCCCAACTTCCTTTCAAGCTCCTCCACCTGCTTTTCAAAATCAAGCCAGTGTCTCACGCCCATGTGACCCCCCTGACGCTGCTTACAATATAGTTATTAGTGCGGCGCAAACAGACGCCTCATTATCACTGTCACCTTGTCCTTTTGAGTAAAGAGCGGAGCGCCGGGAGTCAGCGACATCAGTATGCTGTTTTCCTTCAAAGGGGCTATCATGGCCTGCCCCATGTCTTTTTGAGGGTCGTAGAGTTTTTCCCTGTGTATAATCTCCGTCTGAGTGGACAGGGATTTTTTACACCGCTCATAATGTCCCATGAAGCCGTGCTTGAACCACGGGTCCTCTATGTTAAGCGTAACTTCCTTGTAAAGCGCCTCGGCTCCGTGCTCCTCGGTCTTGACGATGCGATTGACATCGCCGTCAAAATCAATGAACTCTTTAATTATCCTTGTCATAACCTGTCTCCTTCCGATTATTGCACCCTTGTGCCCGACACAAAGTTAAGCCCCTTTATCTTCAAAAGCGCGTCCTCGTTGGCGCTTATCCTCAATTCATCGCCAGCGCCTATGATGACCTCTCCTTCATCGCTCATAAGATGCAGTATCACGGGAAAAGTCCCCGGATTCGCTTTCAATACGTCTTTGAGCGCGCTGAGTCCGTTTTCGTCGAGCCTTCCGGCGCTTGCCGTGATGTGCGCGCTTTTAACCCTGACCTTCCTCGGCGCATCCTTTGCATCATCAAGCGAGACTATCGAATTTGCCGTGAGCTTGACCTCTCCATTGTCCCTCTTGTCGAGTCTGCCGGATATTATAAACGGGGCGTCGGTTGAAAGTTTATCCCTCACCTTGGCGTACATGTCGGCAAACAACGTAACCTCGACGCCGCCCGTCATGTCCTCGATGCGGACAAAGGCCATCCTGTCCCCCTTTTTAGTGGTTATCTCCTTTACCTCGGCTCCGACGCCTCCGATGACTACCTCGGCCTCATCGTTCAATTCCGACAGGGCGTCAATCGTGCAACTGGTGAGAGAGGCAAGGCGGTCTTTATACGGCGCAAGCGGATGGGATGAGAGATAAAAACCAAGCGTCTCCTTCTCAAAGGCAAGGGATTCCTTGTCCTCAAAGGCGTCCCTCGTCGTCTTTAACGGCTGAGGAGCAACTGACGCCGTTGTGGCCGAGGCGCTATTTCCAATCATGTCGAATATGGACTTTTGGCCGTTGTTTCTGTCCCGCTGGAGGATATGCGCGGCATCCATGTCCCGCTCAACCGAGTTCAGGAGTTCTTTCCTGCGCGTTCCCGTAAAATCGAATGCCCCGCATTTTATGAGGCTTTCTATCACTTTTTTGTTGGACTTTCTTGAATCAACCCTGCTCAGGAAATCAACGAACGAGGTAAACGGGACAGAGCGTCTTACCTCCAATATCTCCTCTATGGCCGCGCTCCCGACGTTCTTTATCGCGCCAAGCCCGTAACGAATCCTGTTGTCCGAAACCGTAAACTCCATGAGGCTCTCGTTTAAGTCCGGCGGGTCAACCGGTATATTCATATCCCGGCACTCGTTCACGTACTTCACGACCTTATCGGTATCTCCCATATCGGAACCGAGAAGGGCGGCCATGAACTCGACCGGGTAATAGACCTTGAGCCATGCGGTCTGATAGGCGATGAGCGCGTAGACCGCGCTGTGGCTCTTGTTGAAGCCGTAACCCGCGAACTTCACAATCAGATCGAAGATCTTTTCAGCCGTCTTTACAGGGACGTTTTTCTTTTTGGCTCCGTCAAGGAAGCGCGTTCGTAAGCGCAACATGACCTCCGGCAGTTTTTTGCCCATTGCCTTTCTAAGGCCGTCGGCCTCACCGGGCGTAAAACCGGCCAACACGCGGGCGATCTCCATGACCTGCTCCTGATAGACCATGACGCCGTAGGTGTTTTCCAGTATGCCCGTCAATTCCGGCAGTTCATATTGTATGGGTACGCGCTTATGCTTCCTGTTTATGAAGTCCTCGACCATGCCGCTCTGAAGAGGCCCCGGCCTGTACAGAGCGATTGCCGCGGTAATCTCCTCGAAGTTTTCAGGCTTTAACTTCCTGACCATCTCCTTTATGCCTGAGCTCTCAAGCTGGAATACGCCGTTGGTGTCGCCTGATGCTATGAGGCCGTATGGTTTGGGGTCTTCAAGAGGTATGTCGTCAAGGACGATTGTCTTGCCGGACGATTGGCGCACGAGGGAGATGGTCTTGTCAATCACGGTAAGGGTCTTCAACCCAAGGAAGTCGAACTTGACAAGCCCGATCTTTTCGACGTCCTTCATGGCGTACTGCGTCGTAATCACTTCTTCCTTGGGACTCTTGTACAGAGGGAGATACTCGACGAGCGGCTTATTCGATATGACGACACCGGCGGCGTGAGTAGAGGCATGACGCGGAAGCCCCTCAAGCGCCTTTGCAGCGACGATGAGCGCGGCCACCCTTGCGTCGTCTTGAATGAGTTTTTTAAGCCTCGGCTCCTTTTCTATGGCCGACTCGATTGTGATGTCAAGCTCATTGGGCACAAGCTTGGCGATCCTGTCAACGTCGTTGTATGGCATGTCAAGGGCGCGGCCAACGTCCCGTATCACGGCCTTTGGCTTCAACTGGCCGAAGGTGATTATCTGGGTTACGTTGTCCTTGCCGTATTTGTCGGTAACGTATTTTATCACCTCGTCCCGCTTTTCAAAACAAAAGTCAATGTCTATATCAGGCAGGCTTATGCGGTCCGGGTTCAAGAAACGCTCGAACAGCAGGTTATGCTTTATAGGGTCAAGGTTGGTGATGGCAAGGCAGTACGCAACGAGGCTTCCGGCGGCCGAACCCCTGCCCGGGCCAACGGGTATGCCCTTATTCCTCGCATGTCTTATGAAGTCCTCGACTATGAGAAAATACCCGGGGAAGCCCATGCGCTTAATGACGTTAAGCTCCTTGAGAAGCCGGTCATAGTAATGGAGCTTTTCAGCGTCGCCCAGTCCGACAAGCCGCCTCTCAAGCCCTGCCCTGGCCTTGGTCTCTATGATGCTCTCAAGGGTATGGCCCTCCGGCACCGGAAACTCAGGCAGATGGTGCTCTCCCAGCTTGAACTCAAAGTTGCACCTCTCGGCTATCTCGATGGTGTTGGAAATGGCCTCCGGCACGTCGGCAAAGGCCAGTATCATCTCCTCAGGGGATTTGACGTAGAGCTGGTCCGTTGAAAACCTCATGCGGTTTGGCGCGTTTACGGTCGTGCCGGTCTGTATGCAAAGGAGTATGTCGTGTACCTTCGCGTCGTCCTTGTCAAGATAGTGACAATCGTTCGTGGCAACCACTGGCAGCGACAGCTTGCGTGCTATCTCACAGAGAGCCGCGTTGACCTTCTCCTGCTCCTCAAGGCCGTTCTTTTGAAGCTCAAGGAAAAAACGCCTGTCTGTGAATACGTCCTTATACCACGAGGCCGTTGCCTGAGCCGCTTCCATCCTGCCCATGCGGATATTGTGCGCCACCTCGCCGTGCAAACAGGCGCTCATGGCAATAAGCCCCTCGTTGAGTTCGGTAAGCAGTTCCTTGTCTATCCTCGGCCTGTAGTAAAAGCCTTCTATATACGCCTTTGACAGGAGCTTGCAGAGGTTATGATACCCTTTTGCGTTTTTTACGAGGAGCACGAGATGATAGGCCGCCTCGGACGCGCCCTTGGCCTGCGTTGATTTGTCATGGCGGCTCCCAGGCGCGACGTAGACCTCGCAGCCGATGATGGGCTTGACGCCATGCTCCATCGCCTTCTGATAAAACTCGACCGCGCCAAAAAGATTGCCGTGGTCCGTTACCGCGACGGCGGGCATCTTGAAGTCGCGCGCGCGCTTTATCAGGGCGTCGTGCCGTATCGCGCCGTCAAGCAGGCTGTACTGACTATGGAGATGCAGGTGTACGAATCTTGAATGACGCATCTGGATAGACTATCACGTCAGGGGGCTATTTGGTAGTGAAGTTTTGTTTTGGAAGGAGGGGTTATCGGTTATCAGCGGACGGTTGGCGATTATCAGTTTAAGGACTCTTATTTTTTCACGGTTCACGGTCACGGTTCACGGTCTTTCACACTAACTCATCTTTTTTACATATATTTCCTTGACTATGTCGGCGTCAAAGGCAAGCGACGTCTCTCCTAATTGAAGCACAAAGGCGGGTCTTTTCTGGTGAACGTGCAAGACTGAGCCGGGGACGATCCCGAGGGCTGAGAGCTTATCGAGTCTTGCATGAGAGCCTGAGAGGATGAAGATTATACGGCCTGAGTCTCCCACGCCAAGCTCGCTGAGCGGCTGGACGATAGGCTTTAGCGCGTCCTTTGACTTCTTGCAGCACTCGCCCCTTGGCACAGGCAGACCGTGCGGACAGGTCGGCGGATGTCCAAGCAGGGCGCAGATGCGGTCCGTAACCTCCGGCGAGAGCGTATGCTCGAAGCTGCATGCGTTCTTTTCAACGCTGTCCGTGTCCATTGCAAGCACCTCGGTCAGAAGCCTCTCGGCAAGTCTGTGGCGCCGGATGGCCGCCTCAGCAAGTTTTTCTCCCTTGGTGGTAAGCGTTATCGAGTCGTTGTCAAGCATCAGGAGGCCGTCCCTTTGCATCGCCTCAAGCGTGGATGAATCGGCTGAAGCCTCCCTGACCTCATCTATCTCAAGCAATGCCTTGACGGAATTGCTCCCTGCCTCCCGCTGGGACCAGACGAACTCAAGAACCTCCTCAAAAGCCTTGTCAACGGCCATGAACACCTCCATTCAAACGTTTCTGTCATTCCCGCAATCTTTTAGCGGGAATCCAGTGTCTATCTCTTCGTCCCTGTCGCGGCGTTAGGAAAAATATGAGGACTGTTCCTGACCAGCCGCTTAAAGACTGGATTCCTAATTTTATAGATTCGTCCCCGAATGTTTTAGTCGGGGATTAAAACCTCGGGAATGACAGTTCCAAAGCGCGGGATGAGAATAAATCAGAGATTCCTTAGAGCGATAAGTTCAAAAACCTCAATATTAGATTCAGTATGCCGCCCATCAGCGCGGCGAATGGAAAGATGAAGGCCGTCATTATGAGCGCGGTCTTCAAGCCCCTCTCCTTTATAATCACAAAAAGGTTTGCTATGCACGGTATGAAAAGGGTGATGGTAACGAGGCTCACCACCACCTGAATCGGGTCGAGCATGCCCTTTTGCTGAAGTGCGAATAGTCCGGCGGCCCCGTAGTCGCGCCTCAGAAAGCCGACTATGAAGGCTTGGGTGGCCTCTATCGGCAGATTCAAAAAGCCGACTACAAAAGGCGAGGCAACATGCTCGATGACGACAAGCGCATGGGTCTTGTCAAGGACGAAAAGAAACAGGGTGCCGAGTATGAAAAGCGGCACGGCCTCCTTCAAATACCACTGAACGCGCACCACGGTCTTCAAAACGATGTTCCTGAACTGCGGCATCCTTATCGGCGGTATCTCAAGCATGAAGTCAGAGGCCGCGCCGGGCAGTATCTTTGACGAGGCGTAGCCGACTATAAACATTATGAATAGGACGACCCCGGCCCAGATGACCGTCGCCTTCCATGAGATCGCCGCCAACATGCCGAGTATCACGCCAAGCTGGGCCGAGCACGGCACGCCAAGCGCCAAAAGGAGCGTTACAATGACGCGTTCCTTTTTCGTCTCAAGTATCCTTGTTGTCATGGTGGCCATCGTATCGCACCCCAGCCCAAGCACCATCGGGAGCACGGCCTTGCCGTTAAGACCCATGAACTTGAAGACGCGGTCAACCATGACGGCAAGCCTCGGCAGATACCCGGAGTCCTCAAGAAAGCTGAAGAATATGAAGAAGAAGCCGACAACCGGCAGGATAATGGCTATCGCGTAGGTCAGGGCCATTGTGATAAGCCCGTACTCCCCAACGATGAGGTCGTGAATAATGCCTGAAGGAAACGCATACTCCACGACGCGGGTCGCCCACGGGTTTAGATACCCCTTAAAGACCGTGCTTTGCAGAAAATCAACGCTCGTCCCGGCGCCAAGTACCCCGACGAACTCATACATGATAAACAGCACGGCAAGGAGTATGGGGACGCCCCAGACCGGATGCATTGAATAGCGGCCGATAAACGACGCTATCCGCCCGTGCCCGGCCTCGGTGCGGGTTATAACCTTCTCAAGCATCGCGTCCACTACCTTGAGCCTTGCGCGATTAATAACGTAACCGAGCGGCTCGGAGAATCTCGCCTGAACCTGTAACCTCGCCGCGTCGATCTTTTTTATCTCGTCTTCCGAAAGGGAGCGCTTCAAGAGGCCGTCAAGGGTCGTATCGCCTGAAAGAAGCATGATGGCCAGCGATCTGGCGGTTATCCGCGCCTTCGGCATAATCGTCTCAAGCGCCTTTATGCCGTCCTCTATCACTTGAGGATAACGCATGTCTGACAACACCGGCGTATCGTTAAAAAAGGCGTCGTCAAGCTTGTCCATGTTCCAGCGCTGCGTTGCGATGGTCGGTACCACCCTGAGGCCGGTCAGCCGGGAGAGCGCTTCGTCATTGATTGTTATGCCGCGCTCTCCGGCCTCGTCGTACATGTTGAGCGCGAGCGTTACGGGCAGTCCCATCTCGACAAGCTGGATGGTAACTAGGAGGCCGCGCCTGAGATTCTTGGCGTCCATGACCTGAAGGACGCATCCGGCCTCGTCTCCAAGGAGTATGTCCCTCGTTACCTTCTCGTCCTCGGACATGGGCACGAGGCTGTTGACCCCTGGGCTGTCAATGACCCCGAACGTGCGCCCCCTTGCCGTAAATTGGCCCCTTGCCACCTCGACAGTGGTGCCGGGGTAGTTGGACACGGTGGCATACCTGCCGGTCAGACAGCCGAATATGACGGACTTGCCTACGTTGGGATTGCCTACAAGGACGAGGTTGGATGAGTCGTGCTTTATCGGCGCGTCTTCGCGTTGATGCATTCTTTAATGATAATAATATTCATTTTCAATTGCAAGAGAAATGTTAAAGACCGTGAACCGTGTAAAGATTCAACCCCCTAAATCCCCCTTATCAGGGGGACTTTTACGGTCACGGCCTTTAAGCGCCTTGAGCGCCCTTGGCGCTGGCGGAACACTCCGCGCAATAACCGTAGAGTTCCATCTTGTGATTAACCACGGTATAACCGAGCTTTTTCGCGGCCTCGGACTGAAGCGCCTCTATCTTTGGATTGTGAAACTCCTCTATCTTTGAGCACTTTATGCAGATGATGTGGTCGTGGTGTCCGTCCTCAGGCAGGTTTTCATACCTTGTCTGTCCGTCGCCGAACTGCCTGCTCAGGGCAAGTCCGCTCTCAGCCAGGAGCTTCATCGTGCGGTAGACGGTCGCGTAGCCGATGCCCTTGTGCTTTCGCCTTACCTTGCCGAGCAGTTCCTCAAGGCTTATATGCGTGTTGGTTTTGAAAAAGGTGTCGGCGATGTAGTCGCGCTGGGACGTGGACTTGAGGCCCTTGCCGGCCATATAGGAGTTAAGCTGCGCCATCTTGCTTGCAGGATTCATGTTCACCAGTGCTCGTCAATGACACGGATGCGGAGGCGCGTAAGAAAAATGGAGCGGGAGACGGGGCTCGAACCCGCGACCTCAACCTTGGCAAGGTTGCGCTCTACCAACTGAGCTACTCCCGCATGAGAAAAGGATTCTATCATAACGGTTTTTTCTGTCAAGGGGTTAGTGGGTTAAATACCGTGAACCGTGTCCGTGACCGTGTAAAAGAAAAATTGTCCTTAAACCGATAACCGTCTTTACAACAGGCGTATTATCCTGTAAAATTTTATTGCATGGAATACTCGGAAGTCTATGAAAAGGCCGACGGCCTCAGAAAAAATCTCGAAAAGGTGATACGCGGCAAATCCGGCAAGATCGAGCTTGCGGTTGCCGCGTTGCTTGCAAGGGGGCATCTGCTCATAGAGGACGTGCCGGGCGTGGGGAAGACGACGCTTGCTCACGCTATGGCAAGGAGCGTCAACTGCTCTTTTCAGCGCATACAGTTCACATCCGACATGCTCCCGTCCGACGTTATCGGCGTAACCGTTTACAATCTGGATAGGCGTATCTTCGAGTTCAAGCCGGGGCCGATCTTCGCCAACATTGTGCTGGCCGACGAGATAAACAGGACCACGCCAAGGACGCAAAGCGCGCTCCTTGAGGCCATGAACGACAGACAGATCTCGGTTGACGGGGTAACATATCCCCTGCCCGTTCCGTTCATGCTCATAGCCACCCAGAATCCTCTCGAATACGCGGGAACCTTTCCGCTTCCCGAATCCCAGCTTGACAGATTCACCATGTCCTTAAAGATCGGATACCCTCTTGCCTCGGACGAACGGGAAATAATACGCTCGGCCTCGTCATCAAGCGCGCTGTCCTCGCTTAACGCCGTCATAACGGCCGATGAACTCGGGGCCATGCAGGAGCGCGTTGGGCAAGTGCGCGTTAGCGACGACCTCGTTGATTACATCCTCGCCATAGCAAACGCCACGAGAAACCATAAAGGCATACGTCTCGGCGTAAGCCCGCGCGCCACGAGCACGCTTTACGCCGCGGCCCAGGCCATTGCCGTTATAAACGGCAGGGACTATCTCCTCCCGGACGACATAAAAAGGCTTGCAGCGCCGGTGTTCGGGCACAGGCTCATCGCCGCTGAAAATTATTTGGGCGACGTCGCCCAAGCAGGCGCATCACTCATAGAGGACATACTGTCCACAACGCCCGTGCCAGTCTGACCGACATGAGACACAGACCAGCCATATCCGTTCCCCTGCCATGGCTTGCCATGCTAATAGGCTGGACCTTCGGCAACAGAAAACGGCAGACGCAGGGACAAAGACGCAGATTCAAACTCCCGCGCACGCTGTCAATAACAAAGGAGGGCTGGTGGTACATCGCGGCGCTGTTTGTCATTGGCATCGCGGCCATCAATACCGGTAATAACCTCCTGTACCTTGTGGCCGCCACCCTCCTTTCCATCATCATCATATCAGGCGTAGTCTCGGAGCATACGCTTCGCCGGATTAAGATAACGAGGGTCATGCCGCGGCGCCTCTTCAAAAACTCGCCCGCCATCGTCAGGATCGAGGTCTCAAACGACAAAAGACGCATCCCGTCATTTTCCTTCACGTCAAGAGAGCTTCCAACGGCTTCGATGTCGGCGGAGCCTGTATATTTCCTCAAGCTCAAACCACAGATAAGCGCGGTAAAATGCGCCTCATATACCTTCACGGAGAGAGGCGCACACGCCCTTTCCGGCGTCAAACTATCCACAAGGTTTCCGTTCGGGCTGTTCGTCAAAGGCAGGGAGGAGACGCTTAGAACCGATGTAATCGTCTATCCTGACGTAACCGATATAACCAAGACGGCCTCTCTTATTGCGCTTACAGCAATCGGAATGGAAACCGGCCGGAAGGCCGGGCACGGGGGAGAGCTTCGCGGTGTGCGCGAATATACGAGCCGCGACGACGCGCGCTTCATCTACTGGAAGGCCGTTGGACGGACTTCTCGGCTCTTTGTCAAGGAGTTTGAACAGGAACGCGCAAGGAGATTTACAATCGTGTTCGACAACTTCAAAACAACCTCGCCTCATGAGTTTGAAGCGCTGGTTGACAAGGCCGCGTCAGTTGCAAAGATACTGATTGAAAAGGGTCATAATGTTGGATTCAAGACGCTCGCCGATGCAATTAAACCGGGGGCCGGGCATGAGCAGTTGTATAGGATACTTCATGCCCTTGCCTTGATCTGTCCAATTGACGGAGAGGGCGCGGCTGGGGTGCGGGTGGAGTCTTAAGGAATCTCTAATTAATTATTTTCTGAGGTCAAAGGGTACCAAGTATCAGTTCTGCGGCGGTCTTGAAGATACCCGTTACCTGTCTTTACCTCAACTTTCCCCCTCACCCTACCCTCTCCCCCAAGGGGAGAGGAGAAAAAAGAATAAATCAGAGTATCCTTAACATGACATTTTCCACGTATACAATCATACTCACCTACTTCATGGCCTCGCTCGGCATTGCGGCGGGAAGCTGCGTCGAATCAATAGAGGTCTATTTCATAGCCGTCGCCTCCGCGCTTGCCGCAATAAGCCTGATACTGAATCTCAGGTCAAGGCGCGTCGTATCAAAGGCCGTATGGAACATCCTTGCGGTTGCCCTGTTCGCCTTATTTCTCGCTGATTACGCGGTCATTGCCAAGGACCTCCTTGCGTCAGCGGCAAGGTTTCTAGTAATAATGCTTGCCCTGAAACTGTTTGACCTCAAGACCGGCAGGGACCACGTCGTCCTGTATATCATAGTATTTTTTCAGATACTCGGGGCCGCGGTATCAACGTCAAGCCCGGTCTTCCTCCTGATACTCTCGCTCTTTATCGCGGGCGGCATCGGCGCCATGACCATATTCAATATAAAAAAGGATTGGCAAGCGGTTTACAAGGAGCCGCAAGAGCCGCCGGGCGCGATATTCGGGACAAGCATCATCGCCTTTGCCGCTATAGCCGCGTTAAGCGCCATTGTCATCGCCTTCCTTATATTCTTCATCATGCCGCGCGGGGCAATAGGTTTCTTTGAAAGAAAGACCGCTAATACAATCAGGATGACCGGGTTTTCCGGCAACGTTGACCTTGGGGAGATAGGCGCGGTAAAGACCGACTCTACCATAGTCATGCGCGTTGAAATAAAGGGGGGGCGGCCAAAAGAGCTCTTGAGATTCAGAGGCACGTCTTTCGAGCAGTACGACGGACGCGGTTGGAAGAGAAGGTTAAAGGAAAGGACGCTTCCCGGCAAGGGACGTGAAAGCGAATTCATCGTAGCAAAAACAACGCCGAAACTGCCCATCATCGAGCAGGCGATACTGCTTGAGCCGCTTGAGTCGGACGTACTTTTCGCGGCGTCGCAACCTATACGGATTGAAGGCGCCTTCCCTTCCCTTCGCTTGGAAGCGGCGGGCGCGATATACATGCCGTCAATCCCTTACGCCCGCACCGGATACAAGGCATGGAGCCAGCCGCGAGCGACGTCCCGCGAGGAAGACGCGCCTGACGCGGCCTTCAGCGACACATCATTCCTTGAGACAGACCCGTCAGGGGAGCGTATTCGCGCACTGGCCAAAGAACTTACAAAAGGCATGAAAGGCCGGCAAAAGGCCGAGTCAATCGAATCATATCTCCGCGCAAACCTGAACTATTCGCTCGACCCGCAAAGAACCGAAGGCAAAACTCCTCTTGAGGATTTTTTGTTCTTCTCCAAGCAAGGCTTTTGCGAACATTACGCGACGGCAATGGCCGTGTTGCTGCGCTCGGCCGGCATACCGTCCCGGCTTGTTACGGGCTTTATCGAAGGTGAATGGAACGGCTTCGGCAATTACTTCATCGTAAGGCAGGCAAACGCACACGCATGGGTTGAGGCTTACATCATTGAGGAAGGCGGTTGGATAACCTTTGACCCAACCCCGGACGCCGGTTTTGCGCCAATCGAAATGCCGTCAAGGCTTACTCTATACCTTGATATGCTCCGCTACAAATGGAACAGGAACGTGGTGCAGTTCAGCTCCGAGGATCAACATAAGATGGCTTATGGTCTTGAGCGCGTTGTCCGGGAAGCGCTAAATGCCCTGCGAGGGAGCCTGTCCTTTCAGAAAAATGGGCAGACGGCTTATACAGCCTATCTTGCCGCAATACTGCTTGCCGTGATAGTCATCTTCCTGATTGTATACGGTCGCCGCATTGCGCAAGGGCAAGGCCTAACCGGTTCAAAGCCGATCCAATACTACGCCGAGATGCTAAGGATATTAAGGAAGAAGGGTCTTACAAGACGGCCTGAGGAAACTGCGCTTGAGTTCGCAGACCGCGCAGGAGACCGGCGCGTTATCTGGATTACGAAGGTATTTCAGGATGAGAGATACGGCTTCATTCAACCGGAGGCGGACAAATTAAGAGAGGTTGGCCGATGGCTTGCCGAACTCGGCACAGGCCGCTGACCGGGTGCTCGCCGACTCGCGCAGCGATAAGGCGAGCTATAGTTTTGTAGGGCGGGCATCGCCCGCCATTCAGGGTGTGTGCAAATGTTTGGCGGGCAATGCCCGCCCTACGGTCACGGTTCACGGTCTTTAACCCCTTTCTTCAAGTACCCTGCTGCAACGTCAACGAGCGTCTTGACCGATACCGGCTTTGCAAGATACCCGTCAAAGCCCTGGCTCAAAAAATACTCCTCATCCCCCTTCATGGCCGAGGCGGTAAGCGCTATTATCGGTATCGCGCTGAATCTGTTATCAGCCTTTATCGCCCGCGTTGCGGCAAGGCCGTCCATCCCCGGCAGGTGCAGATCCATAAGCACCATGTCAGGCGCATGTTCATCCATAGCCCTGAGCGCCTCCTTACCGCTTCCGGCCTCGACGACCTCATACCCGTGCAGGGTTAGTATCTCCCTGACGAGTATCTTGTTCATCGCGTTGTCCTCTACGACGAGGATTTTTTTTCTTTTTTCTGTCACGTGTCGCACCACACAGCGCCGCAAGGCTAACCCCACCCCGCCTCCCCTTGAAAAAAGGGGAGGAGTTTAAGACGCTTCAAATCCCCTCCTTACCAAGGAGGGGATGGGGGAGGTTGTTCATCACAGCCCTGCCCTACGGTCACGGTTCACGGTCACGGTTCACGGCCTTTATCCGTTCAAGCGCGCCAAGGAGTTTTGCCCTGTTCACCGGCTTTTCAAGGCACTCGGTTGCGCCAAGCTGAATGCCCAACCCTTTATTCTCAGCCGATAACAGCATAATTACCGGTATACCCGCCGTCTTTTCGTCCGATTGCAGGTCCTTGAGCACCTGCCAGCCGTCTTTCTTTGGTATAGCCGCGCCCAGTATGATGGCGAGCGGCCGCACGTCTGCCGCCTTTGAGATAAGGTCATATCCGTCCATGGCTGAGACCACGGTATAATCGGTGCCGGACAGGTATATCTCCACAAGATGATTTAT
>JBBTCG010000047.1:0-4739 GCA_038043305.1 Deltaproteobacteria bacterium | reverse complement strand
AAAAAATGGCTAACAACACAGACTAACCTCGACATGCTTGAAAGAGGCGTCTTGGGACATTTGTTGACCAAAGCATAAGTATAGGCTATTACAGAACGAGGCGCGCCCCTAACGTAGCGAACCGCCCCCTACCACCGTTTCAGCCGTTCAACCTCAGAGGGCGTCAGCATCCTCCATGCGCCGGTCTCTAATGTCCCAAGCTTTATCTCCGCGAACTCGATCCTCTTGAGTTTGGAAACGGGGTGTCCCACGGCCTTGCACATCCTCTTTACCAGCCGGTTTCTTCCCTCGTGCACGACAAGCTCTATCCACGAGTTTTCCTGAGTCTGCCGGATAAGCCGTGCCTTCGCGGGCATGGTCTTGCCGTCCTCAAGGCGCACGCCCTTTTCGAGTTTTTCAAGGGCAGCGGCGTCGGGAACGTCCTTCACCTTTGCAAGGTATTTCTTGGGCACGGAAAAGTTGGGGTGCATGAGCTTATTGGAAAGCTCACCGTCGTTGGTGAGGATAATCACGCCCTCGGCGTCGAAGTCGAGCCTGCCGACGGGGTATACCCGCGTCTTCTGATTCTTTACGAGGTCAACGACTACAGGCCGCTTCAAGGGGTCGCTCAAGGCGCTTATATAGCCCTTGGGCTTGTTAAGGAGGATATAAACCTTCTTTTCATCCGCCGGGTTTGAAAGCCTCTTGCCGTCAACCCTGATGTCGTCGGTTAAGGGGTCAGCCTTTGCCCCCAATTCCGTTATCGTCTGCCGGTTCACCGTTACCCGTCCCTGAACTATCAGCTCCTCGGCCTTCCTCCTCGATGTTATCCCGGCCGAGGCTATTATCTTCTGGAGTCTGTCTGTCCGGGGCTTGGGCTTTAACGTCTCCGGCCTTGGCCTCTGTTTCGACGTCGGCGCTGCGGCTATTATCTTCTGTAGCCTCTCTGTCCGGGGCTTGGGCTTCGACGACATCGGCCTTTGCCTCTGTTTCGACGCTGGTAAAGAGTCCGGCTTGTTGTCCCTGGGCGAAATTCCCCTGCGCTTGGACTCTTGCTTGGGCGGCATCGTTTTCCTCCGTTTTTTGAATATCCTTTAAGGGCGGCAGACAGGATAAGTCCCCGAGGTCAAAGGTCTCCAAAAACTCCTTTGTGGTGGCGTATACGACCGGCCTTCCGGGTACTTCCTTCCTTCCTGCTATCTTGATAAACCTTTTTTCCATGAGCGTGGACAGCACCCCGCCTGAGTCAACGCCGCGCACCGCCTCAAGCTCCGCGCGCGTTACAGGCTGCTTATAGGCGATGATGGCAAGGCTTTCCATGCTTGCCTTGCTTATCTTCTGAAGACCTATTTTATGGAGCCTTCGTATCCACGGGGCTGCCTCCTGATTCGTCCTCAGGGAGTATCCGCCTGCAACCTCCTCGATGAAGATGCCGCCTGAGCGTTTTCTATAGTCCAGGATGAGCGAATTGAGCGCGGCTTTTATGTCGGCCTTGCTCTCGTGCTCCAACACGCTTGAGAGCCGCTCAAGCGTAAGCGGCGAATCAGATGCGTAGACAAGCGCCTCGATGAGAGGTTTTAACGTTTCGATGTCCGCCATGATTTATAAACGCCCCTTAGCAGCTACTCATTACGGCCTTTAAGCAAGGCAAACCCCCTAACCCCCTAAATCCCCCTTATCAGGGGGACTTCTATATCAGGGGGACTGCCTTGCCCTGCGTCTTTCACGGTCACGGTTCACGGTCTTTCCGGCATATATACCCTTATTATCCTGTCCTCGGTCTGGTGGAGCCGGACAAGCACGAGCTTTGCAAGTTCAAGTATGGCAAGGAAGGTAACGACTATCTCCCCTCGCGTCGCTCCGTCTCGGAATAAGGAGGTAAAGACCGCGCTCTTTTGAACGGCCAAAAGCTCCATTATCTCGGTAATCTTGTCGGCTATCTTGAAGCGTTCGACCGTAAGCTCAAGGGCGCGCTCTTTTGGGGCGCGCTTGAATATGTCCTTCAACGCCTCCATGAGGTCAAAGACCGATACGTTCACAAAACCTGCTTCTCCGCTGAGCTCATCCACGTCGAACGCGCCGCCTCTGGCGAACACGTCCCTGCCGAGCATGGGCCTTGCGTTCAAGTCGGAAGCGGCCTCCTTGTAGCGCTGGTACTCCAGGAGCCTTGCTACAAGCTCCTCACGCGGGTCAAAGCCATCGTCCTCGTCAGGAGCGGCCTCCTCGTCAACCGGCAAAAGGAGCTTGCTCTTTATGTGCACGAGCGTTGCGGCCATCACAAGGAACTCTCCGGCGAACTCAAGGTTAAATTCCTTTATCATCTCCAGATACTCAAGGTACTGAGCCGTGATGGAGGCTATCGGGATGTCGTATATGTCTACCTCATTTTTCTTGATGAGGTGCAAAAGGAGGTCAAGGGGACCTTCAAATATGTCGAGCTTTATATTGTAGCCCATCTATTCCAATCCCATAGCCTTGCGCGCCTCGTGCATGGTTTTGCTTGCGGCCTCGTGGGCGCGGCGCGCGCCGTCCCTTAATATGGCCTCTATGGCGGACGGGTCTTTTTCCAGTTCAGCGCGTCTTTTTTGCATTGGCTCAAGAAAGGCTTGCACCTTTGGTATCACGCTCCTCTTGCAATCAGTACAGCCTATTGACGCCTTGGCGCATCCTTCGCGCACCCATTGAATAGTCGTCTCATCGGAGTACAGGGCGTGAAAGGTCTCGTAAAAAGGGCAAACGTCCGGGTTTCCCGCGTCCGTTCTTCTTTGTCTTGCGGTGTCGGTCATCATCTGGAGCATCTTCTTTTCAACGTCTTCAAGCGCGTCCGACAGGAGTATGGCGTTGTTGTAGCTCTTGCTCATCTTTCTGCCGTCGGTGCCGAGCACCTTTGGCGAGGTCGTAAGAAGGGTTTGCGGCTCAGGGAACGTGTCGCCATAGAGGTGGTTAAAGCGCCTCGTTATCTCCCGCGAAAGCTCAAGGTGCGGGGCCTGATCAACGCCCACCGGCACTAATCCGGCCTTGTAGATGATTATGTCCGCGGTCTGGAGCACGGGATACCCGAGAAAGCCGAACGTGCGGACGTCCTTTTCAACAAGCGCCTCCACCTGCTCCTTATATGTCGGGTTTCTCTCAAGCCATGAAAGCGGCGTTATCATTGACAGGAGGACGTGAAGCTCCGCGTGCTCCTTGATGACGGACTGCCTGAATATGACGGCCGTTGCCGGGTCTATGCCAACGGAGAGCCAGTCAATGACCATCTCCCTTATGTTGTCCTTTATTGACGCGGGGTTTGCGTAATCCGTGGTAAGCGCGTGCCAGTCTGCCACGAAAAAGAAACAGTCGTACTCCTTCTGGAGTTTGAGCCAGTTGGATAGCACGCCGTGAAAGTGCCCAAGGTGAAGTCTGCCAGTCGGACGCATTCCGCTCAAGACCCTGTTTGTCGGCTTCATGCGCCTCCCGTCAGGAGACCGGCCAGCAGGAATACAAGCGGCGCAACTATCCGGTTGACGACCCCGGTCGTTATGAGGACAAGGAGTATTATGAAGCCGTAAGGCTCCACCTTCGAGAAGGCGTAGGCCTTTTGAGGAGGCAGAACATAAGAGAGCACCTTGCTGCCGTCAAGCGGCGGTATCGGCAAGAGGTTGAAGACCGCAAGGGAAATATTTATGAGCACCCCGAGGTTAACCATTATCGCAATCGGCATGTATACGCCGGGTGAGTCGGTGATAAGCGGCAGCGCAATGGGCAAGAGCTTCTGGACAAGGGCAAAGACCCCGGCAAGCATGAGGTTACTTAAAGGCCCGGCAATGGCTACGAGCATCATGGCCTTTGCCGGATGTCGGAAGTTACGGGGGTTTACAGGCACCGGTTTTGCCCATCCGAAAAGCCCGGAAAAAAAGAGCATGAGCGTGCCAAGCACGTCCAGATGCCTTATGGGATTCAGACTCACCCTGCCGAGCATCCTTGCGGTATTATCGCCCATCCTTGACGCGGCCCATGCGTGGGCGCATTCATGCACGGTGAGCGACAAGAGCACCGGCGGCGCCGTCAAAAGTATCCTCTGTATGTATTCAACGAGCATCTGCTCTCCTTAACGCGCAACAGTCATCTTAAAAGTTTATCAGATGAACTTCGCCGCCGTCAACGCAAATCTTCTTTACCTCCAACAGAGGCTTTACTGCGGCTATTGCGTTGTGGTATAGTTGCACAATGGAGGTGCGGTATGCTCACCTGTAAGATTATCGTTGAAAAACACCCGGACGGCTTCGTGGCCTATCCACTTGGATTCAAGGGCGTGATCGTCGGCCAAGGGGATACTTATGAACAGGCCCTATCGGATATAAAATCTGCTATCAGGTTTCACATAGAGACGTTCGGCAAGGACGTCTTTGAATCTGATGACGTAATAGAGGCATTTGTCGCAGAGTCATGCGTCGAGGCATAGACATGAAGTTCCCTGCTACGCCCCAAGACGCAGGGTTATAAAAGCGCTGGAGCTTCTCGGCTTCGTTGTCGTGCGCGAAAAAGAACACGTATCAATGCAACGCGCCAACCCTGACGGCTCAATCACTCCGCTTACCCTGCCAAACCATCCTGCTATCAAAACCTCAGTCTTGCGTTCCATTTGTACACAGGCAGGCATTTCAAGGGACGAGTTCCTCAGGGCATACGAACAGGCTTAACCAACTCAGCGCCGTTGCGAGCCGATGCAGCGCCGGTAATTTTTCAAGCGGATGCGCTCCGGCGGCAAATTATGCGGC
>JBBTCG010000046.1:0-9842 GCA_038043305.1 Deltaproteobacteria bacterium | reverse complement strand
TTAATCGCGGCTTGTCGTTCATCGGCCTTAGCGCCTGAAAAAAGCATTATGACGCCTACTGGTTTTCCGTAGCAGCAAACGGTCGTGTCCATGAACGGCAGCGATGGAGAGGCGGCGCTCCGGTTGCCCGTCATCGACGCCGGACTCATCACCTCCACGCCAAGCCGCATTGCCTTGTCGCTCGGAGGCCCCTTGCAATAGTCAGACGCCTTTTGAGTAAGCTCCAGTGTTATCTTATCCCTGTCGTCATTGCCGAGAGAGACGGCTCTGGAATATATCTTTCCCTCCGTATGGTTCAAGTAGCTGATAAGATACCCGGCAGCCTCAAACTCGACGGCGGTGCCGAGTATCCTGAAAAAGATGCCCATCAGGCTCTCTATGTCGAACACCCCGGACGCAGCGTTGGTGAAGTCGTGCATAACCGTCAACTGCGCGTCCTTGGCCTCGATCCTCTCGGTGAGCGCCTTCTGAAGGCTGTTAAATCTATTGACAAGATACCCAAGTTCATCGTTCCTGTTGAGCACAAAAGGCGCTGCTCCTGCGCCCCTTTCAAGCTCATGCATGTACAACTCAAACCTTTTAAGCGGCAGTATCACGATACGAGTGAGAACGAGCATCAATAGAACGAAGGAGACGAGCAGGACAAAAGCGCCGCCTGTCCATACGGGTATTGCGCCGAAAACGCCGTGTCTGTTAAGGTATAAAAACAGCCCCGGCAACAAAAGCATGAACGCGGCAACGGCAACGGCGATCTTCAAACCCAAGATGCTGCAATATCCCCTGAACATGCAGATGTGGTCAAGCCACCTCTCCACCCAACTCTTATTCCATGTCATAAGGTGCGTCTCGCCGACGGTTAATTGAGTTGTATAATCCGTAACCCACAATTACACTAAATAACGACAAGTAGGTATCTTGCAATAAGCCTGCCAAGTTTTCATTTTACGTTAAAGATGATTGGCGTCTTGAATAAGCTGTTTTTATTGATTATTTTCAAATCTCCAAAAATCAAACAGTATGCCTTAAGCAAAACAACCGTGTCTGATTATGACAGTGCTGTCATAATCAGACACGGTTGTCGCATGGCAGATGAGCGCCTGTCTAAATAAAACCAATATTACGTAAATTACACTACGCTGGCGTCAGCGCCTTACAAAGGGCGCTAAGAAGGCAACGATTTTCAGACCGTGTTCTGAGAGCCACGCGAAAGTATCCCTTTTTAAGGTCAAGGCCGCGGAATCCGCCAAGCTCCCTTATGAGGATACGCCTTTCAAAAAGACGCTTCTTGAGCTCAACAGCGTCCCGTAAATCGCCGGACAACCTCGCCATAAAAAAATTGGCCGCTGACGGGTATATTATAACGCCGCTTAACGAACTCAGCCCTTTTGCCAGATAAACCCGCTCCTTTTCAAACCATTCAAGCGTCCGCGCCGCGAATGCCGCGTCCTTGAGCGCAGCGCTGCCGGCAAGAGCGGCAATGGTATTGACGGACCACGGCGGCATAGCAACGCTGAGTTTCTTTATGAGCGCATCGCAGGCAACGACGTATCCGAGCCTCAGGCCGGCCATCGAGTAAAACTTGGTCATGGAGCGCAGGACAATGACGTTGCCAAACCTTACCGCCTCATGCTTTAGCGATTCATTCTCGCAAAAGTCAATAAACGCCTCGTCAACCACCATGATGGTTTTTCTTTTCGCGCAGACTTGGGCAACGCTTATAAGGGTATCTTTATTGATAAGCGCGCCAATAGGGTTCGACGGGTTGGCGATATAAAAAAGATCATACCCCTTGGCAAGCGCGGACTCAAGGACAGAGGCTCTTAACGCAAAGCCGTCCTCCTCCCTGAGCTTTAGAGAATGAACGACGCAACCGATTCCCGCAAGGGAGGCCCTGTACTCTGAAAAGGCTGGCTCAACGATAAGCACGCGGCGCGGTTTGAAGACGCGCGGCAGGAGATGTATGGCCTCTATCGAGCCGTTGCACGGCAGGATATGGCGCGGCTCAATTCCGTTGGAATGAAAGACTGAGAGCGCCTTTCTCAATGCAATATTTTGCGGGTCAGGATAGTGGCTCAACATGTCAAGACCCGCATGTATCGCGGCAACCACCGACAACGGCGGACCAAGCGGGTTTATACTCGCGCTGAAATCCAGTATACGGCCGGACAAGGTGAGGTGCGCCTCCCATATATTGCCGCCGTGCACGTCCTTCATTGACCCGCGCCGCCGACGACTATCTCAGGGATCCTCAGCGTGGGCTGGGCGTCCGATACCGGCACGCCCTGTCCGTCCTTGCCGCACGTTCCAATGCCGAAGCCGAGGTCTGACCCAACCATGTCAATGTTCATAAGCACCTCAGGGCCGTTGCCGGTAAGGGTGGCCCCGCGCACGGCCTCGCCTACCCTGCCGTTTTCGATGAGATAGCCTTCTGTAACCTCAAATACAAAATCCCCGTTTACCGTGTTGACCTGCCCGCCGCCCATCTTTTTAACGAACAGCCCCTTGTCAAGGGACTTTATGATTAAAGCCGGGTCGTCCTTGCCAGGGGCTATCATGGTGTTCGTCATCCTCGGTATTGGCCTGTTGTGGTACGACTCCCTCCTGCCGTTGCCGGTCGAGGAGGAAGACGACTTCATGGCCGATAGCCTGTCGTGCATGTAACCCTTGAGTACGCCGTTTTCCACAAGCACGGTCTTTTGCGCCCTTGTGCCCTCGTCGTCGAAAAAGAAGGAGCCTCTTTTATAAGGTATCGTCGCGTCGTCAATCACTGTAATAAGGGACGAAGCGACTTTCTGACCTATCTTGCCGGAATAGACGGACAAGTTGGCCAGCGCCAGATCCGCCTCAAGGCCGTGTCCCACGGCCTCATGTATCATGGTGCCTCCGGCCTCGCTTGACAACACGACGCCCATCCGGCCTCCGGGCGCGCGCCTTGCACTGAGCGCCCTGAGCGCCCTGAGTGCGGCGATCTCGGCTATCGTCTCAGGCGGAGTCGAGTCAAAGACCTCAAGCCCGATTGCGCCTCCGACAGGCTCATAGCCCGTCTGCACGACGTCCCCGGCCTGAGCTATGGCCTGACACATGAACACAAGCGAGCACCTTTCCTCCTCCGCCCATTCTCCAAACGAATTTACGCAGGCCATTGACTTCAAGGCGTCGCCGTACATCACCCTTACCTGCCGGATGCGCGCGTCTTTTGCCCATGCAACGGCGTCAGCCCTCTTGACAAGGCCGGTCTTTACGCTAAGGTCGCACGCCTGAGGCGGCCTTAAGATGTCAAAGCCCTTGGACAACGACGGCTCTCGCCTTACGAGGCCGATGTCTCTGTCGCCCTTCCCTTCCCTGACGCCTTTGGCAACGATGCGGGCGGTTTCAATGAGACCCTCCTCGGTAAGGTCGCTCGTTGTGGCGTAGTAGGTCTTGAGCCCCGCGATAACGCGCAGCCCCGCGCCCCTATCGCGCCCGGACACGACCTTCTCTATCTTCGCCTCCTCGCATACTATCGAGGTGTTGACAACGTCCTCACAGTATATATCCGCGAAGTCGCCGCCGTTTTGAAGAAGCGCCTTTATCACCTTGAAAGGGTCAAAGCCCTGTATTACGCCCATAAGCCTCCTATTGACAATCGTTCATTCAGCTTAAAATTTATCATGGACAGGTTGCTGTTGCAAACCTGTCCATCCTTGATTCGTAATTCGTTAACGGGTATCCGTTATCCTTGCTAACTATTGCGCTCCAGTCCTTTGTAAATTCTAAAGAAACATCCCGTGTTCCAGTATTAAGGGAGACTGCCATTACCTGCCTACCCTCACAACGATTTTTTGTGCAGCGAATAAAGATACCGTGGCGTCCTGCTTGTTGCAGTTTAAATAATTTGTCATAGTGCCTTCCTTAATATGACAGCCCTTATTGTTTGCTTTGCAAAATTCAATCACCTCATGACTTAAATTATCGTAAAAATACTTTTGATTCGGATACTGTGAAACATGCGCGTTATAGTTGAGTCTGCCAAAAATAATCTTATCTACAAAAACAACTGCTTCCAGAATCTTTTTAAAATTCTGGTTTACGATATTTGGCGTTGGATAAGGCTCTATGCTTACCCATGTTTTTACGCCCTTTTTATGCAAAGCATAAAGACTTTTAATTCTCTCTTTGTAGGGCGCGGAAAAAGGCTCGTATTCGTTTCTGTAGTCCTCGTTAAGCGAGATTAGCGTAATCCCGAATTCATTTGATTTGCTTAATGCCGCAAGTTCAACAGGTAAAGCACCTTTTGTCAGTGCAGTGCATTTAATACTCGCATCATTAAGCGTTTTAATAAGCTTGACGCTTAAATCCGATATTTCTTGATAACCGTACATAAACGGATCTGTGCTAAAGCAAAGATGCACAAATTTAATTTTGTCCCTGAGCCTTGGGATTTCTTTTTGCAACAGTTCAACTGCATTTGCAACAATTTTAGGGTTAATCCATTCATCGTAACTTTTGACCCTGCCGAATCTCTTAGCCATAAGCATAGCGTAGCAAGGATACAAACATCCATGCGAACAACCTTCAATATGATTGATCGTATAATCGCCATACTCAACGGCGGTTTTGTAGAGAAGGGTTTTTCTCTCTATAAAGGTACATACTTTATTCATGCTCATGCCTTATCCTTGCTATAATCCTAAATTCGCCGTAGTCCATTGAGGTTGCTTGTTTCCCTGTCTTAGTTAAAGGAGGAAAACGGTCTACAATTAAATCTGCGGCTTGCTCCATGCTACGAATCTTTCGTTTGTAGCTTGACTCGGAAAAAGTAATGCCATATTTTTGAATCAATTCAACGATTAGGTTTTTTAACGGTCTGCCTGTGTTACTTGCAGACACAAATGCCAAAATGTCTTGGTGTAAATCAAAACCTTTCTGTAATGTCAAATCAGGAAATTCAAAATCGAAAAGCGCCAGCTGACTTCCTCTTTGATTTTCAATTATCTCTTTCCATTTTTTGTTCATGTTATCAGCCATAAGTATCAAGCCGTCTTCATGATTGGAGCCGAAAATTAGCCGATATTTTGGAAGATGGCGGCTTGATTTAAGCTTTATGGGAATATTTATGGTGTATCTATAAATATCCCTCAATTTCGAGCTATACTCGGAAATAAATCTATCTTCGGCCTGATATATATCAATTGTATTGCTATAGTAATCATTCAATATATCCTTCCAATATGTCCCACCGGCAACGGCGTTCATTCGTTCAATAGTATTACTGTCGTCGTCGCTTTCGTAATCTGTTAGCTCATCATCTATCAAGTCTTGTGGTTGATCGGGTCGTAGCAAGCGGCATCCTTCTCTGATGAATGCAACGGAATTAAAGTTCATAAGCATCTCAAGGGAAGAAAAATTTTTGTCTTTGATTTTTTTAAAATTGTTAAGACTCAGGTTTTTTATGCCATAGGGATCAACATATAGGAAGATGTTGCTGTGTGCATCGGCTGACAGAATTTTTTGTAAATTTTCCTCAAATGTGCCGTCTAAGACCTCGGTATTAAGATGCCCCTGCAGATTTATTTTTAAATCATTATAGTATTTTTTTTCGATAAAAAACCCCTTCACCTTATTGCTTAACGAAGCGTTCTGATGAAGGACGGATTTTATATGATTTACAATTATTAAAGGAGATCCATTTTCCCCATTATCAAATTTTCCTTTGCCCGCAAAACAGTCAAAAATCAGTAACGGCTTGCGAGTGTTAATAATCTTTACAATATAAGGTGATAGATAATAATCGAGTATTTTGTCTTTAAAACGAGACCAGTCTTTTTTCTCTTTAAAAAAATCCTTAGTTTGACCCATCACCCAACCTCCTCAACCACTATACTTTCAAAATCAAATACATCAACCGCCTTTATGCAGAGTTGCCTCTTCCCTTTTACTTTTGGAGCTAAAATCCTGACCTGCTTTACTACCCTAAACGAGTCGCTATCGTTATCGATATTCTCTCTTTAGAGGTATCCTATAACTTCCTCTCCGGCTTATATCCAAGGAGTTTATAAAGCTCCTCCCTTGTCTGCATCTTTCCAAGCATGTCCTTCTGTGTGCCTTTTTTATGGAGCGCGGCAAGCGCATCCTCAGCGGCGTGCATGGCTATTCTAAAGGCGGTCATCGGGAATATTACGAGACTAAACCCAAGCCTGAAGAACTCATCGGCCTTCATGTACGGCGTTTTTCCGAACTCGGTCATGTTGGCCATTAGCGGGGCATCCACTGCGCGGCTGAACGCGGCAAACTCCTCGCGTGAGGCAAGCGCCTCTGGGAATATAATGTCAGCGCCGGCCTCCAGATAAGCTCTTCCGCGGCAAACGGCGTCCGAAAGCCCTGATACCGCGGCAGCGTCGGTGCGCGCTATTATAAGAAACCCCTTGCTCTTTCTCGCGTTTACCGCGGCCTTTATCTTGGCGACAAACTCCTTTGCGCTGACGATCTTCTTGCCCGCAAGGTGGCCGCAGCGCTTGTCCCCGGCCTGATCCTCAAGTTGTATTGCCGCTGCCCCGATATCCTCGAAGACCTCCACCGCCCTTTTTACCTCTCTTGGCCCCCCGAATCCGGTATCAGCGTCAACTATCGCCGGTATCCTGACCGAGTTTATGATGTATGACGAAAAAACAGCGGTCTCCTCAAGGGTTAAAAGCCCGGTATCCGGCCTTCCCGATGAGTTTGACAGCCCTGCCCCGGAGATATAGACAACGGGGAATCCGGCCTTTTCTATAAGCATGGCCGAGGCCGCGTTAAACGCGCCGGGCGCGATAAGACCGCCTTTTTTCAGCAGCTTTTTGAGGTTTAACTTGTTCATACAGCTTCCGCGTCGCTGAGAAGTCTGGTCAGTTCGCCAACGTTATCAAGCTCCTCAAGCGCCCATAGCATGTCAAGCAACTGCCTTGCCCCTGTATCCGTGATGCGTCCGGCTACGAGAGATAAGAATTTTCCCTCAACCTCGGCGTCTGTGAGCGGGTTCTTTGGATGCCCCTTTGGGTAGACTTGCTCGCTTGAAAATGTCTGCCCTGATTTGGGCCTTACCTCGATCCTATTGGGCATGGCATCAGGATACAGGGCGTTGAGCGCCGGGTCTTTTACAACTTTTATTTTAGCGCACAGTTGGAGAAGCGCCTCATCCCTTATCCGTTCATCCGTGAACGTGTCAAGGTTCACTTTGCCATCCATGAGCGCCGCTGCAACGCAAAATGGGAGCGAATGATCGGCCGTCTCCCGCGTCTTTGGAGACCACTTCTCCTGCCCGCTGCCGATGATGTCGTAGGCCGCATTGAATGTATGTACGGTTATTGACTCGATCTCAGCGGCATCCTGTATGCGTCCGGCAAGGGCAATGGCCGCGCCTACCGCGCTCTGGGCATGGTACTCCACCGGATAATACTTGATGCAGGAGTCCAATATCCTGAATGGCGCGCCACCCTCTCCCCCAAACCGGTCAATATTCAAAGGCCCTGATATGAGCCGCATGAAACCAAACTCGCCCTCAAAGACAGGGGCAGGCCCGGTCATGCCGTTCCTTGCCAGCATACATGCAAAGACGGCGGAGCGCGCCGCGTGTGCAAAAGCCGCGCCCTTCCACATGGACAACTCCCCTGCCCTCGTCTGCCTCAGCGCCGGAGAGGTTACGCCGGATATGCCGAGGCTCTGGACGGTCTGGTCAAGGGTCAGCCCCATGAGCGGAGCCGTTGCAACAACGCTTGAAAACGCGCCATAAGTAACGTGGTCAAAGCCCCTTTTCCTCAGCGAGGCCGCGTCGCACAGGGCGCACTGCACCTCATATGCCGCGACTATCGCCGTTATGAGCGCCTTGCCGTTCCTTGAAAATGCCTCGGCAGTTGCCAAGGCCGCGCTTATATTGTCCGACGGATGCGCCGGTTCAAGGGACAGGTAGGTGTCGTTGAAATCAAGATACCTGACCATCACGCCGTTTGCAAAGGCCGCATTGTCAGGGGTAGTGGAAAAGCGTCCGCCGATTATATGCGCGGCAAGCCCATCCCTTACGACTGGGACGGACTTGACCGCGGCCTTGACTGCAATAGCATCCGTTGCGCCAATGGCGCAACCCAACGCGTCTATGACACGCCTTTTCACCTCATGCGTTACCTGAGAGGTAAGGCCGTCAAACCCGAGCGACAAGGCATACGCCGCAATCCGTTCGGCAATGGTCGTACCTGACATGTAATCTCCCTCTTAAATATAACCCAAGTTCTGCGTTGCGGGCAAGGCTTTCATAAAGGCCGACCTTGACAAAAAAAAGTTTAGCCAATAAGATTAGGATGAGGCAATTGACCAATGGACATCTCACGGACAACCTTCAGTAACCGGGCCGAGGCCGGCAGGTTTCTTGCCGGGTATCTTTCGGCTTATGCGGACTTAAACCCGGTGGCCATCGGGCTTCCGAGGGGAGGCGTGGTCATTGCCGCTGAGATAGCGCGCGTCCTCAAATGCGACATGGACGTGCTTATAGCGGGCAAGCTCCGCGCGCCCTTTAACCCTGAACTGGCGATAGGCGCTATAACCGAGAGCGGCCTTGTCTTCCTGAACAGCGAGGTCATGGGTTCAATCCGCGTTGACGACGACTATCTTGAGGAAGAAAAACGCTCAAGGCTCAAGACCATAAAACAGAGGCTTGAGACGTACAGAAGGGTCAAGGCCAAGGTGTCGTTATACGGAAGGTGCGTTATAATAGCCGACGACGGCATAGCCACCGGCTCAACCATGATCTCGGCATTACAGGCCGCAAAGGCCGAAGGCGCGGGCCGAATAGTTGCGGCCGTGCCCGGAGGCCCGCAGGACACAACGGAGAAACTTTGCAGGGCGGCTCAGGACGTGGAGGTGGTATGCCCGGTCATGCCCGCGCTCTTCTACGCGGTAAGCCAGCTCTATACGGACTTCTCTCAGGTGGAGGATGAAGAGGTGCTTGAGATACTAAAGGAATTTAGCGGCAGCGAATGAGAAAATAACGGCAACGCAACCCGTCAAGATACGGACAGGCGATTGAGCGTGTGGGTTGCCTCTTTCCTCACAAGCTCATACGGAGAATCCACGAATGCCTGCACGTAGCGCTCATACCCCTTTACCCTCCCGTGCAGCGCGGCTACGAGCTTTAAGATATCCACGATCGTCGGCGTCTGCTTATTGTCCCCTGCGGACATGAGCGCCTCGAATATCTTTGGGATATCCTTATCCTCAAGCGACGGCACTGCTGAGGCAAGCGCGCCTGCAACGGTTGAGACCGCGCCCTGCCCCCCGGAATTCAGTATGCCGACCAGTATTTCAACGCCTTGCCTTCCGGCCTTCAAAAGCGCATGAGCCGACGTAGCCCTGTAGTACGGCTCAGAGTGCATCAGCACATGCTTTTTCAGTATCTCCATGCCATCGGGAAAACCAGCGGCAAGTGCCGCAGCAGATGCCTGTCGCACATGATAGACCTCGTTATTCAGATGCGCTACCAGCACCTCTTTTGCGTCCACGGTCTTCAACTTGCCGAGTTCCTCGGCGGCCAATATAGAAACCCCGGCGTTCTTGTGCTCAAGGCTCGATATCATTATGTTCTGGAAGGCCTTGTTTCTCGTAAGCGCTATCGTGTGAAGTATGGTCTTTGAAAAGACCCCGGGAGGCGGCGTGTCTATAAGAAAACACAACTCCTTCATGGTCTCTTCGTAGCTCTCCTTGGCAAGGGAGTTGATAAGCATGGTGCCCTCCTCCCTTGTTACCGTGCCCGCCATTATCTTGATGAACATATTGGAAAGTTTATCTCTGACGACGCCCATTGTTTTGCGACTTCCTTTCCATGCAGGGAACGCCTG
>JBBTCG010000045.1:0-17329 GCA_038043305.1 Deltaproteobacteria bacterium | reverse complement strand
TTATATGCAAGCGCCGGTGTTTTTTTAGGCTTAGGGAAGGTCTGATTAATTCACTATTTTGTCATTCCCGCAATCTTTTAGCGGGAATCCAGTGTCTTTATGTTTTCGACCTAAGACGCTGGATTCCCGCGTCTTATTGTATAGATTCCCGCTTAAAGCCTGCGGGAATGACATGCGGGAATGACAGTTCCGAGGCGCGGGATGAGATTAAATCAGAGCTTCCTTAGCCATATAAAGTAAAAAAGGGAGAGGCATATCGCCTCTCCCTTTTTTACTTTTCAGTCTTTCTCACGTACACGAACACGCAGTACGGCTTCTTGCCTTTATCTGTTATGACAAAGCTGACAGCCCTTTGTTGAGGCAATGGAGTTGCCGGCCTGAGAGCCTTGGGAGACCGATGAGAGGTAGTCCCATCTCAGGTTGTCCCTGTACGGCCCGGCGTGGGCAAAGTGGCAGGAAAGGCAGAAGACTTTGTGGTTGTCGCGGGCGCTGCCGCCGCCAGTGGCATCCATGCAACCTGCCGCGCCGACGCACGGCGCCTCCCAAGGCAGATAATATACGAGGTTTCCCGTATAGTAGTCGCTTGCCGTTACAGGCAAACCTTTGCCTGCGGTAATAAGCGTTGAATCATAGTTTCCCCTGTCAAGAAGCGATATATGGCAGGTCGTGGCGCATCCGGCGGTTGCCTTTCTCGGCATCATTCCGTTTACAGGATGCCTTCTCCAGTCAGGGAAGGTGTCTGGCGTACCCCCGTCATACGGACCGTTGGTCGTTTGTATGGCCTCGTGCCACCTGTCGTGGCATTGAGCGCACCACTTGGACATCGTGTTTCTGACAGGAGAGAAGGCGTCAGAGCCTGTCCCATACGAGTTGGTATTGCCGTTGTCCGAGGCCGGAGTCCCGATTAGCGCTCCCCTGTAAACCGGCCAGATGACTCCAACGCCGTCGGTCTCGCTTCCGCCGAAATAAGTGCCGTTAACCCCGCCGACGTAGCTTCTGTGTTCGCGGTGCGGATTTGTCGCGTCCGTGACAAACTGCACGCCGCCGTTCGCTGACGCGCCTGTCGCGCTGACGCGAAGGTTTCTGAATACGTTTATATTCGTGGTCGTGGCCGTGGTACCGTGCGGGTCATGGCAGTTGGTGCAGGAAAACTCGGATATGGCGACATCGCCGCCGGGAGGCACCACGGTTGTTGCGCCAAGGGAGTGGCCGTACCCGAGCGCCGGAGTTGTCGTTACAGTCCACGAGGAGTTGAGTTCGGTTGAGAAGTTGCCGCCTGCGCCTATCTGGCCGAAGGTCTTGGTGGTGTCGTCCCATGCGGCGGATGACCAGACCTTTGGCGCCTGCACATTCTGCGGCGTATGCGAAACCGTGGCCTGAGCGCCGTTTGTGGCATGGCACTGGAGGCACAGCTTATGTATCTCCGCGCGCGTGCTCACCTGTCCGCGAAGCATGATAAGCGAGCCGCCCGTGTTGCCGCCAAGTCCGCCGTTGCCGTCGCCCGTTGACGTTGACCCTTGGCTGTTATGCATGGTGTGGCAGTTGCCGCACACGAGGCCGCCCGCGCCTTTGTGTATGGCGTAAGCCGCGCCAGACGGCCATAGGAGAGATGCGGCGCATATTGAGAATACGAACAGGATGGCAATGGTCTTTTTTAGCATTAATCTTTACCTTTCGGCTTTATTCATCTGTTATTTAGGGTTGCGGCTCATAGTCCTGCGGTCTTTACCATTACTAAGCACACAATCTCACAGATGACGTTGCCGGACAGCATACCTTTATTCAGGAGACTATTATCCTTTAATGGAGTATATACACTTATAACACGGATCAGTGATGATGGCAATTAAAAAATGCGAGCTTTAAGGATATTTTTTTGTTAGGAATTTCTGATTAATTCACTATTCTGTCATTCCCGCAATCTTTTAGCGGGAATCCAGTGTCTTATCTCTTCGTCCCTATCGCGGCGTTAGGAAAAATATGAGGACTGTTCCTAACCCGATGCTTAAAGACTGGCCTTCCCGATTAAAACCTCGGGAATGACATCTCCGAGTGCGGGATGAGATTAATCAGAGAGTCCATAGGTGTGTTTCACAAGAGTTATGAAAGCAGTTATCGGTTTTAAGCCTGCCCCCGCATGTCCCCCGATAAAGGCATTCGAGGGCAGGCTTAAGCGGGGGGATAATTCTTTTACCTTCGCTGATAACCGTCTTTCAGTTACCTCTTGACACGCCGCCTCGATTCGGGATATAAGTTACCAATCAAATAAGATAAAAATAATCTTCTTTATCCTTTTTAGGGTTGCCGCCATGAAGGGATTGGAAAGCATCTTTGACGGCCTTGACGCTGGTCTCCTGCTCATCAACAGGGAGCACTGCGTCGAGTGGATGAATAAAAAGGCCGGACAGATGCTTGGGTCTTTTATAGATCCCGGTAAAAGGCGGCGTTGCTATCGAACCGTCATGTGCAACGAGGAGTTCTGCGCTATATGCCCGACCGGCAGAACCATAGACGGCGGCGTGCCGGTGCATTATGAGTTTACCCCGCCTCAAGCGGTATTTTTCAATGCGTCCGGGTGCGCGGAGCGAAGGGAGTTCGAGATTATCGGCATCCCGGTGTTCGACGACGGCGGACGCGTCTTCAAGGTGCTTGAGATTGTCATGGACGGGGCAGGCCGCGCCGCCGATAGGGTCAAATCAGCCGACGTCATCGCGCAGATTGAAAAGATGGCGGCCATAGGACATCTTGCGGCGGGCGTTGCCCATGAGTTGAATACCCCGCTTGCAACCGTATCCATAATATCGCAGGAATTGAGATGCGTTATGAGCGGCGCGATAAGCGGCGGCGAACGTTTATGGTCGGACAAAGTCGCGGACTATTTTGCGGACATGGACGGCGAGTTGAAGCGTTGTCAGGCCATTATAAGCGACCTCCTTGGTTTTGCAAAAAAAGGCGTGCCTGAATATGTGGAAACCGATTTGAACGGCCTTGTGTCAAAGGCGACAAGCCTTATCCAGATGGGGGCCGGATACTCGAACGTGGCCGTGCTCAAGGAACTCCATGCCGGGATGCCGCTCGTCAAGACCGACCCGAACAGGCTCAGGCAGGTTGTGTTCAACGTGTTGAAAAATGCCATGGAGGCGGTCAAGGATGCGCGGGATGGAATGGTCATCGCAGCCTCGGCCCTTGACGGCCTGTTTGCGAGCGTAATGATACGCGACAACGGGCCGGGCATTCCGGAGGAAAATCTTAAAAAAGTGTTCGACCCGTTTTTCACCACAAAGCCGCCCGGCATGGGCACAGGGCTTGGCCTTTCCGTGAGCTACGAGATTATGAAGGAACTTAGAGGCGAGATAATCATTGACAGCCGCGTTGAAGACGACGGCAGGGGCAGGAAGGGAACCACGGTTACGCTTCGCATCCCGATACAATAAAGACCGTGAACCGTGACCGTGAAAAGAGGAGGCGGATAATATGGAAGTGCTCATCGTTGACGATGACAACGCATTCAGGAAGTCGGTATCAATGGCGCTTGAGAGGAGGGGGCACTGTGTAGCCTCAGCCGGAGCCGGGACACAGGCCTTGAGGATGGCCGCTGATGCGCGCTTTGACGTGGCCTTTGTTGACATGAAGATGCCGGAGATGAGCGGCATCGAATTGGTGCGAGAATTGAGGCATATTCAGCCCGGCCTCCGAACGGTAATACTCACGGGACACGGCAGCATACCCGGGGCGGTCGAGGCCATAAAGACCGGGGCATGGCACTACCTTACCAAGCCGTGCGAAGTGGATAATATGGAGGCGGTCATACGAAGGGCGTATAAGGAGGCTGCCCCGGCTCCGATTGCACACGACTCAAGCGACGCGGCATATCACGGCATGGCCGGAAGGAGCCGCGCTCTGCGCGGCGTCTTCGCCGCCATACGGAGTATAAAGGATTCCCCCTTTCCGGCGCTCATCACCGGAGAGAGCGGCACCGGAAAGGAGCTTGCCTCGCGCGCGATACATTTTGACGGGGTACGCAAGACAAAACCCTTTATCGCCATAAACTGCGCGTCATTAAAGCCCGAGCTTCTGGAAAACGAGCTTTTCGGCCACGTAAGGGGCGCGTTTACCGGGGCCATCGTGAACAAGGAAGGGCTGCTGAAGGTTGCAGATGGCGGCACGATCTTTATAGATGAGATAGGCGATATGAACATGACCGTTCAGGCGTCCCTGCTGAGATTTTTGGAGGGCGGGTGCTTTCGCCCGCTCGGTTCCACAACCGAGATAAAGGTGGACGTGCGCGTGACGGCGGCCATCAATAAAGACATAGAGGAAGAGGTGAGACATAAGAGATTCAGGCACGACCTGTATTACAGGTTGAACGTATGCAGGATAGACATGCCGCCTTTGAGGGAGAGGATGGAGGACGTGCCCGTGCTTGTACGGCACTTTCTTAATACGTCCCGGTTGAGCGGGAAGCAGGCGGTTGACATCGCCCCGGCGGCCATTGATATGCTGTCGGCTTACGACTGGCCGGGCAACGTAAGGGAGTTGATGAACGTCCTCAGCAGGGCGGTATTGTTCTGCAATGAATCCGTTATAACAAGGGGTCTTATCGCTTCAATCCTGCCGTCTTCAGGCGCAAAGCCGTCTGCCGCGCTATCGAGCCTTGAAGAGATCGAAAAAAGGCATCTCAATGAAAGCCTCAAGTTCAACTGCTGGAACGTAAGCCGCACCTCTGTGTCTCTCGGCATTGACAGAAGGACGCTCCAGAGGAAGATGCGAAGATACCATATCGCCCGGCCAGAGGCTTAAACGGCATAATGACGCGGTCAGCGACATAATACTGGACAAAGATATTTTTTTGTGTTTGAATTAAAAGATACGCTATAAATCGGCAACCAATATTACGTAAAGGAGATTGTTGCAATGGAGATCACTACGCCTGAACAGGCAAAGGCATTAATCAGGAAATGGCTTGACGAGAACCATCATGCGGTAACGGAGATCAAGGACGACGCCGTAACGTTCCACTTTGAGATTGACTATCCGCTCGGTTCCATGAAGAGGCAGCGGATATTGCAGCCAAAGGAGTATCCCGGCCTTGTCGTGCTCTTGAACGGCGTTCAGATCGCCCCTGAGCACACGGAAAAGCTCAAACTGAGGAACGATGACGAGAAGGACGCCTTTTACAGCTCCATCAGGAAAGACCTTCTGTTCCTTCAGAACAGCTACGACATGAACATGGACGAGCACGACGTGGCAAAGCAGGTGCAGTTTTCTTACGAGTTCTACTATGACGGCCTTTCCAAGACAAGGCTCTACGAGGGCCTTTTGCTGAACCACAGGACACTGCTCTACATAGTAAACCGGTTTAACGACGAGTTCGGCATTCCGGTGATGCCAAAGTCTCAGGAGACCGTTGGCTCCGCCTGATAAGAGCCTGTCATAATGGTTTCGGCCTCGCTGGTTGTGCGGCAAAGGAGTCGGGAATGTCCAAACAAATGCTTGACGTAAAGTACCTCTGTCTTCATCCGTCCTGTTGCGCCAATTGCAGGGAGGGCGTCATTACGGTTGACGAGGAGACGTTTAATACGCTCAGCGCTTTTTATCCGGAAGAGGACACCTTCAGAAGCCCGCGCGGCGCATGCAGGCTGGGCTTTAACCGGGCATACAAGCTCGTAAGCGTAACGCGCCTCGACGAGGGGGTTAATGAACTCCATACCAACGTCGTGATTACCGCCGCTGAGATACGTATGAGGCAGGGAGACCCGATAGCCCTTCTGATGAACGATCATCAGGCCGTGCTTAAAACGATGGCGCGGATTGAAGACCAACGCGCCAGGCGCGAGGTGGACGCCCTGTGGGTATCCACGCGGGAGTTTGAAAACGAGATAATGCTCCACTCAGGGCTGAAGGAGGAGGAGGTTCTATTGCCTATGTTGATAAGCCGTCTGCCCCTTGGAGAGGGACTTGCGGCCATCATCAGGGAGGAACACAGGGAGATAGTCTCTATCCTTCACGCCTTTCGCTCCGCACTTGAGGACGGCGACATAAACGACGGCGTCATACGCTCCGTGATGGTTAGCCTGAGGAGCCACATCCGAAAGGAAGACAACGAGTTCTTCGTGCTCGTTGACAAGCATCTCAACGACGACCTGAGGGGCCAGCTCCTTGAAGGAATGAAGAAGATAGAGGCCGGCTTCGTGCCCGTGCCTCCGGGAGACCGCAACGTCAAGACCGACGAGCAAAAGGTTGCGGCGGCCAAGCGCCTGCAGTTCCATGACGACTACCTGTCAATAAAGGAGATTGCAAATACCGGGTCGTGCTGCGGCCACTGAAGCCTGAAGCCTTGCCGTTTAATTAAAGACCGCCTATTGGCGCTATAAGCCATAGGCGGTTTTTGTTTGACAGGTAATGGTCGTGTATAAGATATGTCGCATATAAAACATTGACATTTCAAAGCAATTGTTATAGATTTTATTATCCTTCACATCTTGCGCGGAGAGGTGCACTTGTCTGCCCAATTTCAGCCCTTAAAGAGTATAACCTTTGTTTTATTGAGATTTTGCGCCGTTGTATTGGCCGCCTCGCTTGCGTCGTGCGAGATGGCGCTCGTTGAGAATCAACCGACGGGTTTTAGCGCGGAATCTTCAAGGCTTATTCTCTATGCGCATCTTACCTCGCAGCCGGTGAAAGAGATCGTCTTTACGATTGACGACTTGGCGCTTGAGACCGCAGATGGAAGGGTGGTCAAGGTGCTTGATTCTCCGGTTGACGTGAGTTCGTTTGTCCTTGCAACAGGCCAGATGCTGTTGAAAGAGGCCGCGATCCCCCCCGGCGAATACACTGGTTTGAGGATACGGTTTTCAAAGGCCACGATCAGGAGAAGCGACGGACGCATGAACCTTGCGCTCCCTGAGGGCGCGACTACCGTCATAAAGACCCGCATAGATATGAAGCGCGCCTCAAGCTTCGTGGTTTCCATCGGGTGGGATTCGGAAAACTCCATTGAAAAGGCGTTTCGCTTTCAGCCCACAATGGTTGCCGAGGCGCAGGAGCCGTCGTCAACCGGGCTTCTTTTGCTTGTTTCCAACAGCGGTTCAAACTATATATCGGTCATTGACAGAAGTCTGGAACGCGTGATTGCGGCCATTACCGTGGGAGATAAGCCGATGGGCATGGCGCTTAATCCGGCGCAGGATACGATATATGTCGTCAACTCAGGCTCAAGGACGCTTTCCGTGGTCGAGGCGGCGCACCTTGATGTGCTTGACGTCATCCCGCTTACGGCAGGAATAGGGCCCACGGACGTGGTATTCCTGCCTGATACGGACATCTCGCTGCATGGCAAACTCTACGTCATAAACCGCCTCTCCAATGACGTGTCCGTTATAAACACCATAACAAGACGCATCAAGAAACTCATACCCGTGGGGCTGGCCCCATCGGCGATAGCGGTTGACACACAAAGGCGGGAGGTCTACGTCGCTAATGAGCGTTCCAACAGCCTGAGCATCATAAATACGGTTGACGACACCGTTGCAAGCACTGTCCCGGTTGACAAGAGGCCGTCAGGGATCGTCCTCGGCGTTGACAAGATATACGTGCTGAACCAAGGTTCGGCGATGATAACCATCGTTTCTCCGTCCACAAGGGCCGCTATAGGCTCCATACCGCTTGCCGAGCCGCCAAGGCGCGGGATGAAGGGTTTTGATGGCAGGCTTTTCATAGCAAACGCAACGGACTCGATTACATTTCTGAACTCCGGCGACGTTGTCACAAGGACGATCCCCTCAGGCCCTGCCCCTTTTGGCATGGCAGGGGATGAAAGGCGGGGCCGCGTATACGTGACGAACAGCCGCGCAGATGCCGTGGAGCTTGTGGAGCCGTTTGGAGAGAAGGTCGTCAAGAGACTCTTTGTAGGGCCAAAGCCCTATGGCCTTGTGTCGCTGGAGCGTTGAATGTGTTTAGACTGAAGGCTGAAGACGGTTCGCGGCCTTTACCTTCAGACTTCAGCCTAAACGTCTTAAATTTTATGACCCTAAGAACCCTTTTCCTCATCATGATGATTGCCCTGGGTTTCCTCCGGCCTTCTGGCGCATCAGCCGACATGTACGGTCAGGCTGACGTCAACTATCAAAAAACCACCACCACGTCCAATTCGCGCTCCACGGAGAGTGCGAGTCTTATCAACAGCTACACGCTCGGCGTAAACAAGGCGATAACCAGCACGATAAACATAAGCGCCGACGCGAGGATCACGGACACGGACATAGACGGCAAGAAGTCGCAGACCATGTATCCGATGGTTACGCTCTCCTACGCGCCGCCGACCATGTATTATTTCAACTTCAGCTACACGCGCACCGACGTGTCTCCTTCGGAGGCTGACAGGCTTTCCACGACCAACCTCAACACCGCCTTTTCGCTGCCGCTGGAGAGATACCCTTCGCTCAACGTATTCATGAACCGCAGCACGAATCAGGACTACCTCGACCCTCATAAGGTAGACCGCTCTACCGTGAGCTACGGGCTTAATTCAAGCTACGGCCTTACGCTCCTTGAGACGGACGCGGGTTTCAATTACTCGTTCAATAATCAGACGACCGACGACAAGGTCGGGCAGATAAAGACCGAGGTGCCGACGCACAACGCCACAATGAACCTGTCAAGGCCGTTTCTTGGCAGAAAGTTGCGCGCCGGCGTCAACGCCGGGTACAACTGGTCAGAGTACACCAACACAAGCCTCGGTGTGCCGACGAGGTTCGAGCAGGCGCTTCCGCGGAACACCGGCCTTTTTGCTACTAACGCCACGCCGCTTACCGGCGCGCTTACCGCTACCCCGGCGCTTATTGACAACAATACGTCCGTATCGGCGGGCATAGACATTAGCACAACCGCGTACAGAAACGTAGGTTTCAGTTTTACCGCGGCCCAGGCGGTGCACAAGATAAATCTTTACATAACCACGGCCGATCCAAGCATCGGCACGTACACAAACTCATTCGGTTTTCAGTTGTACACGAGTAGCGACGGGACAAGCTGGACGCTTGCCGCTACGCCGACCGTGAGCTACGACTCCGTGTTTTCGAGATTCGTCATGAGCTTCAGCGAAGTTACCGCAATGTATTTTAAGATCGTGAATACCGCCTTCCCGACCGGCGCAATGGCCATAAACGTTACTGAGATAGAGGGGATGGGCTATATAAGTTCGACGCCGACGCTGTCAACGAGCTATTCGGTGTCGAGGCAGTTCGCCGGTTTGAGCCTGAACTACGCGCCGGTTGAGCGCGTAAGCGCCTCGTATAACCTGAACTACGATCACAGCGCTCAGGAGTTGAACGACACCTCCTCGTCCACCATGACGCAGGCGTTGAACCTGAACGTTACTCCTGTGCCGCAGTACCTGACGATCAACGGCGGATACGCAAATACGTCGTCCAGTTCGACGCAGACTGCGCTCACGCAGACCGGCACGGAGAGCGGCACCGACACGTACACCTTGAGCCTTTCCTCGACCCCGTTGCCGACTCTCAACGCAAGCATGAACTTCGGGCATTTCGTGAACAGCGTCAACGGCGCCGCCTCTTCGAGCACTAATAACTACGGCACCGCCATGTTCATGAACCTGTACCGCGGCATTGACGTCGGCGTAGGCAGTTCTATGAGCGCGACGGAAAACAAGGCGTCTAACTCGTCTACCGACACGACGAATCATTACCTGAACCTAAACCTGACACCATGGAAAACGATGAAGGTGCTGATCAGCACGTCCATGGCGGACAGCAGCACCGACTCCGCGGGACAGAGCACGTCCACGTCGTCAAGGTCAACGACGGCGAGCGCGTCGTATACGCCGACAAGGAAGATATACCTGTCCGCCACCATGACGATAGAGCCGGTGCAATCCAATAGTTTCGTTCTTACATGGGTTCCTTCAACGGCGCTGCAGGGCAATGTCAGATACGGCTTTGGGCAGGACAGCACAAACATGGGGGCAACCCTGAACTGGACGCCGTTTACAAGGTTCAGCGTCATTGCCGGATATAATCGCACTGAGACGTCGTCCGACGCATCCAGCAATCAGACGAGCAGTTTTTATGCGAGGGCATCGCTTAGGTTTTAGCGAAGCAGCTACATATTTATAGTAAATGCTATGTGTTAGCTGCGTGAAAGGCCGTGACCGTGAAAAACGTAGGGCAAGGCTTTAGCCTTGCGATATTCAGTCAACAAAGATGTTGACACCTATTCTGTCTTATAGCATAATGAATTAGAACAATTGATATACTGCCTGAATCAGGAGTTGTACCGCTTTTCAGCCGCTACTTGGCGGTCTGCGGCAAAACTGAATCTTTGCGTAACTCATCATGAATCGGAAAAGGAGAGAAAAGGCGCGAATGGCAAGCAAAAACAACACGAAAGTCATTGTTTTTTTCCTCATTGCGTTGTTCATGCTCTTAGGCTGCTCAGGCTCGACCATAAAATATATAAATCCGAGCGCCGACTTTGCTTATATAAAAAAAATTGCCATACTGCCCTTCAACAACTTCACGGAAGACAGGTACGCGGGTGAAAAGGTGCGAAGCGCCCTGACGATTGACATCATGTCAAAGCACGTCTTTGAGGTCATGGAGCAGGGCGAGATTACAAAGGTCATGAACATGCTCTTCAGGGAGGAAGGTTTTGAGGAGGGCAGGGTAGTGCAGCTTGACAAAGAGATGCTCAGGATGCTCGGCGAGAAGCTTGGCGTCCAGGCCGTAATACAGGGCAGCGTCAACGAATACAGCGGGAGCCGCGGCGGTTCTGCTACAAACGTCGTCGCCATATCCGTGAGGATGCTTGATGCCGGTTCCGGCATAGTGCTATGGCAGGCCAATGCGTCCGAGGTCGGGTCAAGCACCTTCAGGAAGATGATCGGCATAGATCAGGTTGATATGACGGTGCTCACGACATCAGTCGTGAGAAAGGCCGTTGATACGCTTTTATAGGTTAGTGAACCCGTTAGGGTGGAAGATATGTTCAAGAAGATACTCGAAAGGCGCATAAGCATGTCCCCGAATGTCTCTATCGGGGAACCCTGTGAAGCCGCTCCGTTGGCGCATACGGCGGCGCATCCGTCAGGGCGCTTTTTCAGCGCCGCGTCCGGCTTCGTCCTGTTTTTAACGGCGCTATGTTTCTTCTTTTTTGCCTCATCGAAACCCTCATTCGGCGGCGTAGACCCCGCGGTAAAAGAGCCTCTATCTAAGGCAACAATCGTAAAAAAGATAGCGGTGTTGCCCTTTGAAAACCTTTCAGAGACGCCGCGCGCGGTTATCGTTATCAACGACCTTGTGCGCGCAGGGCTTGTCAAGATGGGCTACGCGCTTACCGTTGACGAGATGGAAGGGTTTCTTGCCAAGCGCAGGATACGGCAGACCAACTCGGTAACAAGGCTTGTGGCAAGGGAGATGGGAAAGACGCTCGGCGTTGACGCGGTGCTCGTCGGCGCGATAACGGCGTTCAACACGGTTGAGCGCGGTTCCGACGCGAAGGTCGGGGTTTCCATGCGTCTTGTAAGCGCACTTGATGGCAGCATAATATGGGCGGATGACCTTGCCTATTCGGGACGCGATTTTGAAAGATTCCTCGGTTTGGGAGTCATCAAGTCAGCCGACAAGCTCGCATCCGTTGTCGTTGGGGACATAGTCAAGGCCATGCCTCTGGAGCTTCAGGTGAATGACAACGGTTTGAGTCCTTTTGAGGCCGCCGGGGTCTTCCTGACTCCTCCCAAGGCGCGTTCCGGCGAGAAGGTAAGGCTCAAGGCGCACATGTTGCCCATAGCCGATGAGCCCAAGGTCGTAAAGGCCATAGTGGACGGACAAGAGGTGCTCCTTACGAGGGAGGAAGGCACCGAGTTTTACGACGGTCTGGTCATCGGGCCGCTAAAAGAGGGCGTACACGCCGTTGATATCGTGGCCCTTGATCAGGACATGCAGCCCTTTGTGTTCAAGGCGTCCGGCAAGCTCGTGATCAACAACACGCCGCCGGACGTGTCCGTTGCCGTCAACAAGACCGTCTTTTCTCCGCAGAAAAAAGGCTCCATCGTCTTTAGTCCGGTCATGAGGAACATCAGCGATGTCGAGGAGTGGAGGATAGAGATATTCGACAACTCCGGCAAGCTCGTAAGAAGCGACAACGGATTCGGAAGGCTGCCCAAAAAACTCATCTGGAGAGGCGAGACCAACAAGTTTCGTCAGGTTGACGACGGCGACTATACTTATGTGTTCACGGTCAAGGACGGCGCAGGCAACAAGACAAAGGTCAAGGGGGATCTCAGGGTAAAGAACGCGCCTCCCAAGATTCGCGTGGACGTAAAGATGGAGGAGGACAAGCTCTCCTTCATGTTCACGCCGCCCGGCAAGGGCGACGTCTACGCCTCATGGAAACTGACCCTTGTTGACGACAAGGGCAACGTCGTGAGCGTCTTTAACGGCAAGGGTGCTCCTCCGAGTCAAGTCTCATACCCAGTGGATAAATCAATAGATCTTAACAGGCTCTCCATCATCGTTTCAGCGACCGACGACGCGGGTAACTCAGCGGAGTTGAAAAAAGCAATCCCGTCGGTTCTCGTTGTTAAACAAACGCCGTTCGCAAAATTGAACAGTAATGGGCGACCTATCTATGAGGATTTCTAAAGGGTGATAAAACCCGCAGTCGGGTTCATAGCGCTGGCCGTTATAATCGCGTTGTTCCAGATCGTGCCAGCGGACAATCTATGGGGTTCTTCGACAGGCGAGGCATGTAAGGGCTGCCATTCCGGCAAAAAGGCCGAGGCGCTCGGACTCAAGGACGTGTACGCGCCGCTGGATAAGCTCTTGTACCGTCATCCGCCCATGGAGCAAAGTTGCAACCCCTGCCACATTATAACAGGGCTTAAATCATCGAGGACGTGGGAGATATTATCGCAGGGCGCTCACAGGGAGACGATATTCCTGTTGCAGGGGCTCTCCTTGGACAGGAACTACAGCCTTGAGCTTATTCTCAAGGATGAGCGCGGCAACAGATTGCCCCCATATCGCACGCAGGTTATACCCGCTGAAATCACCGACATCGTAAACGACGACGGAAAGGCGCCCCGCATCATGGAGCCGGGCGTCATTGACGCCAAGAGGGCTACGTTCATCGAGGCAACCGTGCGCTGGCTTACGGACAAGCCCTCCAATTCCATAGTCGAGTACGGAGCGTCCGTTGGGTACGGCGAGAGGTCATCCGACGAGAGGGTTTTTTCAAACGAGCATTTTGCGCGTCTTACCGGGTTGAAGTCCAACACACAGTATCATTACCGCATAACATCAAGGGATATATTCGGCAATACGTCTGTTTCAGAGGATATGACGGCTGACCCGACGGTGCTCCTCAGCCGCAAAGGTTCAGTCTCGTCCGGCAGCGTTCGCGGCGTCAAGGGCGTCCAGCCTGACATCATCGCCGTAAACTTATTTAAGGCCGGGAGAAGCTCCGACGTATTTTTAAGGTATGTCGCAAGCGCGCCGGTAAAGGCATCTTTAAGCATAACCGAACCGTCGGAGATGGATAAACACGGCTTCGGGCTTACTGCGTCACGCTATTCGACTATTGACGTATGCGTAAAGTGCCACTCTCAGGGCGCCTCTCACCCTGTCGGCGTGAGGAGCAAGGGGCCAAATACGCGCATACCGCCTGAACTGCCGACCATAGAGGGCGGCATGATGACCTGCGTTACCTGCCATGACCCGCACGGCGGGGACAAGGAGCATCTCGGCAGGATGGACGTGAAAAAGGATCTGTGCGAGGCATGCCACAGGACGTGATGGGAAGCGGTTAAAACCGTTATCGGTTATCGGTTTAAGGACAGCTATTTTTTACTTTCACCGTTAACCGATAACCGAATAAACAGGAAGGTGCGCCAAAGTGGAAAACAGAAGATCGCGTATAAATTATTCGATAAAGCGGCGGTTCCAGTTGAGGCTGCTGGCCAAGGTCATGCTGATAGCGCTTGTATCGGTCGGGTTGAACGCGCTTCTTTTTTACCTGTACAGCAACCGCGAGATAGGCGCCTCGTTCAAGCAGTTTCATGTGAACGCCACGTCCTTTCTTGACCTGCTCCTGCCTGCCGTGATAGGCTCTCTTGTAATAGGTCTTGTCCTTGCTTTTGTCATAAGCGTGTTTTTGCCGCATAAGATAGCAGGCCCGCTCTTCAGGCTTGAAAGGGACTTAACTGACAAGCTCGGCGAAGGCAACCTGACCGTGAAGTTCATCGTAAGAAAGAACGACGAGTTCAAGGAGCTTGCGGACACGCTAAACGTCATGACCGGAAAGCTCAAGGCAAAGGTGGAGAGGATAAAGAAGGCATCCGACGAGTTATCGTCCGTTGCCGCGGCCTCGGCAAGGGGGGGTGACGAGACGATGCAAAATATCTCCGTCGCCGTTAAAAAATTAGACGATGCGGTAAGGGGCTTCAAGCTATGAGGCGCTTACAAACCTGCCTCCTGTCGTTTCTTACGCTAACGCTGTGCGCCTCATGCGCGGGAAGGCCGACGGAGGTTGCTTCAACGCCCGCTACTGCAAAGATAAAAAAGGTGGCGGTGCTGCCCTTTGCCAACGTGAGCGGCAAGGGGGACGCCGGCGAGATTGTTACGAACCTCTTTATCGTCGAGCTTTTCAAGACGGGCAGGTTTCAGGTGGAAGAGGCGGGCAATATCTCTCAATTCATGATACATGAGAAGGTGAACGTCATCGGCGAGATGGACATGGACAAACTCCAGATACTCGGCGCTCGTTTCGGCGTTGACGCGGTATTGATCGGCAGGGTAGAAGAGTTCGACGACGGCAGCAATACGGCAAACGCCATACCTGTGTTGTCGGTGACGGCGAGGATGGTGGACCCGCTCAACGGTCATATCATTTGGTCCGCGCAGTATAAACGGGCTGGCAGCGATTACACGATGATCTTCGAGTTCGGCACGGTGCGCTCCGTATCCACTCTGGCGAAAAATCTGATAAAGGAGATGATAGCAACAATACATTAATCCATCTTATGACAAATCCAGCTAACCTATCCTTCGTACCATTTCCAGCCGTCCAACGCATATTAAAAAAAGTCCTCTCAACGACGATAGCGCTTTTACCAGCCATATTGCTCTCAGGCTGCGCCCTTTTGAGCGGCGCTTCCGATGGCAAAGGTTGGGCCGCCAAAGTGGGCGATGAGGTGATAACAATAGACGAGTTCAATGAGGCGATAAAGGCGCTTCATAAGAGCGGGCGCGTAGGCAAGGGCCTCTCAGAGGGAAGCTCGTTCGAGAAGCAGAACTACGGAAAGTTTCTTGACGAGCTTATTGATTCAAGACTCATGGCCATTGAGGCCGGGAACGCCAAGCTCGACAAGGAACCCGACTTCATCAGCGAGATGGATAATTATACGCTGAATCTTAGCCTAAGGCAGCTCAGGTATGACGAGGTTACGGCAAAGGTGAAGGTTGAGGATGCCGAGATAGAGGCATACTACCGCGAAAAGGGCGTTAAAAAGAAGGAACATGGAGGCCCTTCGGCAAAAGAAGAACAACCCGGCGTCAAGGAGGATAAGGACTCCAAGGAATCAGGCGCGCCCAAGCAGATGTCCGATAAGGACAGGGAGGCCGTCCGCAACGCCATTGTCAAGGAAAAGTCCGTGGGCAGGGAGAAGATTTACTTCGACGAACTCCGCGCCGCCTCTGACATAAAGACATATGCTGATGTCCTGAAGGCCGCATCAGAGGCAAAGCCTGATGGCGTGGGTCTTGTCGTGGCCGAGGTTAACGGCGCCGCGATAACGGCCGAGGACGTTCTTGCTCAGATGAAGATAGCGAGGAAGGCGGATAAGGCGGATAGCGAGGCCGAGCGCGTTGCCATGCTTGACCGCCTCGTCCTGTACAAGCTGCTTGACAACGCGGCGAGGAGGCGCAACTATGCCGCCAACGACAAGGCCATAGCCGGGGCAATAAAAAAGTACAGGCTGGACAAGCTCCAGACCGCCTTCAAGACAAAGGTTATACTCCCGAGCATAGTGCTCAAGGACAGCGAAGTGAGCGAATATTACGATAGAAACAAGGAAAAATACCGGCTGCCCGACGCGCTTACCGGCGCTTTTCTCATACTCCCGGACGCGGCCAAGGCCAAAGAGACACTCGATGACCTGAAAAAAGGGGCTGACTTCACCTACCTTGCCCAGTCCAACTCGTCAGACAAGTCCGGGAAGGCGGGTCAGGTGATAACCGTTAATGCAAATGCGTTCAGCTCCGAGGCGATAAATGCCTTTTCAAAGGCAAAGAAAGGTGATATGCTTGGGCCTTTCGAGATGGGCGGCTCATGGGTGGTGGTCAACTTTATCGGCGTCGAGCCGGGACAGTACATACCGCTTGAGGACGCGCGCAAGGAGATAACGAATCTCGTAGTCAACGAGAAGTTCAAGGCGCAGCTTGATGAATACGTCAAGCGGCTCCGGGCCGTCATACCGGTTGTCGTGAATGAAGAGATATTGAAATAGCCGCATGGTAAACAGGAGGCCGAGGTTGAAGCTACGCAGCATGTGCGAGTGGGCGAAGATGCCCGGTGTCCTCTTCTTTTACGTGTACAAACTTAAAGATTCACTGCGGCTTACTGCGGTGAATCTTTATCCGTTACGATTAGTCCCTGAGCGGGTTTCATTCCTCTTCGTCCTGCTTGCCTTGGGTTTAATGCTGTCCGGCTGCGTGTATCAAGGCATCGGCGTGAGGAAGTCCTGCGCCGATTGTCATGCCAAGGAGCTGGTCAAGTACAGCGAAGGCGTCCTTCACAAGCCGGTTGCCGACAAGAATTGCGAGGCCTGTCATGCCCCGCACGGTCTTATAGGCGCGTTGAAGCTCAAGAAGCACGACGGCGCCGCTCTTTGTTACGACTGCCACGCCAAGGACAAGAAACGGTTTGAAAAGGCGCATCTCCACGCCCCTGTAAAGGAAGGCCAGTGCCTCAGATGCCATGACCCGCATTCGTCCTATAAGACAAAGGGAGTGCCGGGACTCGTCCGCGCAGCGGGCAACGACCTTTGTTTTTTGTGCCATGCAAAGGAAGCATTTGAGGCAAAGAGCGTCCATGCGGCCGTAAAACAGGGTTGCAATACCTGCCATGACCCTCATTCATCCGATGTCAGGTTCACGCTTTTAACCGACGGCAACGCACTATGCGCCAAGTGCCATGACATCGGCAACGCCAAGGGTATCACCGCGCATTCCGGTTATAATGTAAAAGGAACGAGGTGCCTTACCTGTCATGCGCCCCATGCCTCGTCAGGGGACGGCAAGCTTAGGCGCGC
>JBBTCG010000044.1:0-6965 GCA_038043305.1 Deltaproteobacteria bacterium | reverse complement strand
CGGCGGTGTAGCTCAGTTGGCAGAGCAGGGGTCTCATAAGCCCCATGTCCGTGGTTCGATTCCACGCACCGCCACCAGATGCTTTCTTTTCAGGGAACATGACTCTTTTGCAAATTTATTCAGAGCGGATGAACCGCGCCGCTTACTGCCCGGTCTTCATTGCGCCGACGAGCGCTTTTACGGTAGTGCGATGGCGTTTGCAGTAGTCGGCGATGCCTGCGGCTGTCTTTACCGCGGCGTCAGGGTCTAAGAAGTTGGCAGTTCCCACCTGCACGGCCGATGCCCCGGCAAGGATGAACTCAAGCGCGTCGTTAGCCGAGATTATGCCGCCGCTGCCGATGAGCGGAACCTTGGCGACTGACTTGGCCTCCCAGACCATCCTCACCGCTATGGGGCGTATGGCAGGGCCTGAAAGCCCGCCGATCACGTTTGCAAGCACGGGCCGCCTCCTCTCCACGTCCACGACAAGGCCGGGAATGGTGTTTATGAGCGTTATCGCGTCGGTTCCTGCGTCCTCAACGGCCATTACCATTACCCGTATATCCGTTACATTGGGGGAGAGCTTCGTTATAACGGGCAGTTTTACCGCGTCTCTTACGGCTTTCACCACCTTATGCGCCTCATGCGGGTCAGTGCCGAATAGTATGCCGCCCTTCTTGACGTTCGGGCATGAGATGTTTATCTCAAGGCCGGCCACGCCTCCGGCGGCTTCAAGTCTCTTTGCCGCCTCGCAATAGTCGTCCACCGTCTCTCCGAAGATGTTGGCTATTACCGGGGTCTTGAGCATTCTCAAAAACAACAGCTTGTCCCTTATAAAATTTTCAACGCCCACGTTTTGGAGCCCGATGGCGTTCAACATGCCGCACGGGGTCTCGACTATGCGCGGAGACGGATTCCCCTGCCGCGCCATGAGAGAAAGCCCCTTGACGATTATCGCGCCGATCTTTTCAAGGTTCGTATACGGCGCAAACTCACTTCCGTAACCGAACGTGCCTGACGCGGTCATTACGGGGTTTCTTAGCTTGAGTCCGGCTATCTCTATTGAGAGCGCGTCCCCGGCCTTTTTATCTATCTTTGCCTTTGGCTTTGCCTTTTTTATCACAGCGTATCCCAATCAATGTCCATTGAATCGAACACAGGCCCGTCCGAGCAGACCATCCTGAATACCCCGGCCTCATATCCCGCCTGTAGCGGGGCGGCCTTTACCGCGCATCCGAGACAAACGCCGATGCCGCACGCCATTGCACTCTCAAGCGACACGAAGCAGCGGATACCTGCCCTGTGCGCCATAAGCGCGACGGCCTTGAGCATCGGAGCGGGGCCGCAGGCGTATATGACCGAATCAGGCTTTATCTCATCAGCAAGAAGGCCGGTAACAAACCCCTTAAACCCCCTGCTCCCGTCATCCGTTGCGAACCTGATTCTACAGCCAAGGCCGGAAAACCCGGCGATAATCTTTGTGTCGGCCTTATGTCTTGCGCCGAACAGCAACACGCCGGCCTTGAGCCTTTGCGCCAGAGGAAGCATGGGCGCTAATCCGACGCCGCCTGCAACCATGATGACGTTGCGCGCATCCTCCGGCTCTGGAAATCCGTTGCCAAGCGGGCCGAGCACGTTTATCCGCTCGCCCGGCTTTTTTGACGACAGTATCGCGGTTCCCTTGCCGACAACGTGATAGAGGATTTCAACCCCGGTCGGCCGCTTGAAGGAAAAACCGGTACCGCGCTTTGCGCAGATTACGTTAAATATCCCGAACGGCCTTCTAAGGAGCGGGTCGAGCCCGTCCGAGACCCTGAGCATGACAAACTGGCCGGGACGCACCTCCAGCGCACTCCATGAGAGCCTCATCTTAAAATAATTGTCCGCGATTTTTTTGTTGTAAACTATCGTTGATTGAGATGATTGCATTGGTGTGCCAGCCGTATAATTGGGTAATGTCAATTATTTTGCGTTAATCAGATGACACCCTCTCCACTTGGGGAGAGGGCTGGGGTGAGGGGAATCTCGTACAATAAATCAAGACCCCCTCACCTCAATCCTCTCCCCTTTGGGGAGAGGTAGCAAAGACACTGGATTCCTAATTTTATAGATTCCCGATTAAACCCTCGGGAATGACAGTTCCGAGACGCGGGATGAGATTAAATCAGAGATTCCTTAATGTAGTTGAAAGAGTTCTTGATCTTTTCCTGTCCTCACCCCGTCTCCGCAATCCAACGCGCCATCCTGCGCGCCTCATAACAACAGCTTCCATTCCATTACCTTGACGAAGTGGATAGGCTTACTTTACCCCCGCGCTCTTAAGGAAGGTCTGATTAATTCACTTTGAGACACGTTGATGCAAGGTAGCAGCCTTGCTTGCTTGGTGTCATTCCCGCAATCTTTTAGCGGGAAGGCCAGTGTCTTTATGTTTTCGACCTTAAGACGCTGGCCTTCCCGATTAAAACATCGGGAATGACAATTACGAGGCGCGGGATGAGAATAAATCAGACCTTCCTTAAGAAGTCTGACTACCTCTGTATGGCCCTTCCACGAGGCCATATAAAGAGCCGTGGCGCCGTCCTTCCTCTGAATGTTTACGTCCGCGCCTTTGGCGAGCAGGGATTGTACACCCTTTAAGTCGCCGCTGTAAGCCGCGTCAATGATGTCCGCATCCTTTGCCGGAGCAGGGCCGCTCAAAAAAGCCGTTACAAGAAAAACCGCTAAAACCAAATATCCAAGGATCTTCAATCTCATGTTCTTTAACCTCCGCTTTGATTGGAAAACTTTGTGTGGGTTCAAGTTGCCAATCGTTCCAACGCTTACAAGTGGGAACGATAATAATTTTAGCTTGACAGCCAAGACGGTATCTACGGCCTTTCACACGCGCTTTAAGCCTCTAACGGGCGGGCGAAAACTCAGATTCCCTTTGTCATCACTATCGCGTCCTCGTCGCCGTAATAGTTACTGCGCTCAAAGGACTCCTTGAAGCCGAACTTTTTATACAGCGCCCTTGCGGCCTTGTTGGATCGCCTTACCTCAAGAAAGACCTCGCAGGCCAGCTTTCGTTTCATCTCAATAATGGAAAACTCAAGGAGAGCGCGCGATAACCCCATGCGCCTGAAGTCAGGGCTGACCGCGAGGTTCAATATATGCGCCTCGCCGAAGACCACCCAGAATATGCCGTAACCGGCTATGACTTGCCGGCCATTGGACTCAAGGCGCGCAGTAAACGCGCTTGACAGCGGGTTTCTAAGCTCGGCCTCGAACATGCCCCTTGTCCACGGTCTTGGGAAGCAGCGCTCTTCAATGGAAAGGACGGTATCAAGGTCTGATGCGGACATCGGACTGATGTCAGGATGGATTGGTTCGGCAAGGTTTTGTCGTCTCTCGGCACGCACCTGAAAGCCGCCTCTTGGTTTGAAAAGGACGTTTGAAACTCTAAGGAATCTCTGATTAATTCTTTCCCCCGCTTTATGCACACGAGGGCAGGTCTGAGGTCAAAGGGTATCGGGTATCAGTTCTGCGACGTCTTTTCCGATAACCGTTACCTGTCTTTACCTCACCTTTTCCCCTCACCCTACCCTCTCCCGCAAGGGGAGAGGAGAAAAAAAGAAATTAATCAGACCTTCCTTGAAGGCCGCTTACTTTTCGTTCGTCGCAAACAGTATGTGCCAGAAGTCGAGCTTCTTGAGCATGTACTTCTTTTTTACGTGCAGACCGGAGCGGTCAATGAACTCGTTAAGACACATGTCCGATCTCCAGCCTATCTTCTTGCATACCGGGTTTATTATCTTTTCGACGGCCTCGATGACCTTATTCCTGCTCTTGAAGTGGTTGACAATCACCACCTGTCCGCCCTTCTTGCATACCCTTTGCACCTCCTCCATGAGACGGTACGGGTCAGGCACCACGCTCACGACGTGGGAGATGAAGACCTTGTCAAAGGTGTTGTCCCTGAAGCCGGTGCGCATGGCGTCCATGCTGAGGAGTTTAATGTGGTCGAGGCGGTTTTCGCGTATCTTTTCCTTGGCCTTCCTGAGCATCTCCTGCGAAAGGTCTATGCCCACCACGCGGCAGTGCCTCGGAAAGACCATGAACGACAGGCCCGTGCCTACGCCCACGTCAAGGATCAGGTCTCCGGGTTTTATGTCCATGTACGTTATGGCGTGCTTTATCCGAGGGTAGAAAAACCTCTTGAAAAGCGCGTCATAGACGTGTGAATATCCCGCATATATCTTTTTTATGCTCTCGAGTTCCAAATGGGTACCGCCTCTACGGATGGTTTTGGTATCGCTTGACGAAAACAACAAGATCGTCCCCCTGTCTGTAAAACCCTCGTATGCGCGCCTCCTCGGTGAAGCCCGCCTTCGCGTAAAAGGCCCTCGCCGCCTCATAGTCATCCCTGCCTGAGGTGTGGGCCGCGAGCATCCGGCAACCCTGTCCCCGGACTATCTCCTCGGTGCGGCTGATGAGCGCGCCTCCTATGCCTTTGCCTCTGGCGGACGACGCGACGACTATCCAGTAAAGGTCGTATGTCCCTGCCGCAAGCGGCGTGGGCCCGTAACAAACATATCCCGTGGGACGGCCATCGGCATCAACCGCAACTATGAAGTTGTAGTCGCATTGAACCGGGTTATTCAGATATATGTCAAGAAGCTCTCCGGCGCAACCCTTCTCCTCAACGCTCAGGTTGTCGGTCCCGTTGATTATCGCAACAAGGGCGTCCTTGTGCGTTGCTTCTACCTTGACTATGCGGATGGCTCTGTGTCCATGCTCTGTCCATACCATGCCCATGCCCTGTCCATGTTATTGGCGGCCATGTCCTCAAACGGCAATACGCCGCGCTTCCTGCGTCCGTGATGCAGCATACCTTGTTGCGGCCACGTTGACAATCTCGGAAACGAGCCTCGGATATTCAAACCCTGCGGCTTTTCCGGCGCGGGCGAATCCCGCGTCCATGGATATGTCGGGGTTCGGGTTCACCTCAAGCACCTTTATATTGCCGTCCTCGCCAAGGCGCATATCCACCCGTGCATAATCCCTGCACCCCATCGTATGATACGCCTTGAGCGCCACGGCTTGCAGCTCGTCTCTTAACGAATCAGGGACAAGCGCGGGACAGACCGGCTTGGTCTTCTTATACAGAGGACTTTCCTGAATCCACTTTGCCTCATAACAGCATATCTTCGGCGTATCCAACGGAAAATCAACAAAATCTATCTCCGATGGCGGCAGGGCAATAGCCTCTTTGCCGTTGCCGAGTATCGCTATGTTGAACTCCCTGCCGTCAACGTACTCCTCGACTATTGCCGGCTGCCTGAACGAGCTTATCACGAATTCGACCCTTTTTTTAAGCTCCTTCATTGTCCTGACGACAGCGCCGGAGTCAATGCCGAGGGATGCGTCCTCGTGCAGAGGCTTTACGATGAGCGGGAACTTCAAGCCTCTTTTGAGCTTTGAAGGGGGCGCGTCAATCACGCAGTATTCGGGCGTCAGGATGCCGGCGCTCGCGAGTATGTCCTTTGTAAGCCCCTTATTAAGGGCAAGGCCGAGGGTAAGCGGGCCTGAGCCGGTAAACCTCGCGCCGTAAAGCTCAAGGAGCGCGGCCACGTGCATCTCCAGCGCGCTCTTGCCAAAGGCGGCCTCGCACAGGTTGAACACCAACGCCCCTTCGGGCGCGGCCATCTCCTTTACGGCCTTAATAAGAGAGTCAAGGCCGCTAAAGCCTGCGCCCTTGACAGCTACTAATTCAGTAATATACCCTTCGTTCCTCAGCGCCTCGTCAACCTCCATTGCCGCGTGCACCTGCGCCAGCGCGTCCTTGCCCGGGACGCTCAGGCCGGAGTTTATATCATCGTTGAAGATTATCTTGATTGCCTTTTGGCTCATAAACCGTATCTCTTACACGCCGCGTCAACAACGGAGTTGACCAACTCGGTAAAGGTCATGCCAGCCGCGCGCGCGGCCTTTGGAAAGCATGAATTGCACTTGGGGTCCATCAATATGCCGGGAAGCGGATTCAATTCTATCACACCTGGCCGCCCATTGGAATCAAGACGTATGTCAATCCTGCACCAGTCCTTAACGTCAAGGGTGCGATAGGCCGAGAGCGCTGTGTCGTCAATGGCCTTTTTGAGCGGGGCGTCCACCTTTGCCGGACAACTGAATATGTCAAGCGGCGCATCCGGCGTATCCAACACCCACTTGGCCTCGTAAGAGTATATAGGATTTATGTCCGCCGGCAAAGACGAATAATTTATCTCAACGATGGGCAGGGTCCTCAGATCAGCGCCGTTGCCGAGAAGCGCGACTGTAAACTCCCTGCCTGGCAGGAACTCCTCTATGAGCGCGGACTGCGAATAGTCGCCTCTTACGCGTTCAATCCTGTCCTTCAGCGCCTTCTCGTCATGCACGATGGAGTCGTTCTTTATGCCCTTACTTGACCCCTCGAACAAGGGCTTTACAATCATTGGGAAGGAAAGGCTTCCAACAATCTCGCGGGTAAATACGTCGGTTACGATGAACCTTGGGGTGCGTATGCCGTGCCATGCAAGCACCTGTTTGGCGCGTCCCTTGTTGAGGCACAGGCCGAGCGTAAGCGGGGATGAGCCGGTGTACGGGATGCGAAGCATCTCCATGATGGCGGGCATCTGGGACTCCCTGCTCTCGCCCCATATACCCTCGGCCATGTTGAAGACCATGCCGGGCCGCTCTTTCCTAAGCCTCTCAAAGGCGTCCTCGTCGGCCTCAATCATAAGAACGTCGCCGTGGACTCGGATGAGGGCGTCCCTGACATTCTCAACCGTTTCAAGGTCGTCGCACTCGGCGTAGAAATCCGACGGCAGCTCCGCTCCCTGTGTCAACTCTTTCTTGAGGTTGTATGTAAGGGCTATCTTCATTAAATACCGTGAACCGTGACCGTGAAAGGATAAATACCGTTGTCCGTGACCGTGTAAGCCTCAACCCCCAACCCCCTAAATCCCCCT
>JBBTCG010000043.1:0-23173 GCA_038043305.1 Deltaproteobacteria bacterium | reverse complement strand
GAGGAGGCCAAGGGCACGCTGCACTGAATATCTTGTAGTGTATAGCAGTTTGCTGGTCATGTCATGCGTTACGCCGTAATCTCGGACATACACTCCAATCTTGAGGCGCTCATCGCCGTGCTTGAGAGGATAGACGCCCTTGACGTCAATAGGATTGTTTGCCTTGGCGATATCGTGGGCTACAACGCCAACCCCAACGAGTGCGTCGAGATAATCAGGGAAAGAAAGATAGTCTCTGCGCTGGGCAACCACGACGCGGCCGTTGCTCTCCTGCATGATACGCGGGATTTTAACCAACTGGCCGCAAGCGCCATAGACTGGACGCGCCTCAGCCTAACGGATGCCAACCGCGAGTTCCTGAAGACCCTTCCTCAAAGGCTCGTCATTGATAAAAGGTTCATGGGCGTACACGGCTGGGTAAACGACTATTTCCGCTATATAACTGGCGCTCAGGACGCGAAGGATAACTTCGCTCTTTTAGAGGAAGACGGCAATCTCAAACTATGCTTTTTCGGCCATACCCACGTGCCCATATCGTACATTGAAAACGAGGGTACAGTTTTCATTAATATGGATAGTGCGCTCACGCAGCCAAGGGGCGCGGCAATGCTCGTAAATCCCGGCAGCGTCGGGCAGCCGAGGGACGCTGACCCAAGGGCCTCGTTTGTCATATATGACTCCGGCGCTCAGTCAATATCCTTTTACAGGGTTGATTACGATATACAGACAACGGCAAGGAAGATAATCGAGGTCGGTCTGCCTGAGCGACTTGCCGAGAGGCTAAGGTTGGGCTGGTAGGGCACGGCTTGCCCCGTGCGGTTAGCCGCCTACTTAGTATTGGACTTTAGCGGCGTTGTTATGTAATATGCTTTTTATCCGTTTATCCGAGGCAAGGAAACAGGTAATCCCATGTTAGCGATCGGCACAGGACGGTTGTGTATTAGCACGGTTGTTGCGGTTGTTATGGCGCTCCTTTTGTGCTCTTCCCCTGCTCTGGCCGAGGAGGCTCAGGACCTGAAAACCGTTGACGCCGACGGATTTTCACAGATTACCGGCGACAATGCGCTCATTGCGCGGGACGCGGCAATCGCCGACGCGCTCAGAAAGGCCGTGGAGCAGGCGGTCGGGAGCTTTATCAGCAGCGAGAGCGTTGTGGAGAACTATCAGATTTTAAGCGACAACGTATATACAAAGACCGAAGGCTACGTCAAAAACTACAAGGTCATAGGCGAGACCCAGACGCAGGGGCTTTTCAAGGCAACGGTGCGCGCAACCGTGGCAATCGGCAATATACAGCATGACCTTGACGCGCTTGGCCTTCTCATGGCAAAGGTCGAAAAGCCGAGGGTGCTGTTCATCGTGAGCGAGGATATACCGGGTCATCCATCGGATACGCTCAAGCGTCTTGGCGACGGGGAGGGCGTCTCCATGCCCGCGGCAGAGAGCGCAATGAAGGAGATATTCCTTAATAAGGGCTTTAACGTGGTTGACATCGAGTCGAGCGCAGATATGGTTGACGTGAGGCCGTCGGCAAAGTCGTCCGGCCTTACCAATGAAAAGGCCAGAAGGCTCGGCAAGTCGCTTGACGCCGAGATAGTCGTGCGCGTTAAGGCGGTTGCAAGACAGGGCGGCAAGACCCCGGGCTCTCAGGTGAGCGCCTATCTTGCCGATATTTCAGCCGACGCCATACGGGTTGACGATGCAAGGGTCATGGCCAGCGTCTTGAGCCGCGGAACGGCAAGGAATATATCGGACGTTTCAGGCGGCATTGACGCCATATCAAAGGCCTCAGGCGACGCGGCTGAAAAACTGATGGATCAGATAATCGCAAAATGGTCCAAGGGCAATATCATAGTCATTAAACTCACCAATGTCGCCGGTTACACCGATATAGTTGACATCATTAATATGCTGAAAAAAGAGGTGAGGGGCGTAAAGGCCGTGTATCAAAGAAGGTTTGCGGGCGATGAGGCGACCCTTGAGGTTGAGGCCAACGTTCCGGCAAAGGCCATTGCGGACGCGCTTGCAAGACATTCAAAGAGGCCGGCCAAAATACTCAGGGCAACGCAAAACGCCATAGAGGCCGAGTTTCAGGCGCTCAGATGAACTTAAAGAGTTACATACGGCTTGTGCTGCTATTGTGCGTGGCGTTTGCCGCGTCATGCGCCCCTGTTATAAAGACAAGGCCGAATCCGGCCAATCCGGTGCGTACAATCGCGGTGTTGCCCATGTACAACGCGACCAACGACGTTGACGGGCCTCAGATGATACGCCGGATGACCTTCGAGAGCTTGTCCGGTCTTCACTATGACGTAATGCCGCTTGACGAGTTGGATGCAAGATTAAGGGACAGCTTCGGCGTAACGCTTGGCTCTCAGCTTGACCTGCTTGATCCGGTCGCGCTTGGAGAGGGCCTCTCAGTTGACGCGCTCCTCTACGGGTATCTTTTGGACTTTGACACCGTTACTACCGGGCTTTATAACGTTAAGAAGGTCAGGGCCGGTTTTAAGCTGATTGACGCAAAGACCGGGCGGCTCATCTGGGCCAACGGACGCGGCGTAAGGGGCGAGGTCATAAGTCAGGGACGCGCAGGGGCCGCTGTAGCGGCGCTTGCCGCGCCGAGCAACAGCCTCGACGAGTTCAAGACCATAAAGGGCATCGAGGCCATACCCGGACTCGGAGATTGGAAACTGATAAGCTCAAGGCAGGAGAAGAAGGCCGGAGACGCCGCGATATTTTCCTTTGGAGAGAGGCTTATCACAACCGCAGTAGGCGCGCATCTCAAGATGGAGTCGTCCGAGATGCTTGAGGCGATATTGGCCGGGTTTCCGGCAGGGCCGTTCGTGACAAAACCGTCAAAGCGTAATTGACACATAATCGTAATGGAGGTAAGCATGGTTTCGGGATATCCCGGCGCAAGGTTCAAAACAACGTTTGCGGCAACGCTTGCAACGGTCATGGTCATGAGCGCGTCTTCATGCACGCCCACGATGACCGGCGCGGTCAAGGAGGACGTGAGCCTTACCGGACAGACCCAGAGGCTTGAGACACAGGGCGCGGAGTACAGAGGCCCTGAGTATAACGTGGCGATACTTACCTTTGCCAACAAGACGCCTGGAAAGGTGCTTGGCATAGGCGAGGCCGCAACCGACATGCTGAGGACCATCGTAAAAAAGGCCGGGCTTGAGCCGATAACCGTATCGAACGACGAGATGCGCCAGCAGGAGGAGCTTATCCGGCTCCAGCAGACCGGCGCGATAAAGACCGGCAAAAAGAGCGCCTCGGAAGGCTTTGAGTCCATTGACTATAGGATCTCAGGGGCAATAACCTCTTATGCCGAGCTTGAGGAAGGCTCTGATATAATCGTCCATAAGTCAAAGACGCAGGTTGCGAGGGTGCAGGTTGACTATGCCCTGGTTGACGTGGCCACGGGAAAAAGCCTTTTGGCGGAATCCGGCATGGGCGAGTACAGAAAGACGACCGGCGGGGTGCTTGGGCTTGGGTCAAAGTCAACCGCCGACGCGGGACTCAGGGAGGGCGCGCTCAGGGACGCCATGACAAAGGCAATGACGCGGATGATCGAAAAGCTCAATGCCGAGCCGTTTCAGGGCAGGGTGCTTGCCGTTGAAGGCTCCACCATAGTCATAAAGGCCGGGGAGAGGAGCCGTCTTGCCGCTGGAGTCGTGTTCGATGTGTTCAGGCCCGGACAGGATTTGATTGATCCGGACACTGGGCGCGTCATCGGTAAGCGTGAAAAGAAGATAGGTCAGATACTGCTTACAGGACATCAGGGGCCGAAGATTTCAGAGGCGAGCGTTAAAACAGGTTCAGGCTTTGCGGCAGGAGACGTAATAAAGGCGGTTAAATAGCAGGCTTTCAATTCAAAAGGAGGTCATATCGTGAAACACGTGGGACAGTACATGCGCGCAATGAGCGCCTTTTTGTTGCTTGCCGTTCTTGTGGCGGCGGGTTGCTCCAAGCCCGCGCCCAAGTGCGTGGCGCCAGAGGATAACCCTCAGCATCATTATCTCAAGGGCATGGAGCTTATAGACAACGATAAGTTGGACGAGGCTGCGGCCAAGTTCGACAGGGCGCTGTTTTGCGATGCAAAGACGAGCATCGCTCATTCAGGGCTTGCAATAGTAAGCGCTCAAAAGGCATTGAAACAGAAGGCCGAGTACAGGAAGGTTGACGCTCAGGCGGCCTTTGGTCATCTTGAGTCCGCGTCAAAGACCACGGAAAGCGGCGAGGACGCATTTGCTTATCAATTGGCGGTAATGAGGGTCAACACGGCGCTCAAGGCCAGCGACTGGCTTGCCCAGACCGAGGACGCCTACAAAGATGCTATGAAGGCCAAGGTGGATGAGAAAAAACTCATTTACTACAACGGCAGGGAGGCGGCCATGTTCTTCATGGGCAGGGCATACCTTGACGCGAGGGAGTTTAATAAGGCGCGCGATTCATTTAGCAGTGTGCTTGGCGAGAAGCGCGACAGCCGTTGGAACGCGCCTGCCGAGAAGTATTGGAAGAAAGTGGATAAGATAGTAAGGGCGCTTGCCGGCATAACCGTCGGCGACGTGGGCAAGGTCATAGCCATGCAGGAGTCGGTAAGCAGGGGTGACATGGCCGCGCTCCTTATAGACGAGATGAGGCTTGAAAAGCTTCTTGCCGGAAGGATTCCGGTCGAGTCCGCAGTTGACAAGATGAAGGCCGACTTTACCCCGGCGGACGTGTTAAGCAGCCCGTTCAAAGAGGAGATATTGACCCTGATGAAGTGGAAGGTCAGGGGCCTTGAGCCGGTATTTGACGAGACTACAAAGGCATACCTCTTCAAGTCCGACGAGCCGGTAACAAGGAAGCAGTTCGCATTCGTGCTTGAGGACGTGTTGATAAAGCTTACGGGCGATGACAAGATAGCCACGGCCTTTTTTGGCCATGACAAGTCCCCGTACCCGGACGTTCTCCCGACCGCCGCATGGTACAACGCGGTTATGAACGTAACGACGCGCAGCATCATGGAGGCCGAGCTTTCAGGCGAGTTCAGGCCCAACGCGAACGTTGACGGGGCAGAGGCCATGCTGGCCATAAGGATGTTGAGGCAGAGGCTCAACATAAACAACTGAGGCCGGGTAATATGATGATACGCTAACCCAAGGAGGATATGGAATGAAAAAAACCTTAATGAATCGTCTTCTACTGATACCTGTATTCCTGTTTTTAGCGGCCTTTGCCACCACGGCTTCCGCCGAGATGATGCAGGAGATACGCGACACAAAGCAGGCGTTGATGGCCGGAAAGCTCGTGGTGAAGGGCGAGGCGACCGCTGACCAGACCTTGCCTGTCGGGCAGAGAAAACTCATGGCCATAAGGGGCGCTAAGGTCATTGCCCTTCGTGAGATAGCCGAGGTCATCGATGGCGTGGTCGTGTCCGGCGAGAGCACGGTCGCCAACATGTCCACTCAGTCCGACATCGTGCGTTCGAGCGTGCAGGGGCTTGTAAAGGGCGCTCAGATAGTAAAAGAGGATTATGATCAGCTTTCAGGCATAGCAACCGTCTGGGTTGCGGTCTCAATGAAGGGCGTCGACGGGCTGTTGCCATCCCTTCTGCCGCAGGCCATACAGTCGATGCCTGCCGCGCCGCAGTACCAGCCCGCGCCTGAACAGGTCAGGGTGGCTCCGGCCAACCATGACGGGCTTATATTGGACGTAAGGGACCAGCCGTTCAGACCCGCGCTCATCAACCGCGTCCTCAGCCAGAACGGAGACGTGGTATACGATCCGGCGAAGGTGGCGCAGAACATACTCGTTGAGAGGGGCGCGGCTGAGTACACCAACGACGTAGGCAAGGCAAAGGCTATGCTCTCCGAGAGAGGCTCGGCGAACCCGGCGATCATCAAGGCGAGCGGCGTCGTAAAGTCAACGGACGTGCAGGTCAACAAGGACGACGCAACGGCCATCTATACGTCCAATCAGGCAAATAACTTCCTCGAAGGTGCAAAGGTGGTCTTTGTCCTGAAGTAGCCGGACCGTCAACCGGATAGAGGGCGCGGGAAGCGGTAGATATGTCTTTAACCGCTTCCAGCATTCGCATCGAGAACCCCGCATCTCGTTATCTTAAAAGAGGGGTATGAAATTGAGAAAGTTAAAGCTCCCAATCGTCGCATTGTTCGCCGTTCTTTTTGGCTTCTCAACCGCTCATGCGGTCATGGAGGTCGAGGGCAGGTACTGGTTTACAAACCTGGACAGCTCATTTAAGTCGTCCAGCACGTCCATCATCGGCACTGAGATAGACCTTGTGAACGATCTCGGCATTGACGACAAGAAGAACTTCTGGGAGGGCAGGGTTTCCCTTAACCTTGGAAGCTCTAAACTTCGCTATGCCTACATGCCGCTCTCATGGAGCGGCTCGAAGGACTTAACGAAGTCCGTTGTCTTTGCCGGAAAGACCTACTCGGCCTCGACAAAGGTTGACACGGAACTCGACATCAAGTACCACAGGCTTGGGCTTGAGTATGACATCATAGATACGCTTGGCAACAAGTTCGGCGTCATCTTCGACGTGAAGTATTTTGTCATTGACGCATCCGTCAAGGCCGACGCGCTCGGCTTTAATGAATCGGAGAGCGTAAAGGCTCCAGTACCCACGATCGGTCTTGCGGCGCAGGTCGCGTTGCCTTTTTCATTCAACGTAGGGGCGGAGGCAACCGGCATAACGCTCGGCAAGGGCAAGTACCTCTTTGACGGCGAGGTAACGGTCAGTGTGCAACCCGCGTCGTTTCTTGCGGCCTCAGTCAGTTACAGGATGCTCAAGCTACACCTTGAGGACGGGGACGACATGGGCGAGATAAAGCTAAAAGGGCCGTACATGATGCTGAGGGCGGGGTTTTAACGCGAAAAAGCCGATGGTTATCAACAGCATAATCCAGAGGACGCCGCTTGTTCCTCTGGATATGTTTTTTAAGCCAGTCTTGAGCGCATCACGCATCACGGCCTCTAACTTTTTATGGGCATAGCCGGACTCTCTCTTGCGGACTCCTTCCGCGCTGTCGGTGCAGGGGCAATCCTGCGTATTCAGGACGCCTACGCCATAGGAAGGATTGCCTCCTCATCCCTTTACGGCGTGTTTTTTCGCCTTGGTAAAGGACGCGCGGTTACGTTCAACGTATTTTACAGGCAGTTATATTTTACCGGCTTTCAGGCCATCCCGATAATATCGTGGATTGCCCTGATCCTCGGTCTGATAATAGTAACGCAGTCGCTCTCCATCCTGCCGCGTTTCGGCGGGGAGAGGCTTATCGGCGAGGTGTTGGTCTGGGTCGTTATACGCGAGGCTGGCCCCGTGTTCGCGGCTGTCATAGTCATCGCAAGAAGCGGCACGGCAATAGCCTCGGAACTCGGCAGCATGAAGATAAACCGGGAGCTTGAGGCGCTTTCCGTCATGGGCATAGACCCCATGCGCTACCTTGTCATGCCCCGTGTGATAGGGACAACGGTCAGCGTCTTTGTGCTGACCTTCTATTTCGAGGCGGTTACGCTCCTCGGCGGGTATCTGCTTGCCGGGTTCGGAAAGAGCGTTACCTTTTCAGCCTATTCGTCAAGCATACTTGAGTCAATGGGCTTTGCCGAGGCAACGGCTTCCTTGTTGAAGAGCGCGTTGTTTGGACTTATAATAGGCTCGGTATGTTCGTATCACGGCCTCATGGCCGGGAAGAGCATAACCGAGATACCCCAGAAGACCACAAAGGCCGTTATAGGGAGCCTCACCGCCGTATTCTTTGTGGATGCGGTGATAACCTTTGTATTTTACATGTAGAGTCTGAATACTTATATGAGCGTCCTTGTTGAATTCAGCGGAATATCGGCGTATGCAACCGACGGCAGGCCCCTATTTGACGGCCTTGACCTAACGCTCAATGGCGATGAAAAGGTCTTGCTTGTTGCGCCGCTTGCGTCCGGCAAGGGTCTCATTATAAAATGGATGACAGGGCTTGCCTTCCCTGAGAAGGGCGCTGTGTCTGTCTTTGGAACCCGGCTTGCCGACCTTTCCGCTCAGGAGCTTAACGGGATAAGAAGCCGCATCGGTGTTGTGGCGCACGAGAGCGTACTCATAAGCAACCTCAAGGTGGTGGAGAACTGCGCCCTGCCGCTTCAGTATCATCTTGATATGTCGTATAACGACGCCGTTGACAAGGCAATGACGCTTTTGAAGACCGCAGGTTTTGCAGGCAATCCATGGGACATGCCGGGGAACCTGCCCATGTATGCGCGAAAGCAGGTAGTCTGTGCAAGGGCGCTTGCCAATGACCCGGAGATCGTGATTTGTGAAAGCCTGTCCGACGGTCTCATGCCGCACGAAAGGGATCATCTTTTCGCCATGCTGCTCGATTATCATAATGCCGTCAAGGGAAGGCTTTGTTTCTTTACGGGCAACGATGCGTCGGACGAGCCGCTCATAAAGCCGGATCGTATATTGAGGATTGAACAAGGCAACATTATAAGCTCATGAACGAAGAAAAAGACTCTCGTTTCAAGAATCTGGAGTTGAAGATCGGCGTGATGGTCGCGTGCGCCGTTGCCGGCATAATACTGGTCATCGTCTCCATCGGCATCCAGAAGGACATCTTCACAAAGAAGTACGACCTCAACTTCCTCTCCACGAGCGGGGCGGGCTTCAAGGTGGGGATGCCGGTAAAACTCTCAGGTTTTAAGATAGGCAGGATAAAGACGATAGAGCTGACCGAAGGCGCCAAGGTCAAGGTCGTCGTTGAGGTCAACAAGAAGTACGAGAACTGGCTGCGCGCCGGGGCAAGGGGCACGACGGGCAAGGAAGGTCTCTTCGGAGAGCCGTTCATCGAGATTGCGATGGGAGAGTCAAAGGGGCGCCTCCTCATGGACGGCGAGAATATCCCGTATGACAAGGCTGGCGGCTTTGAGGAACTGGCCGAGGGGGCAAGGCCCATACTCGATGAGGTCAAGGAGATAATCCGTTACATCAACAGCCCGGATGGGGACTTTAAGAAGTCCTTCGGCAACATACGCGAGTTTACGGCTGAACTTCGCCAGACCCGCGCGCGGCTTGACAACGCGATAAAGGATGCCGACGAGACCATAAAAAAGACGGGACAGCTTGTTACCGACGTGAATACAAGAACGGCTTTGATGCTTGACAGCGCTGGAAAAGCGGCAAGGAATTTGGAGACGTTCAGTCTCAGTCTTGAGCCTATTGCCGGACACGCGGCAGCAGCGGCCTCAAGGCTTCCAGGCGTGGTTGAAAAGCTGGACAGTGCGGCGCAAGACGTAAAGAGTCTCACCGGTTCGCTTTCAAAGGAGGGGCCGCGTATAGGCAGGGTCATTGCAAATGCCGAGGACGCCTCTCGCGAGGCCGGTCGGCTTGTAAAGGGCATAAACGAGAGCTGGCCCGGCAGGCTAATGGCGCCTGAAGCCAAAACGCCTGAGCTTGTCCCGCTTGACGGATACGTGTTCAGGAAACCGGCGCACGGACGCTTGCCGCGCGGGCAATAGTAGTATAAGCCTGCCCCCGAATGTTTCTATCCCCGATAGAAACATTCGGGGACGGGTCAGCCTTGGTGTTTATTCCCTATTAAGTTTTTTGGCCTACCTTTTTTTCAAAAAAGGTAGGCGGAGCAAAGACGATGAGTGAAAGACGGAATGGTTATTTATCGGCTCAAGGGATACCGTTTATCTTGTGCGCTGTTTTTTTAGCGGGGTGCGCCGGGACTCCGGTAGAAAGGCCGCACTCTGTTGTGAAGGCCGCCTCCGCTGGCAACGCGGGCGTTGACGCCTTCAAGTCAGGCGACTATCAAAGGGCATTGGACAAGTTCAAAGAGTCCTTGAGGCTTGACAGGGCAACGGATAACAGGGAGGCTGTGCTCCTTGACCTGCTGAATATTGCGAGAACCCTTGTGGCCGTTGGAGAGCCAAAGGCCGCACCAGCCTATTTGGACGAGGCTGCGGAGCTTGCGGTCGTCCTTGGAAACGATAAGATGTTGACCGAGGCGTATGCAACCAATGCCAAGGTAGAACTCGTCCTTGATAATCCGTTGGACGCCCTTGTCTTGATTGAGAAGGCGCTTGCGATTGACGCAAAGACTGGTTATAAGTCAGGCGCAAGGCTCAATCTCAAGGCGCTGATTTATATGGGGACAAGCCGCGCGGCAGAGGCAGATGTCTTGCTTAAGGAAGCACTCAAGCACAATAGATCATCTGACGACAAGGTTGAGGCTGCCAATTCGTTGCGCCTTTTGGGCGAGGTTATGACTATGCGCGGAGAGTATAAACAGGCCGCTCAATACTACGGCGCGGCGCTTGCAATTGACAGGGCTGGTGCCGATACATTGAAGTTAATAGCGGATATGGAGCGCATGGCCGAGGTTCAATCAAAACTCGGCAGGCATGACGAGGCAGTTTTACTGCTTGAAAGATTGTTCAGGCTGTATGAGGATATGGGCATGAAGATGGATGCCGCTTATGCGCTCGACGCGGCCATAGCCGAGAGTAAGGCAAGCGGCATGATTGAAAAGACGAGGCGGCTTGAAGGCATTAGAATGACGGAAGCGTTAGGGAACCGACAATAGCATGGAGAAGATGAAGCCGAGGATACTTCTCGTTGACGACGAGGAAATAAACCTTACGCTCCTTGCGGCCAAGTTCGAGCGCGTGGGCTACGAGTTAGAGAAGGCGTCCAACGGCATAGAGGCCATCGTCAAGGTAAAGGAGTTCAAGCCGGACATCATACTCATGGACGTGGTCATGCCGCAGATGGACGGCTACGAGGCGCTGAGGATTTTAAAGTCCCGCGAGGAGACGAGCTACATACCAGTCATACTCGTTACCGGCAGGAGCGAGGTGGAGGATAAGGTGCTTGGCTTCGAGGTCGGGGCCGAGGACTACATAAGCAAGCCCTACAGCCTTCAGGAGGTGGTGGCCCGCGTCAAGAGCCTTTTGAGGATGCGGGCGCTTCAGGCAAAGTTGACCGAGACCGAGAAGATGGCCGCCCTCGGCGGGATGGTGGACGGCATAGCCCATGAGGTCAGAAACCCGCTCATGGCGATAGGCGGCATGGCAAGGCGGCTCAAGGAGCATGAAACGGACCCTCAGCACAAGGACTACGCCGACAGGATAATCAGCTCGGTAGAGAGGCTTGAGAGGATGCTTCGCCGCGTGGACGAGTACAAGAGGATGCTCGTCTCTACTCGCACAAGCGGGGACATAAATAACGTCCTCACGGTTTGCGCGAGCGATATAAAGGAGTTCATTGACGGTCAGGGCAAGGAGATAGAGGTAAAGGTCGCGCTGATGCCTGAGCCGCCGCCGATCAACATGGACGCGGGTAATATGCGGGTGGCCATCTACAACATCCTTCAGAACTCGGCAGATGCCATCGAGAAAAAAGGCGTTATAACGATAGAGACCCTGCCTTCGATGGATCAGAGCATAACGCTCAGGATAACGGACACCGGATGCGGCATAAAGGATGAGGATATAAGAAAGATATTCAACCCCTTTCATACCTCTAAGATTTCAGGGGCAGGACTCGGCCTCACCATAAGCTATAGGATAATACACGACCACGGCGGTGAGATCGAGGTGGCGAGCAGGCCGGGTGAGGGAACCGCGATGACCATAAGGCTCCATCCGGTCAAGATCGGCTCTCGTCTCCCGCATCCGGACGAACCGGCCGTGTGAAAAATATTTGACAACGATTTTGAAATGTATTAGTATGCAACGACTCTGAACATACAGCAAGCATAACAACGCCCGCGACTGACGGAATCAAGGTGGCTACCACCGGGGAGCGGGAACGTTACGAGGCTTATCTGCGAAAGATGGTAAAGACCTCTGCCGACCGTCTGGGCGAATACATCGAACCGTGAAAGCGGTGCGATGGTATGCCTTGGCGGTTTTTGTTTTTTAGCTTGGCTGTCAGTAAAAGTTCAAGTCGCCCCCGCGTGGAGGCGTGGATTGAAACATGGAACATAAAACATTCGCCAAGGGCATACATCCTGAATATCATAAGGAGCTTGCCGCCTCGAAGAAGATAGAAAAGGCGGCTCTGCCCAAGACCGTAATCATCCCGCTTGTCCAACATGCCGGAGCGCCGTGCGCCCCGCTTGTTAAAAAGGGCGACGTGGTTGTCGAGGGGCAAAAGATCGGCGACGTGAGCGCCTTTGTCTCAGCGCCGGTTCATGCGAGCATCAGCGGCAAGGTCAAGGACATAGAGCTTGCCGAGCATCCGGCCGGCGTGAGGGGGATGGCAATCGTCATAGAGGGTGACGGCAGCGTAAAGGACTGGGGCGGGCCGCAATCGCCGGTTGATCCGTCCACGCTTACCCCTGATGCGATACGCGAGGCGATACGAGAGGCGGGCATAGTGGGCATGGGCGGGGCCGGGTTCCCGACCTCGGTAAAACTCGCCCCGCCAAAGGGCAGACCAATTGACACCGTGCTCCTGAACGGCTGCGAGTGCGAACCGTACCTGACTGCGGACCATAGAATAATGGTCGAACAGGCCGACAAGGTTGTCTGGGGGCTTAGATGCATAATGAGGGCCATCGGGGCCGGGAACGGGCTTATAGGAATAGAGGAGAACAAGCCTGACGCCATAGAGGCGGTCAAAAAGGCGGTCGGCTCCTCCATGAACATAAAGACCGTGATACTTGAGGCCAAGTATCCGCAGGGCGCTGAAAAGATGCTCATAAAGGCCGCGCTTAATCGGAAGGTGCCAATCGGCAAACTTCCGCTGGACGCCGGAGTCGTGGTTAATAACGTAGGAACCGCCGTTGCCGTGTACGAGGCCATAAACCTCGGCAAGCCCTTGATAGAGAGGGTTGTTACGATAAGCGGCGAGGCGGTTGGCGAGCCAAGGAATCTGATGGTGCGCGTCGGCACTACCTTTGAGGACGTGCTTGCACAGTGCGGCTCAATAAAGGGCAAGGACGTTCTGGTTTTGAACGGCGGGCCCATGATGGGCATAGCCCAGTCCACGCTCAACGTGCCCGTCATAAAGGGCACCTCTGGCATCACCGCGCTTTCGGTCAAGGATGCAAGGCCGCTTCGATACTCTCCGTGCATAAAGTGCGCCGCGTGCGTGGAGGCGTGCCCCATGTCGCTCATGCCGTACAGGCTTGGCGAATACGGAAAGGCCATGAGGCTGGACGAGTTCGGCGCATGGGCGGGTATGAGCTGCATAGAGTGCGGGTGTTGCTCTTATGTGTGCCCGGCAAAGAGACCGCTTGTGCAGTGGATACGGATAGGAAAGCTCAAGGCGCGCCAGCAGGCGGCAAAGGCCGTAAGCCTCCGGCAAATGACGGAAAATACCAAAGGGACTTGAAACAAATGCAAGAGGACTCAGCGCAGGGACAGTGGACCGACAGACTCATAGTGGCATCGTCCCCGCACCTTCTTACGACCGATAACATTCCGAGGATAATGCACTCGGTCATAATGGCGCTTGTGCCCGCGATGGCCGCAAGCGTTTACTTCTTCGGGTTTAAGGCGTTGCTTCTTATCGTCGTGTGCCTTGTCGCGTCGCTTCTTACGGAGTGGGGCTTTCAGAGGATACGTTCCAAACCAATAACCATATATGACGGGAGTGCCGCCATAACCGGCATCCTTCTTGGACTCACGCTGCCGCCGGGCTTTTCCATATTTGGCGCGATTCTCGGTTCCGTATTTGCCGTGGGCATAGGCAAACAGCTCTTCGGCGGCCTCGGCTTCAACATCTTCAACCCCGCGCTTTTGGGCAGGGCGTTTTTAATGGCGACATATCCGGTCATGATGACTACGTGGGAGACCCCGCGCACCATCGCAAAGGCGGTTGACGCGGTCTCTGCGGCGACCCCGCTTGCCTTGATGAAGTTCGAGCATAAGTTCGCGCCCGCCATGGATCTATTCGTCGGCAACGTCTCAGGCTCTATCGGCGAGACCTCGGCCATAGCGATAATCATCGGCGGTTTGTATCTCAGGTATAAAGGTTATGTCAACTGGAAGCTGCCGCTCGGATACCTTGGGAGCATGGCTGTGTTTTCAGGCATATTCTGGCTCATGGACCCGGTAACATATCCAAGCCCCCTGTTTCATATATTGGCGGGCGGGGCCATGCTTGCCGCATGGTTCATGGTAACGGACATGGTAACGTCGCCTGTAACTGCACTCGGTCAGTGGATATTCGCCATATCGGCCGGTATCATCGCGGTGGTCATAAGGCTCTGGGGCGGACTGCCTGAAGGGGTCATGTACTCCATCTTGCTTATGAACGCATTGGTACCTCTCATCAACAAGTATACGAGGCCCACGGTGTTCGGCGCTGAACGCAAGCCGCAGGGAGGCGCATAGGTGAACACCGTTTTGAAGATGTTTCTAAACCTTGTTATCATCGGCTCGGTGTCGGGCGTGGTGCTTGCCGTTGCCTTCCATTACGCTGACCCGTTGATACAGGCCAACAAGGAAAAAGAGTTGAAAGAGGCCATATTCCTAGTCCTGCCCGATGCAAAGGAGTACAGGGTGCTTGAAAAGACCGTTGGCCTAGATAAGGTCGTTGTGTATCAGGGCGTTGGCGCGAACAACGCGCCTGTTGGCGTGGCGTTCAAGGCGGACGGCGGCGGATTTCAGGGCAACATCGGCGTAATGGTGGGGCTTGAGCTGGACTATCTCAAGCTCAGGGGCATAAAGATACTCGATCAGGTTGAGACGCCGGGGCTGGGCAACAGGATTGTAGAGCCTAAGTTTGAAGACCAGTTCAAGGGCGTTGAGATAGCGCCGAGGATCGAGTATATCAAGAACAGGAAGCCTGAGAAGCCCAACCAGATTCAGGCGATAACCGGCGCGACCATTTCATCGGACGCGGTCGTGAAGAACATCAACAACGCGATAGGGAAGGTCATAAAGGCGTTCCCCAAAGAAGAACTTCTTGTTGTTGCGCCGGCGCAGGTGGACAAGCCCAAAGCAACGCATTAAAGACGGAGAGCATCTATGGCTGACGCCCCAATATCTCTTTGGCATGAGTTCAAAAAAGGTCTGTGGCAGGACATACCGCCCTTTAGGCTCGTGCTCGGCACATGTCCCACGCTTGCGGTAACGAACTCCGTAGAGAACGGCATTGCGATGGGGCTTGCTACGCTCTTCGTGCTGCTGTGCTCGAACATCATCATTTCGGCGGTCAGGAAGTATATCGCGGGACAGGTGAGGATCGCGGCCTACGTCGTAATAATAGCGCTTGTCGTTACGGTTGCCGATATGTTCCTTGCGGCGATGTTTCCGCCCATATCAAAGGCGCTTGGCCCTTACGTGCCGCTCATAGTCGTCAACTGCATCATACTCGGCAGGGCCGAGGCATTCGCGCAGAAGAACCCGGTGTTGCCGTCCGTGTTCGACGCCCTCGGAATAGGGATAGGTTTTGTCATGAGTCTTGCGACAATGGGTGTTATACGCGAGATATTGGGCTTCGGCAGCATACTTAACTTCAAGATACTGAGCGAGGCGGTGTTTGAGCCGTGGATAGTAATGATACTCCCGGCAGGGGCCTTTATGGTGTTCGGCGGGCTGGTTGCCCTCGTAAACTTTATATCGCACAGGAAGGCAAACGCAGTAGGGGAGTAATGTCTTGAAACTCATACTTATCTTCATATCCGCCGCGCTTATAAACAACTTCGTGCTTACGTACTTTCTCGGCATTTGCCCGTTTCTCGGCGTGTCCAATAAGAGCGAAAACGCCCTGAACATGGGGCTTGCCACTACGTTCGTCATGACGCTCACCGCTGCCGTTACATGGCCCGTGTACCACTACATACTCGTCCGGTACAACATGCCTTTCTTGCAGTACGTGGCCTTCATTATACTTATCGCGGCGCTGGTGCAGCTCGTGGAGATGTACATAAGAAAATCAAGCCCGGCCCTGTACAGGGCACTCGGGATATACCTGCCGCTGATAACGACCAACTGCGCGGTACTGGGTCTTGCGCTGTTCATGGTGCTGCGCGACTATAATTATATAGAGTCCATAATATTCGGCTTCGCAACCGGCGCCGGCTTTACCCTTGCCATCTTCATGATGAGCGGCATAAGGGAGGAGCTTGAGTTCGCGGATATTCCAAAGCACTTTCAGGGCGTATCCATTACGTTGATCATCACCGGAATGATGGCGCTGGCGTTCATGGGTTTTGCGGGACTTATAAGGGGTTAGAACGATATGCTATCCACTCTCATAATCATATCAGCCGTCAGCATGGGCGGCATCGGGGCGGCATTGGCCGGTTTTCTTGCCTTTGCTGACAAGAAGTTCAAGGTTGATGAAGACCCGAGAGTAGAGGCGCTTCTCGGCCTGCTTCCGGGCTCCAACTGCGGAGGATGCGGCTATCCGGGGTGCAGGCCGCTTGCGGAAAAACTCCTCTCCGGCGAAGCCCCTCCGAACGTTTGCGTCGCTGGCGGCAACGAAACTGCCATTAAACTTGCCGAACTCCTCGGGGTGGAGGCAAAGGAGCATAAGAGGACGATAGCAGTCGTGCTGTGCAGGGGAGGCAGCGCCGAGGCCGAAAGAAGGGCCTCTTATGTGGGAGACCTTACATGCACAGCTGCCGATATGACCGCCGGAGACAAGAGTTGCGCCTATGGCTGTCTTGGTTACGGCGAGTGCGTCGAGGCGTGCAAGTTCGGAGCAATGGCCATGAATGACAATGGACTGCCGGTCGTGTTTTACGACAAGTGCATCGGCTGCGGGGCGTGCGCCAAGGTTTGTCCGCGCAACATCATCGAGATGCACTCTGAGGACCACAAGCTCTTTGTCTACTGTAGAAGCAAGGACAAGGGCGCTTATGCAAAGAAGGTCTGCTCGGTTTCATGTATCGCATGCGGCCTGTGCGTAAAGGATTGCAGCGCAACGGGCGGCATAACCCTGAAGAACAACCTTGCTGTCGTTGACTATAATCTTGCTCCGCAAAACGACGAATCAACCAAACGCTGTCCCACCAAGTGCATATTGTCAGGCATCGAGCCTGCCATGACAAAAAAGAACTTTCTCGCATCCCTTCCAAAGAAGGCCGGTTAGCCGAGGCCGCACAAGCGCCAGTCCGCAACATCTAATCTTAACTTAATAATCCTTTAATCTTTTTTTGTTACCATGATTTCAGTTGCAAGGGGTGTAAGCCGCACGGGCAATATTTATTTTCGTCTGCCTTGGTGTTTATTCCCAATTAAAGTTCTTTGGCTTACCTTTCTTTCAAGAAAGGTAAGAAGGCTTAGGCTGGTTTTGCAATGCACATCTGTTTCACGCGGGAGGACTACATTGTCAGGTTTGCTTATAAGATTGACAACGGTTTCTTTGATGGCGTTTATGCTTGGCGCTCTTGCGTCATGCTCCAAGTCTCAGGATGAGAAGGCCGCGCCTGCGTCTCAATCCTCGGGTCCTACGCTCAATACTGCGGCAATAGCTGAGATGAAGGCCGCCCTTGACGCAAAGCCGGGCGACGCAGACCTCATAATACGGATAGGGGATGAGTACTTCGAGGCAAGGTATTTTCCCGAGGCGTTCGATTACTACAAAAAGGCGCTTCCGATGAGGCCGGACAACCCCGACCTGTATAACGAGATCGGCCTTACGCTTCATTACATGGGCAGGAGCGCAGAGGCTATCGGCTATATAAACGACGGCATAAAGAAAAATCCGTATCATCAGAGGATATTGCTTACAAAGGGGTTTATCCTGTTCTACGGTCTTGGCGACAGGACCGCCGCAAAGGACGCATGGAAAAAGGCCAGGGCCATAAACCCGGACTCTCAGATAGGCCGCGCCGCAACGGAGTTTCTCGACAAGTTCGACGGCAAGGGCTGACCTACCTTTTTTGAAAAAAAGGTAGGTCAAAAAACTTTAATAGGGAATAAACACCAAGGCTGACGAATACTGATGTTGCCCGTGCGGCAAGCACCCTTTCTTGAAAGAAAGGATAGACATAAGAACTTTAACAGGGAATAAACACCAAGGCTGACGAAAACGAATATTGCCCCAGCGCCGTTTTACGTTGGTGGTTTTTCAGCATTTTATCAAGAGGTTATAATGGGAACTGATACAGCCGCATGGTACAGACGCGCCGGGTCTAAGATTTGGTATTTCTTCAACTCCCTAAAGCTGACCTTATTCCTTCTCATCACGCTTGCGATCGTATCCATCCTTGGAACGGTCATCGAGCAGAATCAACAGATAGAGACCTATGTGCGCTCCTACGGCATGAAGTGGACAAAGGTAATAGTATACCTTCGTTTGGATGACATGTACCACGCCCCGTGGTTTAGCGCGCTTCTCATCTTGCTTGTTCTCAATATAATCGTTTGCACATTCGAAAGATTCCCTCCGAAATGGAAGGCCATACTCAGGCATAAAACAGACAGGTTCGATCCCGGCCTTATCGCAAGGCTTTCAAACAACGCGGACTTCAGCGTCAGCGCCGACGTAAAGGAAATCGGCGACAGGGTGGAGAAGGCGTTCAAGTCGAAAAGATTCAAGTTCATGTCATCCGAGTCCAACGGGGACTATTACTTCTACGCATGGAAGGGCGTATCAGGCCGCTTCGGTTCGGACTTTATTCACATAAGTCTGCTTTTGATACTTCTCGGCTCCATCGTCGGAAGCGCGATTGGCTACAAGGATTTCAAACAGATATACGTTGACGGAATGATAAAGGTGCCGCAGGCCGACTTTGCGCTGAGGCTTGATAAGTTTTGGATAGAGTATTACGAGACAGGGCAGATAAGACAGTACAACAGCCTCCTGACGGTAGTGGAGGAGGGCAACAAGGAGATTTTGACCAAACAGATATGGGTCAACGAACCTCTCTACTACAAGGGGATACGGTTTTATCAGAGCAGTTACGGCACCGCATGGGACAGGGTGGACACCGCGTATATCGCCCTGAAAAAGGGCGGCAAGACCGAGGCCGACGACCCGGTTGCGGTAAAATGGGAGGGGCTTGCAAAGCTGCCGGGGAGCCAGTATTCAGTAAAGGTGGTTTCGTATGTTTCGGACTTTGCCTATGACGAGAGGACGAACAGCATATCGTCCATCTCGCCAGAGCCTAATAACCCGGCCGTCAGGCTTGAGGTTTATAAGGGAGACAAGCTTGTTTCGACCCCGTGGCTTTTTCTTAAATATCCGGGGGTGTTCCCTGCCATACCAGGCGTGAAGGATGATCTTGTTTTTTCAGGCTATCGGCCTTTGCTCTACTCCGGCATATCAATAAACAAAGACCCGGGCACCAATATAGTATGGGCAGGGACCATAGTGATGGGCTTCGGCTTCATACTCGCCTTTTTCGTGTATCATAGAAGGGTATGGGTGCATGTCAAGGGCACGGACAACGGGACGCAGGTAAAGCTCGGCGGCACAATCAACAAAAACCAGCTCCTGTTTGAAAAGGAGTTTAAGCACATACGAGACGTCATTGAGAACGGGTAACAGAAAAGACTGTTATCAGTTATCGGTTATCAGTGAAAAATAATTATCCTTAAACTGATACCCGATAACCGTCTTTACCGATAACCGGCTCATAGGCTAAGGATTCAAAACGGAGGCTCAGATGATACTGTCCCTGTTGTTTTTTACATTTTCATTCATATTCTACGTGATAACGGCGCTCCTGTATATCGGGCACTGGGTGTTTAAGAAGAGGTGGCTTGGGCAGACCGCTACAGCCCTGTCGTATATAGCCCTTTTTTCAACCTCGCTGATACTCATCATGCGGGCGGCTGAGTCCGGACACGCGCCTTTTTCAAACCTGTATGAGTCAATGGTGCTTTTTGTATGGGCTGTAAACGTCGGGTATCTTGTGATTGAATACAAGCACGGGATAAAGATAATAGGCGCGTTCGTCATGGTCATAGAGTCCCTTGCAATGCTCTCGGCGGCGCTCTTGCCCTATAGGTTCAAAAGCATCGAGCCACTGAATCCGGCGTTGCAGAGCAAGTGGCACTGGATGATTGATCTCCTTAGCACCGTGGGGCTTGAAAAGTACGCCATAGGCTGGCTGGACTTTCATGTGTTCACCACCTTTATCGGTTACGCGGCATTTGCCATATCCTTTGGTCTGAGCATCATGTACCTCATAAAGAACCGCGCTGAAGAAAAGGGCAGCGCCAACCAGATAATCGGCGCTCTGCCGGATGCCGCGACGCTTGACGAGCTTGGCTATCGCGCCATCGCATGGGGGTTTCCGTTTCTTGCGGTCGGCATAGTCACCGGAGCGGTGTGGGCAAACTACGCATGGGGCACGTATTGGAGCTGGGATCCCAAGGAGACGTGGTCGCTTATAACATGGTTCGTCTATGCCGCATATCTGCACGCAAGGGTAACAAGGGGCTGGAGAGGCAAGAGATGCGCCTATCTGTCGCTTCTTGGTTTTCTTGGCGTCATATTCCTTTATTGGGGCGTGAGCTTCATACTGCCGGGGCTTCATGCTTATGCGTAAAAGACCGTGAACCGTGACCGTGAAAGACAAGGGCAAGGCTGCCTTGCGCTGTGCTTCGGTGATAACTGAACTACGAACCATCAGGATAGTGAACTATGGATAAAAATACCGCTGAAAAAGACAAGGGAACGCCAAGGGCCGTTGTTGCCGCCGTAGTTATAGCCGTAGTCGTCGTGGCGGCCGTTATGCTCATCTATGGTAAAAAGAGCTATGAGCCTATTGTGGCCGGTTCAACGGTTATTGACTTCACGCTTCCCGACATGAACGGCAGACAGGTTAGTCTCAAGGATTACAGGGGCAAGGTGGTCTTCTTAAACTTCTGGGCGACGTGGTGCAAGCCTTGCGAGGAGGAGATGCCGTCCATGCAACAGTTGCATCAGACGCTCAAGGGGCAGCCGTTTGAGATACTTGCGGTGAGCATTGATTCGGACACGGAGCCTGTAAAGAAGTTTATATCCGCTTACGGCCTGACGTTCACCGTGCTCCATGATCGCAATGGCAAGATAAAGGACCAGTATAAAACGACCGGCGTGCCTGAGACCTTCATCATTGACCAGAACGGGGTAGTTGCCGAGAAGGTCATGGGCCCGAGAAACTGGGCGCTCTCGTCGTCAATCACCTCCGTGGTTGAACTCCTGAAGTACGGCCCAAGGACGAGCGCCGAGTACGGCGCCTCAAAGACCGCAAAAAAAATGGGCTACTAATAAGGTCATAGTCGGCCAATATTTTTGTTGTAAATCAAGCGGTTGCCATGCTTGGTTAAGAAGCGGTATTATGGTTGCTATGGCAAGCCTGCCGTCTGGTACCGCCTTATTATTCCTTCCATTTCAGTTGCGTTCTCGTTCGGTACTTTCATTCATTGACATTATGGCGCTGAAGTCGTAAAATGTTTATATGTGATGCGCTTACAGTCCCAATTAAACGGTTGCGCGGCCATCTGGTTAGCCGCTCATCCCTGAGAGGGCGATGATATGACAGGCGACATTTCCATACCACTTGCGTTTTTTGGCGGCGTGCTTTCATTCGTATCGCCGTGCGTGCTTCCGCTTGTCCCTTCTTACGTGTCTTATGTAACCGGCATATCCTACGAAGACCTTACCAGCGAGAACAGCAGTGAATTGAAAAGGACAATACTCGTCAATTCGCTCATGTTCATATTGGGCTTTTCGTCCGTGTTCGTGCTTATACTCGGCTCGTCGGCGCAGCTTTTCGGCTCGGTGTTCATGCAGTATCAGGACGTGGTGCGCCGCATAGGCGGCATAATCATAGTGCTCCTCGGCGTGCACATAACCGGCCTTATCAACTTCAATATACTTCAGCGCGAAAAGCGAGTGCATCTCTTTCGTGAAAAACCGGCAGGGCTTGCCGGCTCCTTTCTTGTCGGCGTCGGCTTTGCCGCAGGCTGGACCCCTTGCATAGGCCCGATACTCTCAGCCATATTCATGTATGCGGCAACGTCCGAGAGCCAGTGGTCGGGCATTACGCTCTTCATAGCATACTCAGCCGGGCTTGCCATACCGTTCTTCCTTACCGCAATTGCGATAAATTCGTTCCTTTCTTACTTCAACAAGCTTAAAAGGCACATGAGGTATATATCCATCGTAACCGGCATGTTCCTGATCGTAACCGGGCTTCTTATATTCTTTAATTCATTTGCCGTTATCACCGGGTATCTCAACAGATTCATCCCTGGGGTCTGAACGTGAATACCGTGATGCGTGAAAGTCCCCCTGATAAGGGGGATTTAGGGGGTTGGGGGTTGAATCTTTTTCACGCATTACGGCCTTTCTCAGTATACGCTTCTGCCAGGTTTGTCAATATCCAAGCAAGCCGATAATGACCCGTATATCAGAGACGGCCCGCAGACTAAAGGGCAGGGGAGTTATTTTCTTCACGCAGGGCTGGTGTGCTTGTATTATGTTGGTCCGGCTCGTATGACACAAACAGGAGACGCTTTATGACGAGGCTCATTGTTGAGGTCTACGCAAGGAAGGATTGCAAGCTGTGCGGTTATTACAAAAAACACGCCGGTTGCGCCCTGTGTAAGGACGTTGCATCAACCATCAACAAGGTCAATTCGGACATACCGTTCCACTTCAAGGAGGTTGACATAAACGGCAGCGAGGACCTCTTCAGAAGATTCAAGGAAGACATCCCTACCGTTTATATAAACGGCAGAAAGGCCTTCAAGTACAAGGTGGACGAGGCCGAGTTCAGGAAGGTCGTAAGGAAAGAGATAATCAAGGTCGGAATGCAGCGCCTGTGGGACAAGAAACAGCATTATAGTTAGGTGGCTTCATAATGGCAATTATCCTATCGCAATAAACCCCGCTATTTTCATGTATGGCGGGGTTTTTATTTTAATTCACCCATGCGTCGGGAATAATCCACACTTGAAGATGCGGGGGCAAAGAGCGGTCTGTGAACCTCTGTTTTTGTATCCGCAAAACGCCGATAGCGCTCATTGCAGGCAGTTTACAGTGTTCCCAATTTGGTATGCATTGGTATTAAAACCCATATATGGGTTGTTGGAGAGATTAACGTTGGTATATCCGGCCAGGGTGCACGTAGTGTTTGAGAAAAACCTTATCGCAACATAACCTATATTGCCGCCGTTGGCATTGAGTGTGTAGTCTGCAATATTATATTCTGTCCCTAATGGGGTACAGCCGGCTGCGCCGTTTATGGGGCATGCCGGCGCC
>JBBTCG010000042.1:556-5139 GCA_038043305.1 Deltaproteobacteria bacterium | reverse complement strand
GTCGCCTACGCCCTTGCCGTCAACGAACACCCTGCCGGACTCCACGCGGCCCGTCTTGGCCGCGCCTTCAAGGCTAAACTCCACCACGTCCCCGTCCTCGGCTATTATCACGTTTTTTTCCGGAATCCCTACCCGCTGGGCAAGACGGCCGTGCAGCACGAGGTGGCGGTATTCGCCGTGCACGGGCATGAAATACCGGGGCTTGACCATGTTGAGCATAATCTTCAACTCTTCCTGACTGGCATGGCCTGAGACGTGCACCTCGGATACCTTTTCGTATATCACGTCGGCTCCGCGCCTGTAAAGGTGGTTCATCATGGCCGATATCGCGCGTTCATGACCGGGAATGAACTTGGACGAGAGTATGACCGTATCCCCCTTCATCACCTTTATCTGCTTATGGTTGTCCATTGCCATGCGCGTAAGGGCACTCATGGGTTCGCCCTGGCTTCCGGTGGTAAGAAGCGCCACCTTGTCCGTTGGGATGGAGTCAAGTTCCTTCAGGTCAGCCATTATTCCGTCAGGGACTCTTAAGTACCCAAGCGCCCTTGCGATGCGGGCGTTGGCAACCATGCTCTTGCCGTTCAGGACCACCCTTCTGCCGAACTTCTCGGCTGCGTCAATTACCTGCTGGACGCGATGGATGTTGGATGAAAAGGCGGCCACGATTATCCTGCCGGCGCACCTTGAGAATATCGCCTCAAGGTTCACGCCTATCTCGCGCTCCGAGAGGGAGTATCCTTCCTTCTCCACGTTCGTCGAATCGGAAAAGAGCGCGAGCACCCCGGCCTCCCCGTACTCGGAAAATCTGGCGTAATCGAGCACCTCTCCGTCAACCGGGGTCTGGTCCATCTTGAAGTCCCCGGTATGGATGACGACCCCCGCAGGGGTTTTAATCGCCAGGGCGCAGCCGTCAACTATGGAGTGGCAGACCCGGATGAACTCCACCTTAAACGGGCCTATCGCCACCACGTCCCTTGGCCGCACGGTTTCAAAGACCGTGCTCTTTGCAAGGCCGTGCTCCTCAAGTTTTTCAGTGATAAGCCCGATGGTAAGCGCCGTCGCGTATATGGGCGCGCTTATCTCGCGCAGCACGAAAGGCAAGGCGCCGGTGTGGTCTTCATGCCCGTGCGTTATGAAGAAGGCCTTGACCTTATGCCTGTTGGCCTTGAGATACGTTATGTCAGGTATGACTATGTCAATGCCGAGCATGTACTCCTCAGGGAACATGAGGCCGCAGTCCACGACGATGATCGAGTCGTCGTACTCTATGGCCATCATGTTAAGGCCGATCTCACCAAGCCCCCCGAGCGGTATTACGCGAAGCGGCAAGGACGCGCCGCCGTTTGAATCACTACCCTTAAATCCCGTGTCTTCAGTCATTTACCTTAACCTTTAAGCCGCGTTTAAAAGATTTTCCATCATCCGGCGCGTTACGTCGCTTAGAGCCTTCTCGTCCATTCCGTTGGTCTCAATAGGTCTGCCTATGGTTATCGTAACATTGTGAGGCGTTATGAGAAGTCCGCCTTTTTTCATTATATCCTTTGTGCCGTTTATGGCAACCGGTATTACCGGGACCCCGCTCTTTACGGCAAGCAGGAAGGCGCCGCGCTTGAAGGGCAAAAGTCCGGCGCCTCCGCTCCTCGTGCCTTCAGGAAAAACGAGCACGGATGTGCCGGTCTGTATCTTCTTTGCGGCGCGCACTATGCTCCTGTATGCCTTTGAGCCGTGCTCCCTCTCTATGCCTATGTAACCGGCAAAACGCATTGACCAGCCGATGACCGGAATGCTGAAGAGGCTTTTCTTGGCCACCCAGCGAAACTGAAGCGGCAGACAGCCTTGCAGCGCCGGTATGTCAAACGCCCCCTGATGGTTTGAAAGCAGGATGACCGGCGAGCCTTCAGGTATATTTTCCGCGCCCCTGACCGTTACAATAACGCCCGCAAGGCGCAAGATGACCCTGCACCAGAGCGCGCCTATCGAGTGCACCGATGAGCCGCTCCTGTCAAGCGCAAGGGAGATGAGCACGGCAATAAAGAGTATTAGGGTTATCGGCAGCCCTATGAGCCACGTGATTACGGTTCTGATTAGCGGCACTGTAAAATTTCCCTCGTGTAAATAAAAGCTATAGAACATCTTCATGGCAAGGTTGACGAAAACTTATATTGCCCGTGCGGCTTACACCCTTTCGGAAATGCGTGATAATATACCATGTTAAATGGAAGATTGTATAAAAAACCGATTGACTTAGACCGCAGTGGTGATAAGTTATCCTGACCGATAGTCGTCCGGCAAAAAGGCACGTTAAGCTGCCAAAAAAGGAGAAACCCTCATGGCTGGCGTAAACAAAGTGATCATCCTCGGCAACCTCGGAAAAGACCCTGAGATACGGTATGCCCCCTCAGGCATCGCCGTTACCACGTTCAGCGTGGCAACGACCGAGAGTTGGAAGGACAAGGAGGGCAACAAACAGGACAAGACCGAATGGCACAGGGTAGTGGCCTTTGGCAAGCTCGCTGAAATATGCGGCGAATATCTCAAAAAAGGCAAACAGGTTTACATAGAAGGGAAGATACAAACCCGCTCATGGGAGGACAAGGACGGGGTAAAGAAATACACCACCGAAATAGTCGCGGGCACCATGCAGATGCTCGGCTCCCCAAAGGGCGAGGCATCGGGCGGGAGAGGCGAAGCGGCCTCAGCCGAGGAGGCGCCTCCGCCGGACATGGAGGACGTGCCGTTTTGACGGCGGTTATCGATCGGTTAGCAGGCTGCTCAAAAACGTTCAGATGCAAGGCGTAGAGGAGCGACGAATGAGACGCACTTTGTTGTGCGTCGCAGTGAGGAGCAACGAAGACAACGCCGCAGACGGGCGTTTTTCAGCAGCCTGTTAGGAGATACGACATGCAACGCGCGGAAATAATCGCACCCGCCGGAAATCTTGCCTCTTTGAAGGCCGCAATCGAGGCCGGAGCAGACGCCGTGTATCTTGGCTTCAACGACTCCACGAACGCCAGAAACTTCGAGGGGCTTAACTTCACGAAGACAGAGCTTGAGCAAGGCGTCAAATTCGTCAGAGACAAAAAAAAGCAGTTCTACGTCGCCATCAACACCTTTCCGCAGGCCGATACATACAAACAATGGTACGAGGCCGTTGACAGGGCCGTTGGCCTCGGCGCGGACGCAATAATACTCGCAAACCTCGGCATATTGAAGTACGCGGCCAATCGCCACCCCGGAGCAAACCTTCACCTTAGCACGCAGGCCAGCGCCTCAAACTACGAGAGCATAAACTTTTACCGAAAAAACTTCGGCATAAAACGCGTTGTCCTGCCAAGGGTGCTGACCGTCGCTGAGATACAAGACCTTATCAAGCATACGGACGTAGAGATTGAGGTCTTTGCCCTCGGCGGCCTGTGCATCAATATCGAGGGCAGGTGCTATCTGTCGTCATTCGTTACCGGCGCGTCAACCAACACCGAAGGCGCATGCTCCCCGTCGCGCCACGTGCGTTTCGAATCGTCCGAAGAAGGCTCTATGACCATAAGACTCGGCAACGCGCTCCTTAATCGTCTTGACGCAACCGAAAAGTCCCCGTATCCCACCTGCTGCAAGGGACGCTACATCCGGCCTGACGGAGAGGCGGCCTACGCATTTGAAGACCCTGAGTCGTTAAACGTCCTTCCAATCGTGCCGCAGCTCATAGAGGCTGGCGTTAGCGCCTTCAAGATAGAAGGCCGCCAGAGGACAAAGACCTATGTCAGGGACATGACCAACGTGCTGAGACAGGCGATTGACTCCTATTACGCCGCACCCTCCCGATACTCGGTAAAGAACGAGTGGAGAGACGCAATTGTCTCGACCTTCGAGGGCACGAGCGAGACGCTTGGGTCATATCTGAGGAAGTAGGGTTGCGAATGCTGGAAGCGGGCGGGTTCAGGTTGCAACTTGAATCTTCTTGATTCGCAACTATAAACAAATGTTTATGCCTGCCGACGATCTTCTATAGAATAAATGGGATGTATCCCGAATAAACGCTATGTATGCTCAATCAATAAGTCGTAAAGTTCCATTTTCCTGACCACTGGCCGTAATTACTACTACTTCTTCCCTTTATCTGCCAGTAATATGTAGTCCCACGGCTTAGGATTCCGGAACTCGTTATATAATATGAATATGGAGTAGTATCATTTATTATACATCCTGAACATGTTGCCGTAGTTGGATCCGTTGGAAGTGCCGAGGGATTAGTAGCCACCATAATGCGATATGATGATGCACCAGATACTCCCCCCCATGTAAAAGCTGGGGTGGTTAATTGATTTCCACCACCGTTGGGAGGAGATGTTAAACTTGGTGCTGACAAGTAATTCGAAGTGCCTGATGATGTCGTGAAGGTCTGTGTCGCCCCATAAGGCGTTCCAGCGCTGTTATAAGCCACGACTTGATAATAGTATGTGGTAGACGGAGAAAGCCCTGTAAGAGATTTACTTACGGAAATGGAGCTTGTCCCACTCCCGATGGATTGTATCGGAGATGTTGCGTATCCAAAACTCGTTGTGGTTCCGTATCTGAACCATACA
>JBBTCG010000042.1:0-546 GCA_038043305.1 Deltaproteobacteria bacterium | reverse complement strand
AGTTGGAGGTAACGCTGGTGGCTAAACCAGTGGTTGCAGTCGGCGCTGAGCCGGTGGTTATGGGCGACACGGTAAAACTCACCGTGTTAGAAGTCTGGCTATCTGGATTTGTTACGGTCACCGTCCATGTGCCAGCCGCGCTATTATTATTTATCTGGTAGTTCAACTGGCTGCTGGAGACGAAGGTGAGCTTGGTTGCAGTACTTGGATAGGCAACTCCAATTGGGTCCTTGAAGGTAAGCGTGGCGCCGCTCTGAAAATAGTTGCCGTTGATCGTCATGGTTTGATTGCTACTTGAAGCTGGCATCGGATTGGGCAAAACATACGATATCGCCGGCACTGCTGAACCTGTTGAACTCGATGATGTCGTGAAAGTCTGTGTCGCCCCATAGGTTGTGTCGATAGAATTAGTAGCTACAATCCTAAAATAGAAGGTGGCATTTGACCCTAACCCAGAGGCTATGGTTTGCCATGAAAACGCTGTTATCCCACTACCGGCATTAACACTACCGGATGAAATCCAGCCGGATGCGATATTGGCGGTAT
>JBBTCG010000041.1:0-7480 GCA_038043305.1 Deltaproteobacteria bacterium | reverse complement strand
CTTTCTTGAAAGAAAGGTAAGCCAAAGAACTTTAATTGGGAATAAACACCAAGGCTGACGATTACAAATGTTGCCCGTGCGACAAGCACCCAATTTGTTTCTGTATAAGGGCGGTAAGCGCGCCCCTCTTGGCGTTGGACACGGGTTTTTTTTCGATGCAGATAAGCGGGACCACCTCAAGGATCGAGTTTGTAAGGAAGGCCTCGTCGGCCCCCTCCAGATCGCTTGCCCGGATGCACGAGAAGCTGACTCTGATGCCGAGACGTGCCGCCGCTTGACAGACCTTTGCGCGCATGACGCCGGGCAGAGCCGCGCGTCCGTCCGCGTCCTCAGACAACGGGGTTTTCAAGACGTTGTCTTTGACTATAAAGACGTTGGTTGACGTGCCCTCGCTTATCAGGCCGTCCTTCCCGATGAAGATGCCCTCCATCGCGCCGCGTCTTATCGCCTCTCCCTTGCCAAGCACGTTCGGCAGGAAGTTAAGGGATTTTATGCCTGGAAGCAACGGGGCATAGCCGGTTATATATACGGCGCTGACCCCTTGTTTTTGATACAGCGCAATTGCCTTGGCGTCAATCGGTTTTACCGTGATTACCGTTGTAGGTTTGCATAACGACGATGGCGTGTGACCTTGCCATTGACCGCCGATGCCCCTTGTTACGCTTATGCGAAGAGAGGCGGCAACAGCGTCGAGTCCGTTTTTATCGAGGAGCTTTTCTAGCGCGCCGTTGCTTATGTCGTTAAACAATGGTTCGATTGCGGAGATGTTTATGCGTAAGGCGCGGACGCCTTTTTTCAATCTTGCCAAATGTTCTTTTTTGAAGGCGACTGAGCCGTTAATGGTCTTCATGGTCTCAAACAAGCCGTCGCCGTAGGTAAAGCCTCTGTCAAATACGGAGACGAGCGCCTTGTCCTCAGGGACGTATCTTCCGCTCAGATAAACGACGCCTCGACACTTCATCTCTTTACTCCAAGCGCTCCAAGAAAATCCGTTGCCTTGAGGAGCGTCTCTTCGTACTCATCCTCGGCCTTTGAATCGGCCACTATCCCGCCGCCCACTCCGAGATGAAGGAGGCCGTCCTTTACGACGGCCGTGCGTATGGCCATTGCCATGTCCATGTCCCCGTTAAAGCCGATCCAGCCCATTGCCCCGGTGTACAGCCCCCGGCGGCACGGCTCAAGCTCGGCGATTATCTGCATTGCGCGTATCTTTGGCGCGCCGGTTATTGATCCGCCGGGGAATACGCGCTTTAGCGCCTCCGGCGCGTCAACCTCCGGTCTGAGCGTGCCGCGTATCGTTGAGACCATGTGGTGCAGGTGCGGATAGGTCGCAATCCTTCCGAACTCAAGCACCTTGACGCTCCCCGGCGCGCTCACCTGCCCAAGATCGCTTCGTTCAAGGTCTACGATCATGACGTGCTCGGCGCGCTCCTTATCGCTCAGCCTAAGCTCCTCGATAAGCGCGTTGTCCTCATCCACGGTATTCCCGCGCCTTCGCGTCCCTTTTATCGGAGAGGTCTCTATAACGCGGCCGTTCTTCATCAACATCCTCTCAGGCGAGTTGCTTATAACCTGAAAGCCGCCGAAGTCCATGAAGGCGCTGAACGGCGCGGGATGGCTCTTGAGAAGGGTCGCGTACAGGTGAAACGGGTCGCCTGTAATCTCCATCGTGAGCCGTTGAGACAGGTTTATCTGATAGATGTCCCCCGCGGCAATATAGGCATGAGCCTTTTGTATCGCTTCAAGGTAAGCCTCTTTAGTGAAGTTTGAAGTAAACGATGCGCCTCTTAACGGCGAATACAGCGCGGGAAACCTGTCAAAGACGCCGCTCCTTGCGGTCAGGAGTTCCTTGAACAGTTTGACCTTCCCAGCGTTTTCATGTGGAGATACGATATAGCCCTTTGCCTCCGCGTGGTCGAATACGAAGACTGTGTCGTAGAGGCCAAGGCAGCAATCAGGCACGGCGCCTTGCGCTTTTTTTTGTGCGGCGTTGTCCTTGAAAAGGGACGGCTCAAGCAACTCGTTTAGATCGTATCCAAAGTAACCGGCAATGCCGCCGCAGAAAGGAAAGGGCGCGTCAGGGGAGGGGGAGGCCGACTCTGGGATAATTCGGGACGCGGCCTCAAACGGGTCTTTACATCCGATTTGAGCGCCGGTTACGACGGTTCTTTTGTCTTGCGTCGTAATCGTAACGGAGGGGGACGCGCCGACGTAAGAGTATCTTTTTTGGCACTCTATGGAGCCGGATGAAATGAATGGCCGTCCAAGCGGCCTTAACGCCTGATAAGCCGCGAAGGGCAATATATCGTTGATCTCTTCGATGAGCATCGCTTAAAGATATAACCTTTTTACGGCACGGTCAAGAGTCGTTTTGTGCTCGCCGCACGGGCAATACTCATAATTCGTCAGCCTTGGTGTTTATTCCCTATTAAAGTTTTTTGGCCTACCTTTTTTTCAAAAAAAGGTAGGTGAAAACAAGACTTGTTTATGCTATTATAACAAATTAAGTTTTACTCAAGGAAGACGATGGAGCCAAGGCGAAAAACGCGCCGGATAAACGTAGGCAACGTAAGCGTGGGGGCAGACGCGCCAATAAGCGTTCAGTCCATGACCAATACGAACACGGCTGACGCTATAGCAACGGTTGCCCAGATAAACGCGCTTGCCGTTGCCGGGTGCGAGATCGTGCGCGTAGCGGTGCCGGACTTGGAGGCTGCCAAGGCGCTGAAGCGCATCAAGGACGGGATCAACATCCCGCTCATTGCGGACGTTCATTTCGACTGGAGACTGGCCATTGCCGCTCTTGAGGCCGGTGTTGACGGATTGAGGCTAAACCCCGGCAACATAGGCGATGAGGACAGGATAAAGGCGGTGGTCGCCGAGGCGTCGGCAAGGCGTGTGCCCATTCGCATAGGGGTCAACGCAGGCTCCGTTGAAAAGGACATACTTGCAAGGTACGGGCATCCCACGAAAGAGGCGCTTGTCGAGAGCGCGTTAAGGCACGTCCATATCCTTGAGGACATGGGTTTTTTCGACATCAAGATTTCGATAAAGGCGTCAAGCGTGCCGCTTACAATCGAAAGCTACACCCTCCTTTCAGGGAAGGTGGACTATCCCCTGCACGTCGGCGTTACCGAGGCGGGCACGCTTTTTTCCGGCGCGATAAAATCGGCGGTAGGCATCGGGACCCTGCTTGCCAGAGGCATCGGCGACACGCTCAGGGTTTCGATAACCGGAGACCCGGTTGACGAGGTCAGGGTGGGCTGGCAGATACTCAAGTCCCTTGAGTTGAGACGGCGCGGCGTGAACGTCATATCCTGTCCCACCTGCGGCAGGATAAAGTTCGACTGCGCCGCGGTTGCGACCGAGGTTGAAAAAAGACTGTCCTATGTAACCGAGCCTGTGAACGTGGCCATTATGGGTTGCGTGGTCAACGGCCCCGGAGAGGCAAGGGAGGCCGACGTCGGCATAGCCGGCGGCGATGGGAATGGCCTCATATACCTCAAGGGCGAGGTTCTCCGGAAGGTTGCCGAGAAAGATATGGTGGACGCGCTCGTTGAAGAGGTGGAGGCGTTTATTGAGAGGAAGAAAAGGCGGTGACCATTGTCTCTGCTCCATAGTCCGTAAAAATACCGCAACAAGAAATAGCCGCTATTGACCATGTTTCAACTACACGGACAACTTGAAAAAGACGCCGCATTGGTATGCGACCTGCCTCTCTCGCGCATCCTTCTTTTTAACGACGCCCGCTTTCCGTGGCTTATACTCGTGCCTCGCATCGAAGGCGCTATCGAGATATATTCTCTCTCGCGCACCGCGCGCGCGACGCTGATGGAGGAGATAGCGCTTGCGTCCGGCGTGCTTGAAAGGGTCTTTAAGCCTGACAAGATAAACGTCGGCGCCCTTGGGAACATAGTGGATCAACTGCACGTGCACGTCGTAGGCAGGTTCACACGCGACGCGGCATGGCCTCAGCCCGTATGGGGTTTTTCGGGAAAAGAAACTTACCGGCCGGATGAGTTGCGCGGCCGGTTGAAGGCGTTGCAAGATGCTTTTGAAAAGGAACAGCAAGGACAATGATAAAGGTAAACGGACTTACAAAATCTTACGGAGAGCAGACGCTCTTTGACGACGTGAGCTTTTCCCTTGGCTCAAGGGAGCGAGTGGGGCTTGTCGGAAGAAACGGGCATGGGAAGACGACCCTCTTTCGGATTATTACCGGGGAGGAGGAGTGCGACGCCGGAGAGATAATCAGGCCAAGACACTACACGATAGCCTATCTGTAGCAGCATCTCAGGTTTACATCGGCCACGGTGTTGGAGGAGGCGGTAAGCGCGCTGGCCTCACACACCGACGGCGCGGACATGAGCTACAAGGTCAAGGCCATACTGGCCGGGCTGGGCTTTTCCGAGGAACAACTGGACATGTCTCCCCTTGCCCTGTCGGGCGGCTTTCAGGTCAGATTGAACCTTGCAAAGGCGCTTGCCTCGGAGCCGAACCTCCTTTTGCTCGACGAGCCGACCAACTACCTCGACATCCTGAGCATGCGCTGGCTCAAGGGGTTTTTGAAGAGATGGCCCGGAGAGTTGATGATGATAACCCATGACAAGGATTTCATGGACAGCGTGTCAACGCATACGATGGCCATTCACAGGCGGGCAATAAGAAAGCTCCCCGGCGGCGCGGACAAGCTCTATGCAAGGATCGCCGAGGATGAGGAGATACATGAAAAGACCCGCGTCAACATGGATAAAAAACGTGCCGAGACCGAGCAGTTCATAAACCGCTTCCGCGCAAAGGCAAGCAAGGCCAGCGCCGTGCAGTCGCGGGTAAAGCTCCTTGAAAAGCAGGAGAGGCTCGTTGACCTTGAAAAGATAAAGGGGCTTGATTTCGGCTTTAACGAGGCCGTCTTCAACGGCAAGTTCCTGATGGACGTGAAGGAACTCTCCTTTGGTTATGACCCCCAAACGCCGCTTATAAAAGGACTCAGCCTGTCCGTTGGGCCAAACGACCGCATCGCGGTCATAGGCAGGAACGGCAAGGGCAAGAGCACCCTTATGAACCTCTTAGCAGGCGAGCTTGCCCCGTCAAGCGGCGGGATACGGCGGCACGACGCCTTGAAGTTCGCGTACTTCGGCCAGACGAATATTGACAGGCTCTTACCCGATTTGACCGTGGAGGAGACGCTCATAGAGGCGCACCCTGACAACTCAAGGGCCGTTGCAAGAAGGATATGCGGGGCCATGATGTTCGAGGGAGACATGGCCTTGAAGAAGGTTTCAGTGCTTTCAGGCGGCGAGAAGAGCAGGGTGCTCCTCGGTAAACTTCTTATCAGCCCGGCGAATATGTTGATGCTTGACGAGCCTACAAACCATCTTGACATGCACTCGGTTGACGCGCTGATTGCGGCGGTCTGCGGCTTCAGCGGGGCAGTGATCATGGTAACGCACAGCGAGATGATAGTTCATCGCCTTGCGACGAGGCTCATCGTGTTCGACAACGGAGAGGCATCCCTGTTTGAGGGCACGTATCAGGACTTTCTTGACCGCGTCGGATGGAAGGAAGAGGCGTCAGTTCAGACCGAGAAGGCCCCTCCCTCCGGCAGCGCCGGGAAATGGCGCGGCAACAGAGAGTCGCGTAAGATCAGGGGCGAGTTGGCCAATGAACGCTCACGCGTATTAAGCCCGCTGAAGAAACGGATGGAGGCTCTTGAGGCGGACATCTGCTCCATGGAAGGCGCGCTCGAAAATGACAATGAGGCGCTTGCCGCAGCGTCGAGCGCCTCTGATTCGCCGCGCATAGCGGAACTGGCAAGGACATGCCACAGCCGTAAGCAGGAGATAGAAACACTTTTTAACGAACTGCAAAAGGTCTCAACCGAGCATGACGCAAAGGTGCGCGAGTTTGACGAGAGGCTGGCCTCTTTCAAGCAAGACTGACAGCCCCCTCTTCCCAAAGGAGACCTTTGTATAACTGTCATTGTGTGGTTCTAATAAGACAGCCCCCTCACCCCAACCCTCTCCCCCTTGGGGAGAGGGAGTTAAGAGATTCCTTTTTTCATCCTCTCCCCCTTGGGGAGAGGAAAGATGTGAGGGGCTCCGCCATACGCGCAGAAACGAGCTGAATAAAAAACCCCTTTTTGTCGAAAGGGGTTTTTTATTTGCATAATGAATGTTTTGTCTTCGGAGTCAGGCCGGTCTTGATATGCTTCCGTAGACCCACATGACAGGACACGGCGAGTGGCGGCTCACCTTGTCGGTTACGCTGCCCATGAACAGCTTGCCGACCGGCGAGTAGCGGTGGGTCGCCATCACTATGAGGTCAGCCCTTTTCTCCACGGCGAGCGCGACTATCTCATGCGCCGCGTCTCCCTCCCTCGATACCATCTCAAGGTCTTTTACCCCGCGTTCCCTTGCCCTTGTGGCGACGTCTTGCAGAAGTTTTTCGCCTTCCTTGAGCCAGTCCTCGTGTATGTGCTGCCATTCAGGTGAATCGGTAACAACGTGCGCGGAGCGGTACCACTTTTCCACCACGTTCAGAAGGATGAGTTTTGCCCCTGAAATACTGGCCACGTAGGCGGCCTGAGCAAGCGCGGCGTCAGCAAGTTCAGTGGCGTCAACCGGACAGATTATCGTCTTATATTGCATGATTGATTACCTCGCAAAAAGGTTTTTTGCAGTTGTACGGCCGTCGTAAGCGTAAGGCCGCCTAAAAAAAACGGCCTTACCGCCAATGAAACGAAACGCATTACACCAAACAAATGCCTGTCCGCAAACCACAACTCAGTGGTGCGAGTATTCGGTCGTTTCCGATTTTGGAAGCGCCCTTCCGCCCGCGCCGACCCATGACTTTTCCCATTTGCGGCTAACCACCATATACATGATGAGTATCCCTATAGCGAGCACCCCCCATACTATGTAACCATATTGGTAGCTGCCGAGGTGCTGCTTTGAGTAGCCCATGACGTTCGGTATCAGGCCGCCTCCAAGCGCGCCCACCTCGCCGATGAGGCTCATGACGATGGCCGTTGACCCGATCCAGCGAAGCGGCACAAGCTGGAAGGTGGAGCCGTTGCCTGCGCCCAGCGCGAGGAACAGGACGCACAGCGCCGGTATCACGATGTAGAAGGGCGGCAGAGTGGCGATATAGAATGACGTTACCGCGGTTATGATGCATACCCACTTCATGCAATTGAGGCCTCCTACCCTGTCAGCAAGCCAGCCGCCGGCTATACGCGATATGCTCGCCATGATTGCGATGAGCGCCGAATACTGTCCCATTGTGGCAAGCGGGATGTTGTATTCGTAGTGGAGGAAGGTTGGCAGGAAGTTGGTGAACCCGATGTAGCCGCCAAAAGTAAGAATGTAGGAGATGTTAAAGACCCATGCATCCTTCTCGCCAAAGACCTTTAAGTGGTGAGTGAACTTCTCCTTGACACGGTCCGGCGGCTCCTTGGCGAGGAAAAACATTACGAGCAAAG
>JBBTCG010000040.1:0-21508 GCA_038043305.1 Deltaproteobacteria bacterium | reverse complement strand
GAAGGTCTGATTAATTCACTTTGAGACACGTTGATGCAAGGTAGCAGCCTTGCTTGCTTGGTGTCATTCCCGCAATCTTTTAGCGGGAAGGCCAGTGTCTTTATGTTTTAAATCTTAAGACGCTGGCCTTCCCGATTAAAACCTCGGGAATGACAATTACGAGGCGCGGGATGAGAATAAATCAGACCTTCCTAAAATAGATTACCATGATAACCGTAAGATTCTTTGCCATGCTCAAGGGCCTGGCAGGGACTGAAATGAAGGAGTATGACCTTGGGGATCTGAAGGAGATAAAGCTCTCCGGCCTCAAGGGCATGATTATAAAAGACCTGCCCGGGCTGAGCGAGGCGCTCACAGGCAGGTCAATACTCATTTCCATCAATCAGGAGTTTGCCGCAAAGGACGCGGTTGTAAAGGACGGCGACGAGGTGGGTTTTCTGCCGCCGTTTTCAGGCGGGTAAACGGATTATATGAAAACGACAAATACCCTTGTGCGTATCCAAAAAGAGCCGTTCTCCATCGAGGAGACCGTCAATGCCGTAAAGTCGGCCTCAAGGGGCATCGGCGCGGTTGTAACGTTCCTCGGCTGCGGCAGGGACTTTTCAAAGGGAGTCGGGATTGCGGGCCTTGAGTTCGAGCATTATCCGGGCATGGCCGAGGCAAAACTCAGCGACATACGCGCAAGGGCGCTTGCAAACTTCAACATCATAGAGATTGGAATAGTCCATAGGACAGGCGCAATTGACATAGGCGAGGATATCGTGCTGATAGCCGCTGCCGCAGCGCACAGAAACGACGCATTCATGGCCTGCGAATGGGCTATAACGGAATTGAAGCGCGTAACCCCGATATGGAAGCGCGAGACAACGACAAAGGGCGAGGTCTGGGTAAGCGACACGCCTTGAAAAACGGTTATCAGTTATCAGTAAAGACAAAGACAGGTATCAGTGAAGGTAAAGTAAATATTCTTAAGGAAGCTCTGATTTATTCTTAGTTTGTCATTCTCGCGGGGGAAGCAATCCCGTGCTCGTAGGTAAATCAGCAAGTTACGAGATTGCCGCGTCGCAAAAGCGCTCCTCGCAAAGACAGAAAGAGAATAAATCAGAGCTTCCTTAAAACGACAACGGATAACCGGAGTTTATATGTTCCAAGCGGGCATACTTACGATGAGCGACAAGGGTTCGCGCGGCGAGCGTGAAGACCTCTCCGGTGCTGAGATACGGCGGATGATTCAGGAGCTTCCTGCGGAGGTGGCCGCTTATGACGTTATCCCCGACGAGGTTTCGATAATAAAGGCCATGCTTATCGAGTATGCCGACGTCAGGAAGCTTGACGTCGTCTTAACCACGGGCGGCACCGGCGTTACGCCGAGAGACGTTACGCCTGAAGCGACTATGGCCGTTCTTGACAGGCTGCTCCCCGGCATGTCTGAGGCCATGAGGGCAGAGAGCCTTAAAAAGACGCCTAATGCCATGATCTCCCGCGCCGTGTGCGGGATAAGAAAAACCACGCTTATCATAAACCTGCCGGGAAGCCCGCGCGCCGTGCGCGAAAACCTCGCGGTCGTCATGCCAGCGTTGATCCACGCCATCGAAAAGATCAAGGGAAGTCTTTCCGAGTGCGCCGCGCCGTAAGGATTGGAAGCTGGAAAGAAAAGACCTTGCTAAACCCCAGAGGCTTACCTCCCACCTGATTGTTTCTTTTCAAGTTAACCGATAACCTATTTAAGGGCGCTCGCGAGGCGCAACCTGTTTTTCAAGAAAGGTAAGTTGCGTGGACTTCAATCGGTTTTTGTAGTATAAATACCGACTACGGGAGATTATTCGTGTAATGATAGAAAATACGCTTCTTAAAACCATGACCGTCTCGGTTGTCATGCCGGTCTACAATGAAAAGACTTATATCTGGACCGTTATAAAGAGGGTGGTTGACACGGGCATACCGGATGAATTGGTAGTAGTTGACGACTTTTCCACTGACGGCACGCGGGAGTTGCTTGCGGCGATCTCCAGGGGTGAATACCCTGACGCGGATTACATGAAGGACAAGCGGTGCGCGATCAAGGTTTTTTTCCATGATAAGAACCGCGGCAAGGGGGCTGGTCTTAGGACAGGGTTTGAAAAGGCCGGGAGTGACATAGTGATTGTGCAGGACGCTGATCTTGAGTATGATCCAAGGGATTACTCAAAGCTCCTTGCCCCGATATTGGAGGGAAAGGCCGACGTGGTTTACGGCTCGCGCTTCATGGGGGATTCTCACAGGGTGCTTTTCTTCTGGCACATGATCGGCAACAAGACCCTGACGCTTTTCTCAAACATCCTTACCAATTTGAACCTTACGGACATGGAGACCGGTTACAAGGCGTTCAGGAGCCACGTTCTAAAGGGGCTTACCCTCACGTCTGACAGGTTCGGTTTTGAGCCTGAGATTACCGCAAGGATCGCAAAAAAACGTTACAGGATATATGAGACATCCATATCCTATGCGGGCAGGACTTATGAGGAAGGGAAGAAGATAAACTGGAAGGACGGAGTGGCCGCCTTCTGGCATATACTGAGATTCAATCTTTTCAACTGACAGGCTGCTGAAAAACGCCCATCTGCGGCGTTGTCTTCGTCGCTCCTCACTGCGACGCACAACAAAGTGCGCCTCATTCGTCGCTCCTCGACGCCTTGCATCTGGACGTTTTTGAGCAGCCTGTATAAATTTTGAGTTTTTTAGCAAACTGATAAACGACACTGACAGGGGTAGATGATGATGCAGCCGATGTTGCGTCCTGTGAAGATAGGGTTGTTCTTAGGGCTTGCGAGCCTTTTGTTCGGCATCTTCTGGGCGGCCTACATTACCGTGAACCATGAAGGCATTCACCGCGACCTTGCCGACAGGGACAGGACGCGGCTTGAGGAGACCTTTATTTTGTCAAGCCCGCCTAAGTCTGAAGCCGCCGCGCTAAAGCACGTCGCTCATAATCATTCGCATGATAAGGGCACAGCGGGCAATAACGGCGCGGATGCAGCCCGCGGCGATCACTCAAGCGGGCTTATGGCGCAGGCGCATGAGCGTCTTACAAGAGGGCATATACATGCGATGGGGCTTGGACTCGTCTCCATTGTGGTATCTTTGATACTTGCCTTTGTCAGCGCAAGGTTGATGGTCAAGACCTTTGCCTCGGCATGCGCCGGTGTCGGAGGTTTTTTCTACCCCTTCGCGTGGATAATCATGGGTTACAGGACGGCATCCATCGGAGCCGAGGCAGCCGCTAAATCAGTGCTGCCGATAGTCGTCTTCAGCGTAACGCTTGTCGCAGCCGGCATATTGATATGTATGTTCTATATCGTCAGGACAATAGTCAAGGGGGACTAACAGGGATGGTAAAAACCTCAATGCGGATAACAAAAAAACCTCTTAGTTCGCTTACCAAGGATATACTTGAAAATCCGGGCTTCGGCATACATTTTTCCGACCACATGTTCTCGGCTGAGTATGAGGCGGGCCAGTGGCAAAGGCCTGAAATAATGCCGTTTGGCGACATGAGCATATCTCCGGCGATGTGCACGCTCCATTACGGTCAGGCCGTGTTCGAGGGGCTTAAAGCCTTCCATGCCGAAGACGGCACGATAAACCTATTCAGGATTGATAAGTACCACAGCCGTTTTCAGAGGTCATCAAGACGCCTTTGCATACCAGAGGTCAGCTATGATCTTTTCAGGGACGGCCTTACTGAGCTTGTCAAGCTGGACAGGGAGTGGGTGCCGAGGCGCAAAGGATACGCCCTTTATATCCGTCCGTTCATATTCGCCACGGACAACTATCTTGGCGTGAGGGTGAGCGAGACGTACCGGTTTCTCATCATAACATCACCGGTTGGCGCGTATTACAAAGAGGGTATGAATCCAGTGCGCCTTGTAACGTCAGGCGAATACGTCCGTGCCGCGCGCGGAGGTCTTGGAGAGGCAAAGACCCCGGCCAATTACGCGGCCTCCATCCTTCCGGCCGAGGAGGCGAAAAAACGCGGTTTTACGCAGGTGCTTTGGCTTGACGCGGTTGAGAGAAGGTACGTGGAAGAGGTCGGCACCATGAATATCTTTTTTGTCATCGGTGATGAACTTGTAACGCCGTCGCTTGACGGCTCAGTGCTTGCGGGCGTTACGAGGGACAGTGTTATACAACTTGCAAGGCATTGGGGCATGAAGGTAGTTGAGCGCAGGATTTCGATTGACGAACTCATAGCTGCGTCAAGCGCGGGTACGCTCAAGGAGGCCTTTGGCACAGGCACAGCCGCGACCATCTCCCCGGTCGGCGAGATATGTCATAACGACAAAAAGATAGTCATAAACGGCTTCAAGACCGGCGAATTTGCGAAAAAGGCTTATGATTATCTTGCGGGCGTCTCGTCAGGCACAGGGCCGGATGAGTTTGGCTGGCGGTATGTAATAAGGCCGTGAGATTGGTATATAGTAAATGGATTCAATCACCATACTTGGCGTAGTCGCAGGCACGCTTACAACGGTATCGTTCCTGCCGCAGGTCATACGCACATGGAGGACGCGGCATACCAAGGACATATCCCTGCACATGTTCGCCCTGCTTACCATCGGCATAGTGCTTTGGTTCATCTATGGGATAATCAGGACGGACATGCCGCTTATATTGGCTAACGGGGTCTCTCTTGTACTTGTTTTCATAATACTCGTCTTTAAGATAAAACACGGTTAATGGAACGATGATACCTGAAACAATCGTAAAAGAGCACGGCCTTACGCCTGAAGAGTTTAACCGCATAAAGGAAGTCATGGGCGCTGAGCCGACGCTTGTCGAGCTTGGCATATTCTCAGCCATGTGGAGCGAGCACTGCTCTTACAAGTCCTCAAGAAGGCATCTCAAGAACTTGCCGACGAAAGGGAAGCGCGTCTTGCAGGGGCCCGGCGAGAACGCCGGAGTGGTTGACATCGGCAACGGTCTTGCGGTCGTCTTTAAGATGGAGAGCCACAACCACCCGTCCTTTATAGAGCCGTATCAGGGCGCGGCAACGGGCGTGGGCGGTATACTGCGCGACATATTCACGATGGGAGCAAGGCCCATTGCCTCTCTTAACTCCTTGCGCTTCGGCTCTTATGATAATGGCAGGACGCGGCGTCTCGTCGAGGGCGTCGTGGCCGGCATAGCAGGGTACGGCAACTGCGTCGGAGTGCCTACGGTGGGCGGAGAGGTGTACTTCAACTCATCCTATGACGCCAACTGCCTTGTGAACGTCATGACGGCCGGTCTTGTAAGACATGACAGGATATTCAAGGGCCTTGCCTCCGGCGTCGGAAACCCGGTCATGTACGTCGGGTCAAGGACCGGCAGGGACGGCATACACGGCGCGGTCATGGCTTCTGACGTGTTCGGAAGCGGTGGCGAGGAGAGAAGGCCCACTGTGCAGGTCGGAGACCCGTTCTCTGAAAAGCTCCTTCTTGAGGCGTGTCTTGAGCTTTTCAAGACCGACCACGTAATCGGGATTCAGGACATGGGCGCGGCAGGGCTTACCTCGTCAAGCGCAGAGATGGCCGGCAGGGCCGGCACAGGCATGGAGATAAACATTGACGCTGTTCCAAGGCGCGAGACCGGGATGAGTGCCTATGAAATAATGCTCTCCGAGTCACAGGAACGCATGCTCCTTGTGGTGAAGAAAGGCTCAGAGGCCGCAGTAAAGGAGATATTCGGCAAGTGGGATCTTGAGGCATGTGTAATAGGCGTCGTTACGGATGATAAAAGGCTTCGCATAATGGAGCTTGGCAAGGCCGTTGCCGACATACCGGTTACAGCGCTTACGGACGATGCGCCTTCATACGACCGTCCGTCAAAGAGACCAGAATGGCAGGGTGACGTGCAGCGTCTTGATCTGAAGGCAATCAAGGCTGCTGATGACATGAACGACGCTCTTTTGAAGCTCCTCTCTTCCGGCAACATCGCAAGCAAGGCATGGATATACCGCCAGTACGACTACATGGTAAGGACCGATACCGTCGTTGGTCCCGGTTCAGACGCGGCAATCGTGCGAATAAAGGGCGAGGACAACGCGCTTGCAATGACGGTTGACTGCAACTCTCGATACTGTTTTCTTGATCCGTACACGGGAGCGGCTTTGGCCGTTGCCGAGGCAGCGCGAAATCTTGTCGTAAGCGGCGCAAGTCCGCTTGCCCTTACCGACTGTTTAAACTTCGGCAATCCTGAGCGGCCTGAGGTGATGTGGCAGATAAAAGAGGCTATACGCGGCATATCCGATGCCTGCCGCGCCTTTGATATTCCGGTTATAGGCGGCAACGTAAGTTTGTATAACGAGACCTCTGGCGCGGCGGTGCATCCGACCCCGACCATCGGCATGGTGGGTCTTATTGATGATTTGAAGCGCAACACAACCCAGTGGTTCAAGGACGCTGGCGACGTTGTCATGCTCATGGGGGCATGGAATCCGTCCCTTGGCGGCAGCGAATACCTGAGCGTAATGCACGGCCTTGAGAAGGGTATGCCGCCAAGGCTCGACCTTGACGCTGAAAAACGGCTTCAGGAGGCTTGTCTGGCCGCTATAAAGGCTGGTATAATTAAAAGCGCGCATGATCTTAGCGAAGGCGGCCTTGCCGTGGCGCTTGCGGAGTGCTGCTTCAATCCGAGGCCGCAAGTCCCAGTCGGCGCGGCCATTGAGATAAAGCGCGGCGGGCGCATTGACGAGACGCTTTTCGGAGAGTCAGGCTCAAGCGTTATAGTAAGCGTTGACAGGGCGCATATTGACGAGTTAAAGCGCCTGTGCTCCGACGTGCCTTGCGAGGTCATCGGCAAGGTACACGGCGATTCTCTGAAGATAGGCGATTACATCAATTGCCCCGTCTCGATGCTGATGCACGAGTGGTCTGGTTCTCTTGAGAGGTACTTGACTCATGTTTGATAAGTTCAACGACGAGTGCGGCGTGTTCGGTGTCCACGGACATGCCGAGGCCGCCAACATCGCCTATCTCGGACTCTACGCCCTTCAGCACAGGGGGCAGGAGAGCGCTGGCATCGTCTCCTCCGACGGGCTGAAGCTCAATTCACATAAGGGCATGGGCCACGTTGCCGAGGTGTTCAACGGCAACGTCATCGCCAGACTTTCCGGCGCTTCGGCCATTGGGCACGTAAGGTATTCCACCGCCGGGGAGTCGCACATCAGAAACGCCCAGCCCTTTGTCGTGGAGTACGCAAGGGGCTCCATAGCCGTGGCGCACAACGGCAACCTCGTGAACGCCGCTCTCCTGAGGGACGAGTTCGAGGCTTACGGTTCGATATTCCAGTCAAGCATGGACACGGAGATAATCGTCCACCTTATCGCCTCAAGCAAGGAAAGCGGGTTGCTTGACAGGATCGTATACGCGCTGAAGAGGATACAGGGGTCGTACTGCCTGTTATTTCAGACCGAGGACATGATGATAGCGGCCAGAGACCCGCACGGCTTCAGGCCGTTATCGCTGGGCAGAGTGAAGGGCGCTTACGTCGTTGCATCAGAGACATGCGCCTTTGACCTCATCGAGGCCGAATATATAAGGGACGTCGAGCCGGGCGAGGTGCTGATAATAGACAAAAACGGCCTGCGCTCATTCAAGCCGTTTAAGGGCGCGCCTTACACCCCTTGCGTCTTTGAACTCATATACTTTGCCCGTCCCGATTCGGTCGTCTTCGGGGCAAACGTATACGAGACCAGAAAAAACCTCGGCAGGACGCTTGCAAGGGAGTTTCCGGTTGAGGCCGACGTGGTGATACCGGTGCCTGATTCAGGCGTTCCGGCGGCCATTGGATACGCGGAGGCGGCGCTGATTCCGTTTGAACTCGGCATAGTCAGGAACCACTACGTCGGCAGGACGTTCATAGAGCCAAAGGACGCCATACGGCACTTCGGCGTGAAGGTCAAGCTCAACGCCATAAAGGACTCTCTCAAGGGTAAGCGAGTGGTAGTGGTGGACGATTCGATAGTGCGCGGCACCACGTCGAGGAAGATAATAAGGATGGTACGCGAGGCAGGGGCGCGCGAGGTGCACATGAGGATAAGCTCCCCGCCAACCATCTGTCCGTGCCATTATGGCATTGATACGCCTACGACTACGGAGTTGATAGCGGCAACCCACGGCATGAAGGAGATAAACGCATACATCACCTCGGACACGCTCGGATACCTGAGCGTTGAAGGCATGTACGAGGCGGTGCGCTCCGCGGGTGGGAGTTTTTGCGATGCCTGTTTCACCGGCAAATACCCGGTTGAGGCGGGCAGGGAACAGGTTGCGCCGCAGCTTGCGCTTTTCAAATAAACCGGCAATAATGAGAAAACAGTTATCGGTTATCCGTCACCGATAACCGTCCACCGATAACTGATAACCGAAAGGCGGCGCGGATGTTGTCGAAACTCAAACCAGCCTGTATACTTGCCTTCATCCTTTTCATCTCCGGCTGCACAGCCGCGGTAAAACCCGATTACAATGAAGTCCTCAGCAGGTGGACAAGGCACACGCGCATATTCCACGGCCTTGACGCGAGGCTCTATGTTTATGCAACCTACAAGGGGAGTGAGTTCACGGACGCATACATCGCCCGCTACTCGTCGTCGTTCAGATTGGATGAGGGCTACAAAAAAGGGCTTGTTGAGCGAGCAGCCGGCGAGATAGAGATGTACAACGATTTTTTTCTTGCGGTCCATGCCCCTGACCCGTCGTGGAACGACCTTGAAAAGAACAACTCCATCTGGCGGCTTTATCTTGAGACTTCTTCGGGCGAGCGGCTTGCCCCGCTTTTTATAAACAAGGCCGACGTCAAGGACCCGCTCCTCCGCGATTTTTTCCCCTATCTTGACCTTTGGAGTTCCGGCTATATCGTGAGATTCCCGAGATACTCAGCCGAGGGGGCCGAGCCGATACCCGGCAAGGATACGAAACTGATGCGCCTCGTCATTTCCGGGCCTCTCGGCGAGGGTGCTCTTGAATGGAGGTTTGCGAATGAGTAAGAAGATTCTATGGTTGCCGCTGGTCTTTTTGTTTGCCGCTTTTTTGCTCATGCCGTCAATGGCCATGGCAGGCGCGGGGGCGTTGGATACCTTTTCAGGGGCCGTGTTTTTCATGGCCAAAGGCGGAGCGGACTGGGCAACCGCGGTTAAGGGCGTTGAGGTCAACGCCGGAGACAAGATAAGAACCGGGTCCGACGGCCGCGCGCTTATCGTCTTTGGCGACGGCACGAAGATAATGCTTGGAAATGACAGCGAGTTGGAAATAAGCGATTACATGGTCTCGGCAAAGAAACGAAGCGCCGTATACACTCTGGCAACCGGCAAGGTCAGGGCAATCGTTACAAAGTTCGCGGGCAAGTCGGACATAAAGGTCAGGACGCGCACCGCGGTCGCGGGAGTCAGGGGCACCGACTTCATCGTGATGAATCAGGGCAACGCGAACGTCATGTTCGGAAACGAAGGGACGGTCGCGGCAAGCGCCGCCGGCGGCAAGGATTCCGTCCCGCTAAAGGCTGGGCAGATGACCGAGAATACGAGCGGGGTTACCCCCATAAAGCCGATTGCCGTGGAGCCGGGCACGCCGCTTGCCGAGGCAAGGGCGCAGCTTGAGGCCGTAACGGACGTCAACGCGCCGGTCGAGTGGGAGGCCGCAGGCAAGCTCCCGGCCATACTTGCAAGGTGGAACATCAACTACGGCCATTATCTGGCCGACAGCAAGAGGTTCAAGGACGCGCTCAATATTTTTCAGATAGCCATTGACCTTACGGAGATCAGCTCTGTAAGGGCTGAGGCGCATCTTGAGCGCGGTACCGTATTGTCGAGGAATCTCAACGACCCCAAGGCGGCCCTTACCGAATATCAGGCCGTTATGGAAAAATACACGGTGTCCGAGTTCGTTGATAATGCCGTGTACTCGGCCGGCGTTATTTACATGGACATGGGAGACAAGGAAAACGCAAGGAAGCTGTTTACGCGCTATCTCTCCGAGTATCCGAAAGGTGCGCGCAGGGGCACGGTGGAGATACTGCTAAAGTCCCTTGGGGAATAATTGATATGGCGTTCAAGAGACCCGGGGACAAGACGTTCTTCGCTCTTATCGGCGTGGGTGCGGCTCTTATAACGCTTTTTGCCTTTTGGCACAGGCCGTGGCTTTTTACCGTTCTCGATCTGAAGGTTCAAGACGCATTTTTCGTGATGCGCGGCAATAGCTCTCCGCCATCCGACGTAGTAATCGTGGCGGTTGATGAAAAAAGCATAAACCATATCGGCAGGTGGCCGTGGTCTAGGGAGAGCACCGCCCTTCTCGTAAAGGCATTGAAGCCCGCGAGGGTCGCGGCTTACGACATCGTCTTTGCGGAGCCGCAAAACGTGGTTGCCGACAAGGCGCTTGCCGCTGCGGTTAAGGACGCGGACAACGTTGTGCTCGGTTTTTTCTTCCGCGACGATTCTACCGAGGCGGCTGACCCGGCTGTCGAAGCTCAGTTGAAGCGTTCGGCAATAACGCGGACTTCCTACGTCGGCGATGCGGCAGAGGAACAAGGGTTCACGGGCCTTGACTTCTCAGGCGTAGACGGCAATATTCCGGTCATCGGCCTTGGCGCAAAGGCCTTCGGGTCATTCAATATAATTCCTCAAGACGACGGCATATACCGGGCGGCCAACCTTGTCTTCAAATACAACGACGCCGTCTATCCTTCGCTTTCCCTTGAGGCGCTCAAGTTATACCTTGGAAAGGGCGCTGACCTTACGCTCCATACGGCTTCTTACGGCATTGACGGGTTAAGCGTCGGGCCCGTGAGGATACCGCTTGACGAAGAAGGGGCGTATCAGGTCAACTACTATGGCCCGGCCCTCTCTTTTACCACCTACTCGGCTTCCGACGTTATAAGCGGCAAGGTCAAGGCAGCCTCTCTTGAAGATAAACTCGTATTCGTCGGCGTTACGGAGAAGGGCATTTACGACATCAGGCCCACCCCGCTCGACACCCTTTTGCCCGGGGTTGAGATACACGCGACAGTGGCGGCCAACGTCATTGAAAAAAGATTCCTTGTGCGCGACTCAAGGGTCATAATATTAGACCTTGCCCTTGTGCTTTTGCTGCCTGTATTACTGGCGCTTATCGTCTCAGCCGCGCTCACGACGTATATCAGCCTTGCCGTGTTCGCTGGTTTTTTTGCCGCGCTCATCGTCGGCGAGTTCTACCTTTTTTCATCCTTTAATCTTAAACCCAGCCTTATATACCCAGCGTTTTCGCTCTCAACGGCATACCTGTTCATCGAGGCATACAGGAACGTGGTCGTCGAAAAGAAGGGCAGGTTTTTGAAAAGGGCGTTTACCCAGTACGTCTCCGAGCAGGTGCTGAGCGAGATAATCAAAAACCCGGACAGGTTAAACCTCGGCGGAGAAAAGCGCACGGTTACGGTGCTGTTTTCCGACATACGCGGCTTTACGACCATCTCTGAGCGCCTCACCCCTGAAAAGCTCGTAACCCTGCTTAACGAGTACTTAAACCCTATGACCATGATAGTTCTTGAGGAGCACGGCCTCCTTGACAAGTACATAGGCGACGCCATAATGGCGATATTCAACGCGCCTATCGCCTTTGACGATCATCCTCGCCGCGCATGTTCGTCGGCTCTGAGGATGCTCTCAACCTTGAAGGCGCTCAACGCCGGATGGGCGCTCAAGGGGTATCCTCACGTTGACATAGGCATAGGCATAAACACAGGCGAGGCCGTTGTCGGCAACATGGGTTCGGTGCTGAGGTTTGACTATACCGGCATAGGGGATAACGTAAACCTTGCATCAAGGCTTGAGGGGCTGAATAAACTCTACGGCTCGCATATCATCGTAAGCCAGTTCACGTACGATTCGGTAAAGGACGACTTCGTCTTCCGCGAGCTCGACCTTGTGAAGGTCAAGGGCAAGGACAGGCCGGTCGGGTTGTATGAGCTGCTGGCGGCTAAAGGCGATCAGGAATCGCTGCGGCTCGGCGAGGAGTTTTCAAAGGCGCTTGCCATGTTCAGGGCAGGAAGGTTTGACGAGGCAAAGGCGGCATTCGAGAGGGTCATTGAGCGATATCCGAACGACGGGCCTTCAAAACTCTACGTTGCAAGGGCCTCTGAGTATGCGCTTGCCCCGTTGCCAGATGGGTGGGACGGCGTGTATGTGGCGAAGAGCAAGTAAAGGAGGATGTCATGAACAAAGCACGGTTGATAAATAATTGTGCCTCAAGCATTACGTTCATATTCGCCTTTGCGTTAAGCATCTTTTTTGCGCCGCACACGGTGCGCGGGGCAACCCTCGTGCTCGATGGAACGATGAGCGAGGCGATTGACGTTAAACAGGAGAGGCGTTTTGCGACGCCAAGGCAGGGTTTGAATAAACTCACGTTCAGGTATGCAAACCCGGCCTCTTACAGTGCGGGATCAACCATCCAGACGGTATTAAACCGTCGCGTGGCGTATAATCCAAAGCCCGCCTCAGTGGCCGACGAGAAGGACGCTTACGGCAACGTTTACACGGTTGTTACGTGGACTGACATTAAGGAGGGCGTCTCAATCGCCGAGTCATACACGGTCAAGCTTGATATAAAACTCAGGGATACGGTAAGCGCGGCCGCGTTCCCGCTGAAGCCGAAAGAGATGCCGGATGACGTCCGGGTATTTTTGAACAAGACGGCGCAGGTTCAGACCGATGCGGCTGAAATAACTGAGCTTGCCGCGCAATTGACCGTTGGAAGCGCAACTGAACATGCGGCGGTCATGTCAATACTCAACTGGGTGGTGGACAATATAAAGTACAAGACGCCCATCCCCGATTACGGCGCCCTTGCCACGCTCAAGACCGGCTCCGGCAACTGTCAGAACTACGCGCACTTGGCAATAGCGCTAATGCGTTCGGCCGGCATCCCGGCGCGAATAGTCGGCGGCATATCGCTTGAAAAAAAGTGGAAGGTGCCGCTTGCAAACGGCGCGCTTGTTCAGAGCATCGGTCAGGGCGGACACGCATGGATGGAGGTATGGTATCCGGACCTTGGATGGATGCCCTTCGACGCGCAGCAGAGCCATCTGTTCGTTGGGCCAAGGCACATTAAGCAGACCGTTGGTCTCGACTCGGTTGACGTGAACGATTCGTGGCGGGCTTCGCCTGCGCTTCCTCCATTTAGCGAGGACATATCAGCGGATTTTACGGACGATACGATTACGCTCGTACTGAAGAAAACCCTCGCGTCTCCGGCGAACTATATAATGACAACCTCGGTTGAGGCTGCCAAGCCTGTCCAGCCGGTCAAAAAAAAGCCTGAGCCAGCCTCTGTATACGCAGGTCATGTGGACTTCGGGAATATCGAGTTTCCGGCTCAGGTCGGTTTTTTCGTGGTAACGGGCGCTGACGTGGGGAGGAAGACCTTTGACAAGGAGACCGCCGAGTACGTTACAGGCGACTTCACTTATGCTCAGGCCTTTACGGTTGAAAAAACGATGCGTCTTGACAAGGTGTCCCTTGCCATGCACAAGTTCGGAGGCAGGTTTGGAAGCCTCTGGCTTGACGTGGTAAAGGACAACGACGGAAGGCCGGGCATGGAAGGCGTGAGGAGCATGCCGCTCGGCCTTGATACTGTAAAGTACCATCCGGGCTACTCGTGGTTCGACTTTCATTTCGCCGCTGATGAGATGCAAAGACCGCGTCTTCAACCGGGACGATACTGGATAGTCCTGAGGCGCTCAAAGGACGCCATCGTGAACTGGTTTTATACGCCCGGCAACCAGTACGGCAGCGCCGATGACGCAAGGTCAACGGAAAAGGGGATTGACTGGTCGAATATAATGAACTATGACTTTAACTTCAAGGTCAGCGGGTATATTGAGTAGGGGGACAAGCCGCACGGGCAACATTAACATTCGTCAGCCTTGGTGTTTATTCCCTGTTAAAGTTCTTATGTCTATCCTTCTTTTTCAAGAAAGGGTGCTTGCCGCACGGGCAACATTAGTATTCGTCAGCCTTGGTGTTTATTCCCTGTTAAAGTTCTTTGGCTTACCTTTCTTTCAAGAAAGGTAAGAAAAATACCTTGCAATACGGCCTGTTGTTGTGGTAAATAAAAGTGTTCAAATACACACGCGTCGGACGATGTTCGGAGCGGCGGTGTCCGTTTGTATGCGCGGATTCCGTTCCGGGATGAAGGCGCGGAGGAAAGGTAGCCTCTAAAAATTAGAAATTTTTTCCGAGTTCAAGGAAGGGCGAAAATAAAAAGCGCAGCATATAATTAATATGTGAGCATTTTTATTTTCGCCCTGACACAGAAATCGGGAAAAATAGCAATTTTTAGAGCCAACCGAAAAAACCAAATACAAGGAGAGTGGAAGATGGCGTATCTGACGATGAAACAGCTTTTGGAATCGGGAGTGCACTTCGGGCATCAGACAAAGAGGTGGAACCCCAAGATGAAGCCGTATATTTACGGCGCAAGGAACGGCATCTATATCATTGACCTGCAGCAGACGGTCAAGATGTTCAAAGAGGCGTATGATTTCATAAAGGCCACTGCTGCCAAGGGCGGGCGCGTGATCTTCGTCGGCACGAAGAAGCAGGCGCAGAACGCAGTCGCGGAAGAGGCCAAGAGGTGCTCAAGCGGTTACATAAACAGCAGGTGGATCGGCGGGTTTCTGACTAACTTCGCAACCGTTAAAAAGAGCATAGAGCGGCTAAAGACCCTTGATAATATGAAGGCTAACCCTGAGATTTCTTCATCCACCAAGAAAGAGGCGCTCATGCTTGAAAGGGAGCGTGTGCGTCTTGAAAAGTACCTTGGCGGCGTTCGCGCGATGGGCGCGGTGCCTTCGGCCATATTTATAATAGATTCAAGGAAAGAGACGATTGCCGCGAAAGAGGCCAGAAGGATGGGCATAAAGGTCGTCGGCATAGTAGACACCAACTGCGACCCGGACGAGGTTGATTACATCATACCGGGCAATGACGACGCGATACGCGCCATAAAGCTCTTTGCCTCCTCTATGGCCGACGCTTGTATCGAGGGCAGGGCCATGTACGAGGAGTCCCTTGCCTCGGCCACTGATAAAAAGCATGGGAATGTCCCTGCTGTTGCCAAGGCCGTTGCCGCACCAGCCCCGCAGGCCGCACCGGCCCCGGTGCTTGGTTGAGTTGTTTAATAAAGTATAGTACATGGGGGTTTCAAGGTTAATGGATATATCCGCATCGCGCGTAAAAGAGCTTAGGGAAAAAACTGGCGCAGGCATCCTTGACTGCAAAAAGGCGCTTAGCGAGTCAAATGGCGATATTGAAAAGGCGATAGCCTTTTTACGGGAAAAGGGTCTTGCCGCGGCGCTCAAAAAAGCGGGCAGGACCGCCTCGGAGGGGCTTGTTTACGCATACATACACGGCGCTGGAAAAGTCGGCGTACTCCTTGAGGTCAACTGTGAAACCGATTTCGTCGCCAAGACCGAAGGATTTGTCTTGCTTGTCAAGGACGTTGCGATGCACGTCGCGGCAATGAGTCCGCAGTATGTAAGCCGCTCAGAGGTGAGCGCCTCTGTAATCGAGGCCGAGAAGGAGATATACCGTAATCAGGCAAAGGAGTCGGGAAAGCCTGATCATGTAATTGCAAAGATGGTGGACGGGAAACTCGACAAGTTCTATAAGGACGTATGCCTTCTTGAGCAGGGTTTTGTCAAGAACCCGGGTATAACCATTGAAAAGCTCGTTGTCGAGGCGATTGCCAAGCTTGGGGAGAACATATCCATAAGGCGTTTTGTGCGTTTCAAGGTCGGCGAGGGCATCGAAAAGAAGACATCGGACATTGCAAAGGATGTGGCCGCGGTCATAGGCGGTTGAGGCTATTTTCAGTCATAGTAGTTTGCCTGTGAGCCGCATATTCCAGCAATTCCCAGCGGCGCTATATGTGAGCCGTTCATGAACCGACATGCCCAAATATAGATACAAGCGCATATTGCTGAAGCTCTCCGGCGAAGCCCTCATGGGAGATAAGGAGTTCGGCGTTGATACACTGGTCATCAACGCCATCGCTTCTGAGGTCAAGGCCGTATACGACATGGGCGTAGAGATAGCCCTTGTCATCGGCGGCGGCAACATCTTCAGGGGCGTGTCCGCGAGCGCAAAGGGCATGGACAGGGCTACGGCCGACTACGTCGGCATGTTGGCTACCGTGATAAACTCGCTTATGCTTCAGGACGCGCTTGAGAAAAACGGCGTGCGCACAAGGGTGCTCTCGGCAATAGAGATGAAGGAACTGGCCGAGCCTTACATCAGAAGACGGGCCGTGCGCCACCTTGAAAAGGGCAGGATCGTGATATTCGCCGCAGGAACCGGCAACCCGTACTTTACCACCGACACTGCGGCCTCATTGAGGGCAATGGAGATAAACGCCGAGGTGATAATGAAGGGAACAAAGGTGGACGGGGTATACGACAAAGACCCCATGAAGGATAAAAGCGCGGTGCGCTATGACAAGCTCACGTATCTTGACGTGCTCAAGCAGGGATTGAAGGTCATGGACACCACGGCCATATCGCTCTGCATGGACAACAATCTGCCTATAATAGTCTTTGACATCAAAGAGAGCGGCAACCTCATGCGGATTATCATGGGTGAGGAAGTGGGCACGCTGGTATCGGGAGTCTGACATGAAAGACGAAATAATCTCAGGCATGAAAAAAAAGATGGCCGCGTCTTTCGACGCGCTTATGCACGAGCTTGGCGGCCTTCGCACCGGCAGGGCGTCCGTAGCCATGCTTGACGGCGTAAAGGTGGACTTCTACGGCGCTCTGACTCCGCTAAAGCAGATAGCGACGCTATCGGTGCCTGAGGCAAGAACCATCACCATACAGCCTTGGGACGTATCCCAGCTTCACGCCATTGAGAAGGCCATACAGGCGTCCGACCTCGGACTTAACCCGGGGAACGACGGGAAGATCATCCGCATCAGCGTGCCGCAGCTCAACGACGAGAGAAGAAAAGAGCTTGTAAAGGTGGCCAAGCGTTTTGCAGAGGAGTGCAAGGTCTCCATTCGCAACATACGCAGGGACGCCAACGAGGCGTTTAAAAAACTTGAGAAGGAAAAGAAGATAACTCAGGACGAGCTGAAAAAAATCCAGCACGACGTGCAGGATATGACCGACAAGCAGATAGTCAAGGTGGACGAGGCGCTTGCCCACAAGGAAACCGATATAACGGCGATATGAACTTACCTTTCTTGAAAGAAAGGTAAGCCCAAAGAACTTTAATAGGGAATAAACAGCAGGGCAGGTAAAAATTTATATTGCCCGTGCGGCAAGCACCAGACAGGACTCAATTGAACAACGTACCCGAAAATGGTCTCCCAAGGCACATTGCCATAATAATGGACGGCAACGGGCGATGGGCAAGACTAAAGCTCCTTAACAGGATAAACGGCCACAGGAGGGGCATTGACGTTGCCCGCGACACGGTAAGGTACTGCCGCGAACTGGGTATAGAGTATCTGACGCTCTATACTTTCTCGCGCGAAAACTGGAACAGGCCGGCAACCGAGGTCAAACTCCTGATGCACCTTCTGGAGACGCACCTGAAGGAGGAGGAAAAGACGCTCCTTGCTAATAATATACGCTTCAAGGCAATAGGCAGCATCAGGGAATTGCCAGAGAGCGTAAGGGCCGTGATTGACGGACTTGAATCGTCAACTCGCGCAAATAACGGCATGGTGCTGCAGCTGGCCTTGAGCTACAGCGGCAGGGAAGAGATAACTCGCGCCTGCCGGACGCTTGCCGAAAGGGTTAAGGCCGGCGTCTTGAATGCCGATGATATTACGGAGCGGATGATCTCGGAGGCCCTCTACACGGCGCCTTCGCCAGACCCGGACCTTCTCATTCGCACGAGCGGGGAAAAACGGATAAGCAACTTTCTCCTGTGGCAGCTTGCGTATACCGAAATATTCATAACCGACGTATTGTGGCCCGACTTCACGAGGGCGCATCTTGACGAGGCGCTCGAAGATTATCGCGGCAGGGAGCGCAGGTTCGGCCTTGTAAAGGAAGCGGCCGGGCGTTGAAAAACAGGTGCTTGTCGCACGGGCAATATAAGTTGTAGCCTGCCCCCGAATGTTTCTATCGGGGGTCAGCCTTGGTGTTTATTCCCTATTAAAGTTTTTTGGCCTACCTTTTTTTCAAAAAAGGTAGGTTGCCGATAACGGATAAGCAGGGGGAAAGTCTGAAGCGCGTAGCCGCCGCACTTGTCCTAATTCCAATTGTTGTCGTAGCGGTGCTCTACGCAGGCGCCTTTTGGCTCTGCCTTGCCGCGTCCGCTATAATCCTTGGCGCCGTCTTTGAGTATAATAACTTCAAGCTGACCGATAAAAGGGACCCGCTCGGCGACGCGCTCGGCGTTGGCTTGGCCGTTGCCTCTCCGTTTGCGGCGTTCGCAATCGGAGATAAGGCGCTTTTGCCGGTCGTAATCGGCTCAACCTTCGTTTTTTTCGTTCAGGGCATCGTTGCACGCGCCGGAGAGGTTAAGGACGCGGCGCTTGGCGCGGCGCTCAGAACGCTCGGCCTCGTTTACATCGCGCTGCCCATTACCTTTCTATTCCTTATAGCCGCGCATGGGCCGCGCGGGAGGCTCTGGCTGCTCCTCCTTTTGATTGTAATCTGGGCTAATGACACGTTCGCGTATTTTACAGGCTCACTAATCGGCAAACATAAGCTCTCTCCTGAGATAAGTCCGGGCAAGACCGTTGAAGGCGCTCTCGGCGGCCTCGTGGGAGGCGGCATGGTTGCTTATATCTTCAACTACTACGTTCATCTTGAGACAACGGTTTACTTGATTATTGCGCTATCCATTGTAATTGGTATTGCCGGAATATTCGGCGATCTGGCCGAATCGCTCCTTAAAAGAAGCGCCGGGGTCAAGGACTCAGGCTCTCTTATTCCGGGACACGGCGGCATACTTGACAGGATAGACAGCCTGCTTTTCCCAGCGCCGATATTGTATTACTTCATATTATGGGGAATACAGAGGCTTCCCGCATGAGCGCCGAAAGAAAAAAAGGTCTTGCGATACTCGGCTCAACCGGTTCCATCGGCGAGAGCACGCTTGAGGTGGTAAGGCGCCATCCCGACAGGTTCAGCGTCATAAGCCTTGCCGCAGGCAACAACGTTGCAAGGCTGAAAAAACAGATAGAGGAGTTCAGGCCGCGTTTCGTTTCGATTGGCCTCTCCACGGCCATTGATGGCGGAGAGGCGATGTTGCCGGGAGTTGCCGTTGGTTACGGCGCGGACGGCGCTGTAGCGGCGGCCACGTTCGATGGCGTTGACACCGTTGTCGCCGCCATATCCGGCGCCGCAGGACTTGCCCCTGTAATGGCGGCGGTGCGCTCAGGCAGGGCAATTGCCCTTGCCAATAAGGAGTCCCTTGTCATGGCAGGGCCGCTTGTAATGGAGGAGGCGCGAAAGAGCGGGGCAACGCTGATGCCTATAGACAGCGAGCACTCAGCCGTCTTTCAATCGCTCGCCGGACATAGAAAACAGGATCTGCGAAGGATAATCCTTACCGCCTCAGGCGGGCCGTTTCTGAATGCGCCTCTCGATTCGCTTGAATCGGCAACCCCGGCGCAGGCGCTCAAACACCCGCGTTGGAACATGGGAAGAAAGGTATCCATTGACTCGGCCACCCTTATGAACAAAGGGCTTGAGGTCATTGAGGCAAGGTGGCTCTTTGACGTAAGGCCAGAGGATATAAAGGTCGTAATCCATCCCCAGTCAATCGTGCACTCGATGGTTGAGTACGTTGACGGCTCCACCATGTCTCAGTTGTCAACGCCGGATATGAAGCTCCCCATTGCGTACGCCCTCGCGTATCCTGAGAGGATTGAATCCGGTACCGCGCCGCTCGACATGGCCGGATTAAGGCTTGATTTTTCAGAGCCTGACTATGCCCGTTTCCCGTGCCTCGGCCTTGCATATCAGGCATTGAAACTCGGGGGCACGGCGTGCGCGGTCTTAAACGCCGTTGACGAGGTCGCGGTCGAGATGTTCCTCAAGGGCGCGCTGCCGTTCACCGGCATCCATAAGCTGATAAAGAGAGTGCTTGATTCGCATGAGTTAAAGGCGGTAAAATCTATAGAAGACGTGATGGAGGCCGACGCGTCGGCGCGTCAAGCGGCTCTTGCCGCAATGAAGTTCATCTGAGAAGGTAAAAAATCAACGGAAGAAATGAAATGCCGACAATCGTCATCTCGTTCATAATAGTACTTGGCGTGCTTATCTTCATCCATGAGCTTGGTCACTTTGCCGTGGCAAAGCTCTGCGGGGTGAGGGTGGAAAAGTTCTCGCTCGGCTTCGGCCCAAGGCTCTTTGGCATAAAAAGGGGCGATACCGATTATTTCATATCAGCCCTGCCGCTTGGCGGATACGTGAAGATGACGGGCGGTGAGCACTCCGAGGAGGAAGTCCCGGAGGAACTCAAGTCAATATCCTTTCCTCATAAGAGCGTGTACCAGCGGGCGGCCATTGTAGCCGCGGGGCCGATAATGAATCTCATCCTTGCCTTTGTCCTTCTTCCCGTCATTTTCATGATCGGCATCGAGGCGCCGGCATTCCTTGAAAAAGAGCCTGTAGTCGGCCACGTCGCAAAGGACATGGCTGGTTCTAAGGCCGGTTTTATTGCTGGCGACGTTATTCGGACGATAGACGGGAAAAAGGTTTCCAGATGGGAGGAGGTGCTTACGTTACTGGTGCTCAGCCCGGGAAGGCCCATGACGATTGACGTGGGACGCGCGGGCGCGACCATTGCCCTGACTCTTACGCCTGACACGTCCGCTGAAAACGGAGCCGGTTACGCCGGCATATACCCTGAGACAAAGCCGGTCATAGGCGGCCTTTCAAGCGGGTATCCAGCGTTTGAGGCGGGGATAAAACCCGGCGATATGATAGTATCCATAGACGGAGCCGCGATACGGGATTGGGCGGAAATAGAGACCTTCATCCACAAAGAGGCGCGCAAGAGGACGTTCGTCGTTGAGCGCGAAGGCAAACAACTGACCTTTGAGCTTACGCCGAAGTTCAACGAAGAGGCCAAGGTATATCTTGTCGGCATATCAAGGAAGGAAGAGGTCGTAAAGAAAAGTTACGGCTTTATTGAGGCCGTTGAAAAGGGCATAGGCGCGGCGGCCAACATGGTTGTCCAGCTTTTTCAGGTGATAAAGGGTCTTGTCGTAGGGCAGTACTCGTTAAAGACGCTTGGCGGGCCTATATTGATAGCGCAGGTGGCGGGCAAGGCCGCCCAATCAGGGATTACGGCCACGCTCTGGCTTATGGCGTTTTTGAGTCTGCAACTCGGCGTGATAAACCTCTTTCCCCTGCCGGTGCTTGATGGCGGGCATCTGCTGTTCTTCGCAATAGAGCGCATAAAGGGTTCGCCAATAAGCGAAAAGGCGCTCGGCTATGCGCAGCAGGTGGGAGTGGCGCTTCTTATAACGCTTATGGTGCTGGTAACGTATAA
>JBBTCG010000039.1:0-11050 GCA_038043305.1 Deltaproteobacteria bacterium | reverse complement strand
GGCAGGCGTTCCGCCGGGTATATAGTCGCTTCCGAGAAATCCAAGTCATTCGACGACCCCGGTATCTTTATAGAGATACCTCTTGTAAATGCCATCCGCCCCCGTGTGCAAAGCTGGCGAGAGGCAGGCTATCCCGGCGTTACCGGCATAACAAAACGGCTTCTCGAACACTGGTATAACCCTGAAGAGCGCGAACATCGCCGATTCTTTTTCTGTCAGTTAGAGGCAATTGAGACGCTCATCTGGCTTGCCGAAGCCCCGGATGCCGAAAAAGTTGGTATAGATATTCCCTCGGATGGCGGTGAATTCAAACGCCTCTGCTCCAAGATGGCTACAGGCTCAGGCAAGACCATTGTCATGTCCCTACTCATCGCATGGCAGACGCTTAACAAGGTAACATATCCGCAAGACACGCGCTTTTCTAAAAACATACTGATCATAGCGCCGGGGCTTACCGTTAAAAACAGGCTTCAGGTGCTTCTGCCGCATGGGCACGGCAACTACTATGAGGAGTTCAATGTAGTCCCGTCAGGCTTGCTTGAAAAACTGCGTCAGGGAAAAATCCTCATTCACAACTGGCACACCTTAAGCCGGGAGACGGATGAGCAGATAAAAAAGAAGAAAGGCGTAGATAAAAGAGGGGCAAAAAGCAACGAGGCTTATGTGCGTGAAGTGCTCGGCGAGATGGCAAACGCGCACAATATCATAGTTATAAACGATGAGGCGCATCACGCATGGCGTGTCCCTGCTGAATCAAAGGTAAAAGGGATAAAGAAAGAAGATATAGAAGAATCTACAATCTGGGTGGGTGGACTTGACAGGATTCATAAGGCCAGAGGCATCCTCACTGCCTATGACTTCTCCGCAACCCCATTCGCACCTTCGGGCAAGAAGAGCACGGAAGAGGCGCTCTTCAGCTGGATAGTAAGCGACTTCGGCTTGAACGATGCCATCGAGTCAGGGCTTGTCAAAACGCCGCGTGTAGTCATCCGCGATGACGGCGTGCCGGATGCCAAAACCTATAAGTCTAAGCTGTATCACATCTACAATGACCCGGATGTAAAAGACGACTTAAACAGGAAGGCTGAGGATCACGAGCCGCTTCCCGACCTTGTTATAAACGGGTATTACCTTTTGGGCAAGGACTGGCTGGAAACGGCTATTGCATGGAAGAAGGCCGGATTCCTCACGCCTCCTGTAATGATTACCGTTGCCAACAGGACGGAAACGGCAGGACGTATAAAATATACCTTTGACCACAAAAAAGTCAGAATAGACGAGCTCTGTGTCTCTGAGAAGATACTGCACATAGATTCAAAAGTACTTGAAATGGCGGAGGCCGAGGAAGAAGCGCCGGCTATTGAAGACGCAGAGGCTGTTGATGAAGAATCGCGGGAAGAAGCGCCTGTTAAGAAATTATCGAAGAAAGAACAGGCTGAGCAACTGAGAAAAACCGTTGATACCGTCGGGCAGACAGGCAAGGCAGGGGAGCAGATTCAGAAGGTAATCTCAGTAGGCATGCTCTCCGAGGGATGGGACGCCAAGACAGTAACACACATCATGGGACTGCGTGCCTTTTCTAGCCAGTTGTTATGCGAGCAGGTGGTAGGCAGAGGGCTTAGAAGGACATCTTATGAGGTAAATCCTACGACCGGACTTTTTGAACCTGAATATGTAAATATCTTTGGCGTTCCTTTCACATTCCTGCCGCATGAGGGAGGGGAGGGCCCGCCCCCGCCGCCCCCACAGCCAAAGACAAAGATAGAACCTATTGCCGAGAAAGAGCAGTATGAGATTCGCTGGCCCAATATTGTGCGGATTGACCATATATTCAAGCCGACTCTGCAACTTGATATGAGTAAAGTCAAGTCACTGGAGCTGGACGCCTATAATAATGCCACCTTGGCTGAATTGGCGCCGATAGTAGAGGGTAAACCCGACGTAACGAAGATATCCGCCATTGATCTGGAAGACCTGGGACGAAAATACAGGATGCAGAAGATTGTCTTTGAAACGGCACGGGATGTATACGACCAGATGAAGCCCACATGGAAGGGTAATAAGGAATATCTCCTTGCACAGTTGATCCGCCGGGTAGAGGAGTTCATCACATCCGACAAGATTCGTATATCCCCGCCGCTGTTCACTCAGGACGAAGCAAGGCGCAGGATACTGATAACCCTTAATATGCAAAAACTTGTCCAGCATATATGGGAAGCGATACGATTTGAAAATACCGAATCCATCGTGCCTGTATTCGATACCGACAATCCAATACGATCAACGGCTAACATGCAGACATGGTATACGGGCAGGCCCTGCGAGCGCACCAATAGGTCGCATATCAACCATTGCGTATTCGACAGCACGTGGGAAGCATCCGAGGCATTTGAGTTGGACCGCAATCCGAACGCCCGTGCATGGGTTAAAAACGACCACCTTGGGTTTGAGATATTTTATATATTTAAGGGAGTAGTAAAAAAATATCGACCTGACTTTATAATCAAACTCAAGGCAGGCGAGTTCCTGATCCTTGAAACAAAGGGGCAGGACACCCAACAGGACAAGACGAAGCGGGAGTTTCTCGACGAATGGATAAAGGCTGTAAATCAGCACGGGGGGTTCGGCAAATGGCGGTGGGCGGTATCCATGAATCCCGCTGACGCAGCGGGGATACTTGCACAGGCTTGTAGTAAGTGAGGTATATTCCATTCTCCAACAGGGTCTGATCGAAAAGCGACTTATTCGTCGAGGAGTACGACGGACTGATTTTTTGAGGCGTCCGGTCCAACGCGCCAAGTTACCTTTGGACTTTTTGTCCGCTTTTTGTTAGGCTTTTGATTTGTCGATTACGGCTTCAGCGGTTTTGCGCGGTTTGAGGCGTATATTCCCGATATAAATCGAACGAGTTAAGAGAATTTACAATATACTTCCCTAAAGGAGTTCGCATGGCCAAGGCGAAAAGAAAAGTCTATTTTTTCGGCAACGGCAAGGCCGAGGGCAAAGGCAGCATGAAGGAGCTTTTGGGCGGCAAGGGCGCGGGTCTTGCCGAGATGACCAACATCGGCCTGCCGGTTCCGGCGGGGTTCACCTGCACCACCGAGGTCTGCGACTACTTTTATAAAAACAACAGGAAATACCCGCCCGGCTTCAAGGCTGAGGTCGAAAAGAACCTCGTAAGGCTTGAAAAACTGGTGGGCAAGAGGCTTGGCGATCCTGATGACCCGCTCCTCGTGTCCGTGCGTTCAGGCGCGGCGCGCTCTATGCCGGGCATGATGGAGACCATCTTAAACCTTGGCCTTAACGACAGTTCCGTCGAGGGACTTGCGAAAAAGACCGCAAACAGGAGATTCGCCCTTGACGCCTATAGGAGATTCATCTTCATGTACGGCTCAACGGCAATGGGTGTGCCGAGGAGGAAGTTCGACGACGAGTTCGACGAGATAAAGGAGAGACGCTCGCGCCCGAGGCTCGGCAAGCGCGCTGGGCTTGTCCTTGACACCGAGGTTAATGAAGAGGAGCTTTTCGCGCTCATCCCAAGGGTCAAGGCGGTATACAGGGAGCATACAGGAAAGGACTTTCCTCAGGACTCAAGGGAGCAGCTCTGGGGCGCCATTGACGCTGTCATCGGCTCATGGATGGCGGAAAAGGCCGTTGAATACAGGCGCATCGAAAAGATAAAAGGCTCCTTGGGCACCGCTGTTAGCGTCGTACAGATGGTCTTCGGCAACATGGGGGATGACTCAAGCGGCACTGGCGTGTGCTTCACGCGGGACCCGAACACCGGAGAGAACGTATTCTACGGAGACCTCCTCATGAACGCGCATGGTGAGGACGTTGTCGCCGGCATTCGCACGCCCCTTCACTTAAGCGACCTTGAAGGCATCCTGCCGGACATATATAAACAGCTTTGCAAGGTGAGGACAAGGCTTGAGAAGCATTTTAAGGAGATGCAGGACATAGAGTTCACGATTGAGACGGGCAAGCTCTACATCTTGCAGTGCAGGACAGGCAAACGTTCCCCTATGGCGGCCTTCAGTATCGCCGTTGACATGGTGAAGGAGAGGCTCATAACCAGACAAGAGGCCTTACTGAGGATTACGGACAAGGACATAGAGGGGCTTTTCTATCCCGTAATAGATTCGGCCATACCAGCCGATGAACTCAAGAAAAATCTCTTTGCAACCGGCATAGACGCGGTTCCGGGCGCCGCATGCGGGGCAATAGTATTCAGCGCAAAGGACGCCGAGGCGCTAACCGAGCAGGGTAAAGCGGTGATACTCGTTCGGAAGGAGACAAGCCCTGAGGACGTGGGCGGGATGCACGCGGCAAGGGGCATACTCACGGCAACCGGCGGCAAGACATCCCATGCCGCCGTTGTGGCAAGGGGGTGGGGCAAGTGTTGCGTGGTGGGCTGCGAAGACCTTGTCATTGACTACGAGGCAAAGACCGTGGCAGTGGGCGAGTCGGTCTTGAAGGAAGGCGATGAGATAACGCTAAACGGCTCAACCGGCGAGGTCTTCAGGACGTGTCTTAAACTCATCAAGCCCGAACTCCCCGACGCATATACGTCTTTGATGAAGTGGGCTGATGCGGAGCGCGTGTTGAAGGTTAGAACCAATGTTGACACGCCTTATGACGCTGAAAACGCGGTGCGATTGGGCGCGGAGGGCATAGGGCTTTGCAGGACAGAGCACATGTTCTTTGACACGGACGAGCGCCGGATTGCCATACAGAGGATGATCGTCTCGGAGGACGAGGAGACGAGAAAAAACGCCCTTAACGAAATACTGCCCTTCCAGCGTCAGGACTTCATCGGCATATTCAGGGCAATGGAGGGTAAACCAGTAACCATCAGGCTCATTGACCCGCCTCTGCATGAGTTCGTTCCACACACTGAAAACGAGCAAAAGCACCTTGCCCAGAGGCTTGGTCTGCCCTTTCATCAGGTGAAAAGAAGGATAGAGAGGCTCTCTGAGGCCAACCCCATGCTTGGGCACAGGGGGAGCCGTCTTTGCATAACCTATCCTGAGATATTGGATATGCAGGTGCGGGCTATAATCGAGGCGGCCTGCGAGTGCAGAAAAAAGGGCGTAAAGGTATCCCCTGAGATAATGCTTCCGCTCATCATTGACGCAAAGGAGCTTTCCATACTTGAGGACAGGGCAAGGACAATCGCTTCCGGCGTCATGGCCGAATGCGGGGAAAAGATAAAATACCTGCTTGGCACCATGATAGAGGTTCCAAGGGCCGCGCTCCTTGCGGACCAGATTGCGCTCGTTGCGGACTTTTTCTCCTTCGGCACCAATGACCTGACGCAGATGACGCTCGGCATGTCGCGGGACGACGCCGGCAGGTTCCTGCCGGACTACGTTGACGAGAAAAAGACCGGCATATTAAAGGCCGATCCCTTTCAGTCGCTCGATCAGGACGGGGTCGGGCTTCTTATAAAGATGGCCATTGAAAAGGGGAGAAGGGCGAAGCCCGGTCTTAAAATAGGTATCTGCGGGGAGCACGGCGGGGACCCGGCTTCCGTTGCCTTTTGCCACGTAAACGGTTTTGACTACGTCTCATGTTCGCCGTTCAGGGTGCCGATTGCGCGGCTTGCCGCGGCACAGTCCGCGCTCAGGTTCAAGCGCTCCGGGAAAAAAAGATGAGGCTATAGTTATCTGCCTCATAGGTTGGCGTCCGCAATATATGGTGTTCAGCTATTCTTTTTATACCTTATATTGTGTTTTAACTTTACAAACCACAAAAACCTTGTTAGGATTCGGATAAGTCCGGCGTTAGTCCAAGATTGATGGATGGGGGGGGTAAAAACAATGAAACAGATAACAGCGGCAGACGCCCTTATTCTGTCAATCCCTGAAAGGATTCAACTTGTAGAGGACATCTGGGATACTATTGCCAATGAACAGGGGTCTATCGAATTAACGGTGGAGGAAAAAAGGATAATTGATGAACGACTGGAGGCCTACCATAATAACCCTGATTCGGGTTCGCCTTGGGAAGACGTATACAAAAGGATAGTGGCAGCTAAAGGATGAAATGCAAAGCCATAATAAGACCTGAAGCTGAAAATGACTTAAGGGAAGCGTTTTCATGGTATGAAGATAAAAGGCTTGGATTAGGATATGACTTTCTGTTGCAGACCGATGCAGGTATTAGATTTATAGAACGGAATCCAGAGGTTTGTTCGCCGGATTATAAAGGAACAAGAAGACACATCATTAACAGGTTCCCATACAAGATAATCTATCTGTTTGAAAAACAAAGAACAATTGTTCTTGCTGTTATTCATGGCAAAAGAAGCCCTGATTTGGTAAAAAAGAGGATAGACGGCATCTGACGAATACATTCTGCATGATGCGGCGAAACTTGAGCCGCACCTGTGAGTTCAATCGTGCAGCCATAAGTCCGTCTCTAAAAAATATCCGCCGACAACCTGCATGGTTACGCGCCCCGGCATATAAATAATGAAAATAAAGACCCTTACAATCCACGGCTTCAAATCCTTCGTAGACAAGACGACATTCAACTTTCCGTCAGGGGCCTCCGCCATAGTAGGGCCTAACGGCTGCGGCAAGAGCAATATCGTTGACGCCATAAGATGGGTGCTTGGAGAGCAGAATGCGCGGCATCTTCGGGGCAAGGAGATGCAGGACGTCATCTTCAACGGCTCAGACGCCAGACGCCCGCTTGGCATGGCCGAGGTGTCGCTCATCTTTGCCAACGATAACGGGAGCGCCTTGTCGCGCTTTGCGGACTACGCGGAGATAGAGGTCTCAAGGCGGCTTTACAGGTCAGGCGAGAGCGAGTACTACATCAACAAGGTGCAGTCCAGGCTCAGGGACGTAGTTGACCTCTTTACCGACACCGGCATCGGCACGCGGGCGTACTCCATAATCGAGCAGGGGCAGGTCGGTTGGCTCATAAACGCCAAGCCCGAGGAGCGCAGGGCAATCTTCGAGGAGGCGGCCGGGATAAGCAAATTCAAACACAAAAAAGAGGCCGCGCTCAGGAGGCTCGACGCCACGCGGGAAAACCTTACGAGGGTAAACGACATAATAAGCGAGGTCAAAAGGCAGTTGAACTCTTTGAACCGTCAGGCTAAAAAGGCCGAGCGGTACAAGGCGCTTAAAGAGGAACTTAAGGCAGCGGAGGTCGCGCTTTCAACGCATGAACTCCTGAAACTAAAGACACGGATGCAGGAGGCGGTTCAAAGAATCGCCTCGCTCGTTGACGAGGATGCTGGGTTAGTCTCGCTTATCGGCGAAAAGGTCTTGCTGGCCGAGTCTTTGAGCGCCGAGGCCGAGACGGTTGACATCGAATACCGTGCCATGCGGGAAAATCGCTTCACCATCGAGAGGCGCATACAGTCCGATGAGCGCATAAGCGCGCTGTCGCGGATGCGTATCGAGGAGCTTACCCGGGCTGAGGAGAGGCTTGTTGCCGAGATAGCCGATCTTGAAGGGCAACGCACTCAGGCGGCTGAGGGCATTGACGCTTTGAGCGTCCGGATTACGGAGCTTACCGACTCCATCGTAAGAAGTTCGGCAAGCCTTGAAGAGCACGCCTTGAGGCTTGGCGGCCTTGCCGACGCATTCAGGGAAAAAGAGGACGCCCATAAGGGCCTCGTTGCCCAGACCATGCGCTTTGCCGCGTCGCTTCAGGAGTTGAGGCATTCGCTTCAGACGTGCATCAGGGACGAAGAGGCCATGGCCGCAAGAGAGGCCAAGGCAAGGGCCGAAACAGCCGAGTACGTAAAGGGCATTGACGCCAATGAAGGTCCGGCCAATCTATTAAGAGACAGGATACGCTCGCTTCTTGAGCGCAACGATGAACATGCGCTCAGGCAAAAGGACGCCCAGGCAACGCTTTCCTCTATTGAAGAGGCGCTTGAAGGCAAGAAGGCCGCGCTTCGCGGGATAACGGACGAGAATGCAATGGTCAATGCACGGCTTTCAACGCTTGAGGAGATGGAAAAGAGCTTTGAAAACCTCAAGGGCGGGGCAAAGGCCATAATGCAAAGGGGCGTCGGGGTCAAGGGACTCCTTGCCGACTGCATAGAGGCCAATCCGGGGTATGAGAGGGCGGTTGAGGCTGTGCTCGGCGAGCGGCTTCAGTACGTCATAGTGGAGGATCTCAAACACGGCGTAGAGGCCATAGAGTATCTTAAATCCAATGGCGCTGGCCGCGGCAGCTTTGTCTCCGTAAATGAGACGCGCCTTGCCCCGCTCATGGCCGTGGCAGCGAATCCAACGGGTGTTGGCGGACAATCGTATAAAGAACTCCTTTCAGAGGTAAGGATAGAGGAAGGGTATCAGGAGTTGATGGGAACCCTCCTTGGAGAGGCGTACGTCGTTGACGACCTTGACCAAGGGCTTGAGATGTGGAGGAGCGGCGCCCCGTGCAGGACCCTTGTCACCTTAAGCGGAGAGACCATTGACGCAACCGGCGTCATAACCGGCGGAGACGCATCCGGCTCAACCGGGTTGCTTGAAAAAAGAGGCGAGATAAAAAAGGCCGGTCAAACGGCGATAGAGCTTGCCGCGAAGATAGCCGCGTCAGAGGCGGACGTAAAGGAGATGGAGACAAAGGCGCTTGAGACGAGGGCTGAACTTTCATCCTGCGCCGCCCTTGTCCACAGCCTTGCCATTGAGCGCGTAAACGCCGAGGCACAGCTTGCCTCTCTTATAGCCGAGACGGGACGGCTCGTTAAACTCAAGGAAGCGGCGTTGGCCGCCCGCGACGAGGCTGAGGCAAGGCTTAGTCAACTGACCAACAAGAAAGCGGACTATTCGGCGCAAAGGCAGTCCATTGAGGATGAGGCGGTTCAAAAAGAGGCCGAGGCCGCCGTGCTTTCAGCAACGCTCCTTACTCTGGCAAAGGACAAGGAGGCGGCAAGCGCCGCTGTAACCGAGATAAAGGTCGGCCTTGCCGGGACGCGGGAGCGTCTTGAATCGTTAAAGGGACAGGTTGCGGCAAAAACGGCCTTTATTGACGACGCCGGCAAAAGGATAATTTCAAAGCAAGAGGAGATAGAGCGCTCAAAGGCCGAGGCGGCGTCAAAGGCCGAGGAGATGGAGTTGCTTAAAGAGCGCCTTGAGCAACTGCTGTCCGAGGCGGATGCCTTCAAAAAACAGGAGACTGAAAAGGCCGAGTCAATAGCCGCCATCGAGGCAAGGATAAAGGAGATTGAAGCCGGACTCAAGGCGCTCAACGCAAAGCAGCAGGAGATACAGGAGTTGAAGGGCGAGCTGTCCGTTGAGGTAAAAGAGACTCAGCTGGGCATTGATAATATCAGGGACAGGATTACCGAGAGATACGGTATCTCCATCGAGCAAAGCGGGGCGGCCTCCGAAGCGGCGCCGTCGGAAGAGGAACTCAAGGGCATTGAATCTCAAAGACAAGAACTCCGGGAAAAGATCGGCGCAATGGGAGAGGTGAGTCTTTCGGCCCTTGAGGAGTTTAACGATCTTGAGCATCGGCATCAGTTTCTTGTTGACCAGCAAACCGACCTCAGCGGCTCGGTTGACGCGCTGATGCGGGCGATAACGCGGATAAACGGCACCACGCGGGAGAAGTTCAGGATCGCCTTTGACGAGATAAACGCAAAATTTCAGGAGACCTTTCCCAAGTTTTTCAACGGCGGCAGGGCTGAGCTCAGGCTTACCGAGGACGCTGATATACTGGAGGCCGGAGTCGAGATAGCGGCACAGCCTCCGGGCAAGAGGCTCCAGAACATAACGCTCCTCTCCGGCGGAGAAAAGGCGCTGACCGCGACGTCTCTGGTCTTTGCCATATTCCTTATAAAGCCGTCGCCGTTTTGCCTGCTTGACGAGGTTGACGCGCCGCTTGACGACGCGAATATAGACAGGTTCAACACCTTTGTGCGCGAGATGGCGGCCTTCAGCCAGTTTTTGCTGATCACGCACAACAAGAAGACTATGGAGATGTCGGACGCGCTCTACGGCATAACGATGGAGGAGCCGGGGGTCTCAAAGACCATTAACGTGAGATTCTGAGTAACTACCGTGAACCGTGACCGTAAAAACTATGATTATAAAAAGATTTCTTTTACACGGTTCACGGTAGTTACACGGTATTTATGTCCTTTACAGCCATACTCAAAGACCTTGCCCACGAGACGGGCGCAATTGGCGCCGTGCTCCTCGACTGGGAGGGCGAGGCGATAGCGTCATATTCAGGTTCGCCGTTGCTTGAACTTGACCTTATCGGCGCTCATCACGGCATAATACTCGACATTGCAAGGGATGCCGCAGGCCGCCAAACCGGGATAAGCGCGGGAGACATAACCTCCATAGCCATAACCACCAGCATAGGCCGCCTCGTCATATCAACCATTAAAGACGGCTATTACGTCATATTAGCTCTGCCAAGGTCCGTCTCCATTGCAAGGTGCGTCTTTGAGGTCAGGAAGGCAATCCCTCTTATTGAAAAGGAGATGGGATGAAGTTTTTTTAAGTTGACAGCCTTGGTAAAGCGTGTTACAAAATATATACCCTGTCAATTTATTATACGGCAAGAGTTCATACCTCAGAGCGTTTTCCCTGTAGCGATTAGCAGTTTGCTAAAAAACTCTAACTTCAGGCAGGCTGCTCAAAAACGACCAGATGCAAGGCGTCGAGGAGCGACGAATGAGACGCACGGAGCCTGTCCCCGCATGTTTTAAGCGGGGATTGTGCGTCGCAGTGAGAAGCGACGAAGACAACGCCGCAGATGGGCGTTTTTCAGCGGCCTGATAGTGCCCCGAGGCGGACAACACCTAACCCCATAGACCTGTTGGAATCCATCAGAATCAATATAATAAAAGAGACGACCGATAATCTTTGAACAATCCATTGGCATTGGAACGATTGCGCCCGTCCATTCCATCCATAATCCACCAACCCCTTCGCAGGAGAGAAAATGAATCTTAAAGAACTCAAGGAAAAAAAGATAGGCGAGCTTACGTCGCTCGCAAAGAAATACAACATCGAGAGCGCCTCAGGTATGCGAAAGCAGGACTTGATATTCGCGCTCCTTC
>JBBTCG010000038.1:0-4830 GCA_038043305.1 Deltaproteobacteria bacterium | reverse complement strand
AAAAACCGATCGAAGTAGCTACTCCCTTTGTTGCACTTCGAGGTTGAATGTGGGAGGCCATTTTCGATAATTTGGGCAAAAAGACGCTCTATTTGTCTTTAATGCTCCTTCATATCATCGCAGTGCTCATGTTTAATATTTATAAGAGAGACTTATCATATCGTGAAGGTGCGAATACCCGCGAGTTCATCGTAACCGTTATATTGGCGCTTGGTATTCCCGTTGCATTGTTTCTATTGGCCAGATCACGTAAAAGATGGTCAAGCCCTTTAATAATCGGAACCATTTTCATCATATTTATAAGCTTCGATCTGGTGCATGTCTTCGTGAAGACACAATTTTTGTATAGTAAAGAACATCCGGCTAAATATTACAACGTAAATACAACCGTACAAAAAGAGACGTTGCCTCTGAGCAGATTTTCATATCCAAGCAATATGGCAAGCGATGGGAGGGACCAATATGTTGATATGGGGTATCTTCCTTTAATGCGTAGGCAGTCTTTTGTCTTTTCTCCGGTTGAACCGGGCGGGGTCAACCCAAGATTCGTTGAGGGCGACGATTTCGAGTATGCCTTGAAGAATTTGCACAAGTGCAGCCCGATATTGCTTAAAAATCATGCCAAACTCATTGGCATGGACATATCTCCCGCGATTTTGAAGGAGATGTATGCTGTCAATAAATCGCTATTCCAGCTTAAAACGGGTCATGTAAAAATTATAGATAATGACCTTGCGCTTTTTTTTAAGCAATTAGGAGATGCGAACGCATCAATATTTTTGAAAAAATTTGTTGTTGTGGATGCTGATTTGAATTTGCGGTTGCCGGATTATCCGTCGCTCGCCCAAAAGGCTAAGACATGGACATCGGAGTTTACATATAGACTGGAAAATTACAGGCATGATTCATTTGATATGCGGGTTTTCTCAGAGAAAACCGGGTTACTTTATTGGGCTGACGGGTACGATGACAATTGGCATGCTTATATTAATGGAATCGAAGCGCCGATTTATCGAGCCAACGTTAATTTCAAGGCGATAAACGTTTCTGAAGGGATAAGCAACATTCATTTTGAATACGAACCAAGATTATTCATGAATAGCCTGTATATCTTTTACGGCGCATTGCTGATAACCGTATCGGCCGCCCTGCTCCTTCGCCGTCTATCGTAATGCCCTGAATTAAAGATTTGCTTACGCCGTCTAACAACATGCTAATAGTCCCTCGGCGCCCTCAGCATGGCATCCAGCGCGTTTTTCGCGGCAAGCCTTGTCTCCTCGGGCACGGTTATCACGTTCTTCATCTCCCTTAAACTCACAACCACGTCCTCAAGCGTCGTTACCTTCATGTTAGGGCATATAAGCGCCTTTGACGGCAGGATGAACGTCTTGTCCGGGTTTTCCTTCCTGAGCCTGTAGAGTATGCCCATCTCAGTGCCTACGATTATCGTTCGCGCCGGTGAGGAGAGCGCGTACTTATACATGCCCGAGGTGGAGCAGACGTGGTCAGCCATGTCAACAACGGCTGGAGCACATTCCGGGTGGCAGACGAATACGGCCTCAGGGTGCTCCGCCCTTGCCTTGACGATATCCTCTGTCGTCAATCTTTCATGCGTGGGGCAAAAACCGTTCCACCACTCCATCTTTTTTTTGGCCTCTCTTGCGACGTAATGGGACAGATTTCTGTCCGGTATCATGTACACGGCGTCGGAGTCGAGAGAGTTTACCACGCTGAGGGCGTTGGCCGAGGTGCAGCAGATGTCGCTCAGCGCCTTTACCGCGGCCGTGGTGTTGACGTAGGCCACAACCGGCACGCCGGGACGCGCAGACTTTTCGCGCTTGAGCTCCTCAGGCGTTATCATGTCGGCCATTGGGCAGCCTGCGTCAAGCCTCGGCAGTATCACGGTCTTATCCGGGCTTAATATTGCCGCGCTCTCGGCCATGAAGTGCACCCCGGCAAAGACGATGACCTTTGCGTTCGATTGGGCCGCGGCCTGACTCAGCGCAAGCGAATCTCCGGTAATGTCAGCGGCCTCCTGCACCTCGTCGCGTTGATAGTTATGGGCTATCAGTATGGCGTTTCGTTCCTTGAGGAGCGTTTTGAGTTCGTGTTTCAGTCCGGCTTTTTTATCAATCATGGCGATCCCTGCGTTTGGTAAGTGATATGAAAATACCGATTATATGCTATCATAACTCGAATGAAAACTGTCAACGGCTCAAACCTATGACGTTAAGTAATGTTGAAAAAGAAGGCCTACTTAAGATAGCGCGCTCGGCAATAGACTCTCATTTCGATCGAATCGGCGCGGGCCGGACATACGCCGCCTCAGCCGACGGCGCGCTTAAAGAAAATCGCGGGGCATTCGTATCGCTTCACCGTGGCCGCACCCTTCGCGGCTGCATCGGGATGCTCGTCTCTGACAAGCCGCTCTACGAGACCGTTGCCCGGATGGCCTTTGCCGCGGCCTTCCATGACACGAGGTTCATGCCGATTGAAAAAATAGAGCTTGCCTCGCTGGACATAGAGATAACGGTTCTCTCCCCATTGGAGCCTATGCTCGACCCTGAGCAAATAAAGGTCGGCGTTCACGGAATTTATATCGTCAAGGGCAAGAACTCCGGCGTCTTGTTGCCGCAGGTGGCGACTGAGCATGGTTTTGACAGATACGAGTTTCTTGACCAGACCTGCTTAAAGGCGAGTCTGCCCCTTGGCGCATGGAAAAAGGGAGCGATGGTTTCCCTGTTTGAAGCCGAGGTCTTTTCAGAAAACCCCAAATGAAGCAAGCAGCCTACAAAGCAACAATCCTTAACATAGCGGGCAACGCCGGACTTTTCGCCTTGAAGCTCGTTGCAGGCGTCTCATCCGGCTCAATAGCCCTTATCTCGGACGCGCTCAATTCACTTAGCGACGTGGCGGCCTCGGTCGCCACGTATGTCTGCGTCCGCATATCAGGCAAAGAGGCGGACCAAGGGCATCCGTTCGGACACAGCAGGGCCGAACCTATAGCCGGGCTTATCATTGCCGTGCTCGCGGGCATACTCGGCTTTGAGGTCATACGGGCCTCGGTCAACCGGCTCATTACGCATGAGACCGTTGATATTAACGCCTTTACCCTTGCCGTGCCTGTTATTACGATGATTGCAAAAGGCGCGATGTCCGTACACTTCAAGGCCGTCGGCTTACGCATGGAAAGTCCGGCCCTCATGGCAACGGCCACGGACTCGGCCATGGACGTCTTTGTCGCGCTTGCCGCGCTCATCGGCATTGCGGGCGCGTATTACGGTTACCCCTTCCTTGACCCGATTGCCGGCCTCGTCATAAGCTTGTGGATCATCCGCGCCGGATACATGATAGGCATGGAGAACATCGCCTATCTTATGGGGCAAGCCCCTCCACCGGAGATGATGCAACGGATAAAGGACGCCGCGCTCTCCGTTGACGGCGTAAAGGCCATCAACACGGCGCGGGCGCACTACGTGGGGAGCTTCATACACGTTGAGATACATATTGAGGTGGACAAGCTCCTCTCAACCCTTGACTCGCACGCCATCGGCAAGCGCGTCCAAAGAAGCGTTGAGACCATTAAGGCCATTGAAAAGGCCTTTGTTCACATAGACCCTGTATGACTGACGCGATTGACATGGGCGAGATGAACGCGGCGCTTGACAACGAGCAGGCCGCTGCCGTGTATTCGGACGCAAAGCGTCTACTTGTGCTGGCCCCTCCCGGAAGCGGCAAGACGCGAACCCTTGCCTACAGGTTTGCGCGCCTTGTCAGTGAAGGCGCATCGCCAAGGAACGTCATGGCCATAACCTTCACCATTCGCGCCGCTGAGGAGATGCGGCAAAGGATATTATCTCTCGTGAGGATTGACGCCTCCCAAGTCGCGGTAGGCACCTTCCACTCCTTTTGTCTGCGGTTAATCGAAAGACTTCGCCCGGGGGTCAGGCTCTACGGCAGGGCTGATACCATCGCATTTTTCAGAAAGACGGGCGCAAAAAACCCGGTCAAGGCCGCGTCGCGCGTCTCAAGCGTTAAAAACGGAGCGCGGCCTGTTCTTGAAGATGAGGACGCTCTGTTCAACGCATATCAGGCTCATCTTATTGAAGCTGGAGCGCTTGACCTTGACGACCTGATACCAGAGGCGATACGCCTTATTGAACAAGGCGGAGATGTATTGCCAAGGCCGGAGCATATCCTTGTTGACGAATATCAGGACATAAATCCCGCACAGGAGAGGCTCTTAAAACTTCTGCTCAAACCTGACCGGTTGCGCCTCGCGAACGCCGGAGGCGATAAGACGGGCTGTCAAAATGAAAACTTCCTTACCGGGGCTAACCGCGCTTTTGCGGTCAGCCCACCCAGTCTTTTCGTCATAGGGGACCCTGACCAGTCCATATATTCATTCCGGGGCGCCTGCCTTGAAAACATACTGCGCTTTGAAGACAACCATCCGGGGGCAACAGTCTTACGGCTTGCCAAGAACTACCGCTCAACCGAAAATATAGTCGTCGCCTCAACGTCGCTCATACAAAACAATGCCAAAAGGCTCTCCAGTGAAGCAAGGCCGCATCGGAGAGCGGGAGAGGCCATACGCATCGTTGAATGCAATGACGGCAAAAGTCAGGCCGTGTTCATAGTAAAGGAAATAGAAAAAATGATGGGAGGGTTAAGTTCCATCACGGCTTCATCGTCCGGGGTCAGGCGGTTTTCGGACTTTGCCGTATTCTTTCGGACGCACCGTCAGGCGGACGTCTTAATCAAGGCGTTCTCCAAATCCGTCATTCCATATCAGTACGTCAGCGGTGCAGGGGATGATATGGGCGCGGC
>JBBTCG010000037.1:0-13527 GCA_038043305.1 Deltaproteobacteria bacterium | reverse complement strand
GACAACGACATTGAAGAGGAAAGAAGGCTTTTCTACGTTGCCATGACGCGGGCAAAGGATGCGCTTTATATAACGTGCGAGCACGGCGTACCGTCCTTGTTCCTTGACGAACTGGGGTCGTCATCAATAAACCGCTTACAGATAGAAAGAAAAAAGACCGCAAGACGGATGAAACAAAAGTCGCTCTTTGAGTAGGGCGTATGGCTGCAACCATATCATAGCAGAGCCATCACGCCCTTATTAACCTCTTTGATTTTTTCTTGTCCAAAGAGCGCGCCCACAAGCGCAAAGGCGAACTCCATTGCGGAGCCCGGGGATTGGCTTGTGATCAACTTGTTGTCAATCACAACACGTTCATCAGAGAGTTTTTCGGCGCGAAGCTCCTCGCGCACGCTTGGGTGACAGGTCAGATGAGCGCCTCTTATTGCGCCAATGGCCGCAAGTACCGTGGGAGCGGCGCAGATGGCGGCAACGAACCCGCCTTGTTTCATAAGCCGCTCAACTGCCTTTTTTACGTTGGCATCCCTTTTCAGGATTTCCGTTCCCTGAGCGCCGCCGGGAAGCACCACCATGTCAAAGGTTTTGCCGATTACGGCCTCAAGCGGCTCGTCGGCAAGGACTTTTATGCCGTTCCTGCCAATAATGACGCCGCTTATCGTTCCGGCCAGCGTTACCTCTGCCCCGGCCCTTCTCAGGATGTCAACCACGGTCAAAGCCTCCACCTCCTCAAACCCGGGGGCAAGCGGAATAAGCACCTTTTTCATTTCTCCTCCTTTGTGTGTTTGTATCGTCCATATTGACTTAACAGGTATTGGCTGGTATCATCGCTAATGTGGCCGTCTTCATCAGACGGCCACATAACGCAAGGGGAGCCGCCAAGCGGCTGAGAGTTTTCCGTCATGGAGAAGACCCTTACTTACCTGATCCGGGTAATACCGGCGTAGGGAAGCGGCCGATAACGGATGAAACTCAAAAAGCCGCCCCGCTCAATCAGAAATGCCGGGCGGTTTTTTTATTTCTAAGGATACCATGATTGATATTGACAAGATAGAAGGCGTTTTTAAGGAGACCGTTGTTGCGCTTGACAGGGGCGGCTTATCGTGGGCGGCCAGGGTTGACAGCGCCATTGAAACGGCCGGTCTTGGCAAGGGGCTTGACATTGAGGACGCTGCAACGCTCCTTTGCATCGTTGACAAGGGTTCGAGGGAGAGGCTTTATAAAACAGCGGCTCAGGTCAAGGACAGATCCTTCGGCAACAGGGTTGTCTTGTTCGCGCCGCTTTATCTGTCGAACTACTGCTCAAACGGCTGCGTCTACTGCGGCTTCAGGGCTGGAAACGCTGCCGCTGGAAGGAAGGCGCTGTCCGTTGACGAAGCCGTGGCAGAGGCTCGCGCACTTGAGGCCGTTGGGTTCAAAAGGGTGCTTCTCGTTACCGGAGAAGACGCCCGGTACGGCGTTGACTTTATAGCCGAGCGCGTAAAGGCCATATACTCAAAGACCGGAATCCGCATAGTCCACGTAAACGCGCCTCCGTGCGATGTTGAAGGGTTAAAGGTACTCAAAGAAGCCGGGGTCGGCGTGTATCAATCCTTTCAGGAGACGTATCACAAGCCGACCTATAACCTCATGCACTTGACCGGCAGGAAGAAGGATTACGGCTACAGGCTGTCGGTCATGGACAGGGCGCTTGAGGCCGGTTTTCAGGACGTTGGCATAGGGGCGCTCCTTGGGCTTTACGACTTCAGATTCGACAGCCTTGCGGCCATAGCGCACTCGCGGTATCTCAATGAACGTTGGGGAACTCATGCCCACACCGTATCAGTGCCCAGGCTAAGACCCGCCGATGAATGGGGGGTCAAAGACGCGCCGTTTCAGGTAACTGACGAGGACATGAAGCTCATAACCGCAGTCTACAGGGTAAGCCTGCCCGCGACAGGGGTTGTCGTGTCCACACGCGAGAGCGCGGAACTTAGAAGCGCACTCTTGCACTGCGGGGCGTCTCAACTAAGCGCCGGGTCGCGCACCAACCCAGGAGGCTACAGCGAAAAGCGGTCAATTGAACAGTTCTCAACCGATGACAAGCGCTCTCTTGAGGAGGTCATGTCCTCGATCGCAAGGGAGGGTTTCATGCCGAGCCTATGCACGACCTGCTACAGGGTCGGCAGGGTAGGTCACGAATTCACTCAAACCACCATCTCCGGCAACATGGAAAGGTTGTGTCAGGCAAACGCAATCCTTACGCTCAAGGAGTATATCGAAGACAGCCGCGCCAACGGCTCAAAAGAGATGCTTGAAAAAGCGATGCTCTCGTCCATAGACGGAATAAAAGACCCGTCAATGAAAAAGGCGGTGCTTAAAAAGCTGAAAAGGGTCGAACAAGGCGAAAGAGATATGTTCTTCTAACATGCTGATACGCATCAATGGACAGGAAAAAGAGATTGAAGACGGCCTTACGATTGAGGCGCTTTTGAGCCTGTTCAATATAAGGCTTGAAGGCGTTGCAGTTGACCTGAACAGGGAGATAGTCCCTAAGCGCGCCCTTGCCCATACGCGGCTCAGGCAAGGGGACTGCGTTGAGATCGTGCGTATGACCGGCGGCGGATAACAAGCAAAATGGAGAAAGATAGGATGAAAGAAACATTCAAGCTGGGCAAGCGCGAATTTACTTCCCGCCTGATGGTAGGCACCGGCAAGTACCCATCGTTCGATATAATGAAGCAGGCCATTGCCGCATCCGGCGCAGAGGTGGTTACGGTCGCGGTGCGGCGTGTAAACCTCGACGGCAAGGGAGAGTCGCTTCTTGACCATATTGACAGGAAAAGATACACGCTCCTGCCGAATACCGCCGGATGCTATACGGCCGAGGAGGCTATAAGGACGGCGCGCCTCAGCAGAGAGGCGCTTGACACGGAGTTTGTTAAGCTTGAGGTCATCGGTGATCAGAAGACCCTGTTCCCGGACAACGAGGCCCTTTTGGAAGCGGCCAAGGTCTTGGTCAAGGAGGGCTTTACAGTATTGCCTTACGTGAGCGACGATCCGGTGCTGGCAAAAAAACTTGAAGACGCCGGGTGCGCCGCAGTCATGCCGCTTGCCGCGCCCATAGGCTCAGGGCTTGGGATACAAAACCCCTACAACATTCGCATAATCCTTGAGACGGTCAGGATACCGGTCATAGTTGACGCCGGGGTAGGCACGGCCTCTGACGCGGCGATTGCAATGGAGCTTGGCTGCCACGGCCTGCTTATGAACACGGGCATCGCCGGCGCTAAAGACCCGGTGAGCATGGCAAAGGCAATGAACATGGCGGTTCAAGCAGGCCGTCTTGCGTATCTTGCTGGCAGGATACCGAAAAAACTTTACGCCTCGGCATCAAGCCCGGTTGAGGGAATGATAGAGTAAACTAAGGCTGCCTCTAAAAATTAGAAATTTTTCCGAGGGTGTAAGCCGCACGGGCAATATCAATATTCGTCAGCCTTGGTGTTTATTCCCTATTAAAGTTTTTTGGCCTACCTTTTTTTCAAAAAAGGTAGGGAAGGGCGAAAATAAAAAGCGCAGCATATATGTTAATATGTGAGCATTTTTATTTTCGTCCTGACGCCCGTAACGTAACGGTCGGGGAAAATAGCAATTTTTAAAACCAGCCTTAAGGAGCTAATCCTTGCACCCTATACTTTTCAAACTTAGCTTTGTCGAGATTCGTTTCTACGGCCTCATGTACGTCATCGCCATACTCGTTGCAAGCCGCCTCATCAAGAATGAGGTCAAGAGAAAAGGCATAGGCCTTAGCGACGAGTCGGTGATGAACCTCATCGTCAACACGGTAATAGGCGGCATCGTGGGCGCAAGGCTCTATTACGTCGCCTTCAATTCTGGCTACTACCTTGCCCATCCGATTGAGATACCGGCCATCTGGCACGGCGGTCTCGCAATACACGGGGGGCTTATCGGCGGCGCATCGCTCGCGTGGCTCTATCTTAAAAGACACGGCGTGCCGTTCTGGCGCATGGCCGACGCGGTAGCGCCTACACTAATACTCGGACAGGCATTCGGCAGGTTCGGCAACTTCATGAACGGAGACGCGCACGGCTTGCCCACGAACATGCCCTGGGGCATCGTGTTCCCGGTGGGCAGCATCGCAGGAGCGGAATTTCCGGGCATCCCGCTCCATCCGACCATGCTCTATGAAATGGCCTTCAACCTTACTATCTTTGTCGTCTTGTGGTTTGTCTTGCGAAAAAGGGCATACAGGGACGGCTTTATGTTCGCCTCGTACATGGCGTTGTACTCATTGGGCAGGTTCATAGTCGAGCAGTTTCGCGCCGACAGCCTCATGTTCGGGAGCATAAAAACGGCACAGGCCGTAAGCCTGACCTTGCTGATAATATCAGTCGCTGCCATAGTTGCAAAGGGACTATGGAAGGCCGAAAGATGATTCGCGGCGTTGGACAATCAGGCGCGTCGTTGCCCTCGCTCTATCTTATAACGAACATGAAGGACAACGGCGAGGCGCATCTGCGGAAACAGGTAAGGGCCGCGTTGGACGCAGGGGTTCGCCTCGTGCAACTGAGGGAAAAACAACTTGAAGGAGGAGCGCTCCTTTGCCTTGCGCGATCCCTGCGTGAGATTACGACTGAATACGGCGCAAGCCTTATCATAAACGACAGGGTGGACATAGCCCTGCTGAGCGGCGCCGACGGCGTGCATCTTGGACAATCAGGTTTTTCTCCAAGGGATGCGCGTAAGATTACCGGTTCAGACAAGCTCATCGGCGTTTCAACGCACAGCCTTGAAGAGGCGCTCGTTGCTCAGGATGAAGGGGCTGACTTCATCACATTCGGCCCGGTGTACGAAACTCCGTCCAAGGCCGCTTTTGGAGCACCCGTCGGCCTCACCGCGCTGAAGGCCGTTTGCACCGCGGCGCGCATACCCATATACGCGATCGGCGGGATAAAAAAGGACAGGGTTGAAGAAGTTATGCAAAACGGCGCGAGTGGCGTTGCGCTCATATCAGCCATAATGGAGGCTCGTAACGCAAGAGAGGCCGCAGAGGAACTTCTCGGCGCGTTGCGGTCGTTTAATAAAAAACGGAGAACCTATGACACAGCTTGAATCGGCCCGTAAGGGCGTCATTACCGATGAGATGAAGGCCGCCGCGCTTAGTGAGGGCGTAACGCCTGAGCAGATGCGCTCCGGCGTTGCAAGCGGGGCCATCGTGATAACGAAGAACAACGTCCACAACTCCATAGAAGGGCTTGCCGTCGGCGCGGGGCTAAGGACAAAGGTCAACGCCAACATCGGCTCGTCGCAGGATCATCTCGACGTTGACGAGGAGCTTGCCAAGCTAAAGGCCGCGCTTGACGCCGGGGCCGACGCGGTGATGGACCTGTCAACCGGCGGAGACTTGAGGGCCATACGCGCCATGATGCTGAGGGAGTCAACCGTACCGATCGGCACGGTGCCGATATATCAGGCCGCCCTTTATGCGAAGCAAAAAAGGAAGTCGTTTGTAGAGCTTGTCCCTGATGAGATATTCGAGGTGATAGAAGAGCAGGCCGCAGAGGGCGTGGACTTCGTAACCGTCCACTGCGGCGTAACGATGCGCTCCATAGAGAGGGCATCCAAGCAGGGACGCATCATGGGCATCGTCAGCAGGGGCGGGGCGCTTACCGCTGAGTGGATGAGGTATCACAAAAGGGAAAACCCTCTTTTCGAGGAGTTTCCGCGCCTCTTGAAGATCGCAAAAAAGTACGACGTGGTGCTCTCGCTTGGCGACGGCCTGAGGCCGGGCTGTATTGCCGACGCCACGGACAGGGCGCAGATAGAGGAGCTTGTTACGCTCGGCGAACTTCAAAAGGCCGCCTTTGACGAGGGCGTACAGGTGATGATAGAAGGCCCCGGCCACATGCCGCTTGACCAGATAGAGGCCAACATACTCCTGCAAAAGAGGCTGTGCAACAACGCGCCCTTTTACGTGCTGGGCCCGCTCGTTACCGACATAGCGCCGGGTTATGATCATATAACCTCGGCCATAGGCGGGGCAATAGCGGCCTCGGCAGGCGCGGATTTTTTGTGCTACGTTACGCCGTCTGAGCACTTACGTCTCCCCACGGTTGAGGACGTGCGCGAGGGCGTAATCGCCTCAAGGATAGCGGCGCACGCCGGAGACATCGCAAAGAAAAGAAAGGGCGCAATTGATCGGGACATAAGGCTTTCAAAGGCGAGAAAGGCGCTTGATTGGGAGGCGCAGATAAGCCTGTCAATTGACCCTGAAAAGGCAAGACGGCTCAGGGAATCCGCCCCGCCCGGCGAGGATAAGTCCGTATGCACCATGTGCGGGACCCTGTGCGCCATAAAGATAGATGGTAATTAAGAGAGTTGCGCTCCAAAAGTCGTCATAGCGAGCGCCTTCTTTCGCTTACCCGTCAGTCCGCCGCGCGGACGCAGTTTTTTCCAGACCACTTGGCCTTGTAGAGCGCGTTGTCCGCGCTGTTTACAAGCTCGCCGGAGTTCATGGCGGCCTTTTGCGGGTAGGAAGCCACGCCCACGCTTATGGTTATCTTCTCGGCAATCAAACCCGCGTATGCGTGACTTTCGATAATCTCACGGAGCCTTTCGCCCTCCTCCAGCGCGCCGTTTAAGCCGGTATGGGGAAGTATCACGGCGAACTCCTCGCCGCCGTACCTTGCCACGATGTCGGTCTTTCTCACGCCCTTTTTGATCATTGCAGCCAGATCCCTCAGCACCGCGTCCCCGATCAGATGACCGTGCCTGTCGTTTACCTCCTTGAAGTCGTCAATGTCAATCATTATGACGGACAGAGGCATGTCATAGCGCACGGCTCTGTCGAACTCCTCCTCAAGACGCGAATAAAAAAAGTTGTGGTTGAAAAGCGAGGTGAGCTGGTCTCTTACCGCTATCTCCTGAAGGGTGTTCTTTTCCTGCATAAGACGCGCGAACATCCGCGCATTGCGCATGGCGTGAAAGGCCGAGTTGGCCACAATCCCGCAAAAATCCATCTCCTTCCTCGAAAACCCGCGCTCCCTCCTCCTGACCCTGAGAAACAGCGTGCCGAGCGCCTCGTCGTTAAATACTATGGGCACGATAAGCGCGCTCATCTCCTTTAACTCCGAAACCTTATCCCTTACGGAGGACATAATCGGATCGTTGACGATGTCGGCTATGGCTATCGTCTTTTTAGTCTCTATCGCCCGCCTTATCTCCGGGTATCTTGAAAGGTCAATCTTTAACTCCCTTACGGAACTGTCCTCGTGCGACGCAAGCACATATGCCTCGTTTTTCTCGCCTGCGAGTACGATGGAACAGCGCACCGCTCCGGTAACGTCGGCCACCTTGGAGACGATGATGCTCAAGACCTCGGAGGAGTCAAGCGTGGCGCTCATGGCCGCGGTAATGGCAAGCAGGGTTTCGAGGTTCTTTTTGTCCTCCTCAATCTCACTGTAAAAGTCATGAAGCTTCAGGTGCGTCCGGAGCTTCGCGGCAAGCTCCGGGCCGTCAACCGGCGTTGAAACGAAGTCGTCGGCCCCGCTTGAGAGCGCCTGAACGCAGACCTTCCAGCCGGCCGCTCCGGCATCGGCGGCAAAGGCTACTATTGACGGCCTGCCGCTTCCAGCGGCCTCGCGTATCTTCCTTATATCAGCGGCGCACCGCGTCTCGTCTATCGGAAAAAAAATGGAAAAAAGCACAACGGACGGCTTGTTCCTGTTGACAAGCCCCAGACCGGCGTCAAGCCCGTCCGCGGACATGACTTCATAACCATTGGCGCCGACCTCCTTGCCAAAGGCTGAACAGTCCTGCCCGGGCAGTCCGATTATCAGCACCGCGCCGGACCCGGAACTGCCCGCACATTCGTCGTCACAAGACAGGTTTTGCGTCATGGCGTCTCCTAAGCATCATAAGCGGACATTATCACTTTGCGAAGCCAAAAATCTTGACAATCGGAACACCATGACTTAATATCTTAAGTCTGCTTGTACCGCACAAACCCAGTTGGAGATAGTTGTTCTCCGACGCGATAAAACACCGATAAGCCGGCGTAGCTCAGGGGCAGAGCAACTGATTCGTAATCAGTAGGTCGAGGGTTCAATTCCCCCCGCCGGCTCCAATCTTAACTCACGAAATACACCTCTCTTCGTTGCGTTGCGACCTTACTGCTGCGGGGTATCAATGAGGTTTAAGAGCGTATCAGCCGGAACATACCCGCTTATAAGCCTTCCGTCCGGCAGTATTATGCCGGGCGTGCCGGTTATACCGAGTTCCCCGGCAAGTTTAATGTTGTTGTCAACCTCCTTAGTGTCGCAAGTTGCCTTTGGCAGTTTCTTGCCTGCAAAGGCGTCAGCAAGGAGCTTCGCGCCTTTGCCCCCCTTGCCGCCTTTGGCATTTAAGCTGGCGCAAACGATGGCCTTGCTTTTGTCATAAGCCTCCGGGTGCATGGGCAGCGGAAACATCTTTATATAAAAGGCGATGTCCTTTCTCTTCTCAAGGATATTCTTTATCTCCTCGTCAAGCTTCTTGCAATACGGGCAATCAGGGTCGTCAAAGACGATTACTTTTTTCTCAGCCTTGGCGTCGCCAAGCACCACGGCGCCATCGAGCGGCACCTTGGCAAGGTCAATCTTCTTGGGGGGCGGCGGCACGTTCTCGCCGAGCTTTGCAATTTCTATGAACCTCATGCCCTCGGCAAGGTACTTCTTGCCGTAGTCAACGTACACAATTATGGCCTTGTTGTTTTGCGTAAGCTCCACCTCCCAGACGCCCTTTATCGGGCCCGGGCGAACTTCCTTGACCTCGGCCTTGAACTTCTCGACAAGGAGCAATTTGCCCGCCTCTTCATTTGAAAGCGTATGACAGGACGCGCACTCCTTAGCGCCCGCTGCCGGATCAAAGGCTTGGGCGTTATCCGGCTGAGCCGTCAGCAGCCATGATGCGGCAAGAAACGTCATTGCAAAACCTGCTTTGATCTTCATATCCTCTTCTCCCTTTTGATGCCGTGGTTTACTTTAGTCCAAGCACGTCCTGCATGTCATAGAGTCCGGCCGGTTTGCCTGCTACCCATACGGCGGCCCTGAGGGCGCCTGCGGCAAACGTATCCCTTGATTGCGCCTTGTGCGTAAGCTCTATCCTCTCGCCGGGCGCCGCGAATATCACGGTATGATCCCCGACTATGTCCCCGGCGCGTATGCTTTGTATGCCTATCTCCTCAGGGCGCCTCTCCCCGACTATGCCCTTCCTTTGATAAACCGCCACCTTTTCAAGGTCGCGGTCAAGCTTCGCTGCAATGACCTCTGCTAAGCGCACGGCCGTGCCGGATGGCGCGTCTTTCTTGTGTCTGTGGTGCGCCTCTATTATCTCTATGTCATACCCCTTGCCAATGACCGAGGCCGCGTCCTCAACAAGCTTCAAGAGCAGATTCACTCCCACGCTCATGTTCGGCGACATGACAAGCGGAATCTTTGCCCCGGCCTCTTTTATGGCCTCGCGCTGGTGATGGGAAAACCCGGTCGTGCCGAGCACGACTGACTTCTTTGAGGCAACGGCCTCCTCGATTAGCTTCATCGAGGCCTCGGGCATGGAAAAATCTATGATTACGTCGGCCTTCCTGACCGCCTTTTCCCTGTCCGCGCTTATCCTGACGCCAAGTTTAGCAATACCCGCGACCTCACCCGCGTCCTTGCCGATAAAGGGCGAATCATCCCTTTCCAGCGCGGCTGAAAGCGTGATTGAGGGATTGTCCAACAGGGCTGCGATTATGGCCCTGCCCATCCTGCCTGATGCGCCTGTTACTACGGTATGTATCATATATATCCCTGTTATCTCCCGACCCCTGCCAATCCATATCCCGCAAGTACGCCGAATAGTTTATCCCTGTTAGCCCCGCTCATCCTGACGAGCGGAAGCCTGAACTCCTCTTTCATCCGTCCCATCATTGCCAGCGCGGTCTTTACAGGGGTAGGGTTGGTCTCAAGAAACATTGCCCTGTGGAGCGGCTGAAGTGAATAATGTAGCTTCACCGCCTCTTCATAAGAGCCAGAAGAATACGCCCTTACCATCGCGCTTACCTCTTTTGGAACGATGTTGGACGTAACGGAAATTACCCCGTGTCCTCCGATGGCGAGCATCGGGAGCGTTGTGAAGTCGTCCCCTGAAAGCAATATGAAGCCCTTTTTAGAGAACTCCATTACGTCGCTCACCTGCTTTAAGTCCCCTGTTGCCTCCTTGACGCCGACTATGTTTTTAAGCTCAGAGAGCCGCGCAACGGTCTCAGGCAGCATGTTGACGCCGGTGCGTCCCGGGACGTTGTACAATAGCAAAGGAATGGAGACCTCCTCGGAGACCTTTTTGTAGTGCTCGTAAAGCCCCTGCTGCGTCGGCTTGTTGTAGTAAGGCGTTATGAGAAGCGCGGCGGACGCGCCGAGTTTTTCAGCCTGCCTTGTAAGCATTATGGTCTCAGCGGTGGAGTTTGAGCCTGTGCCCGCCATGACTGGCACGCGGGATGCGGCGGCCTCGATGGTAAGCTCAATGACCCTTATATGCTCGTCATAGTTGAGCGTTGCCGATTCCCCCGTGGTCCCGCACGGCACAAGGCCGTTTATACCGTTTTGCACCTGTGCGTCAACGTGCTGCCTTAATGCCGCCTCGTCAACCGCGCCGTCCCTGAACGGGGTAACAAGGGCGGTAAAAGCGCCGGTTAATATTGATGCCGTCATGCTGTCCTCCAACGAAGATAATTGCCGCCCTCCACCTTCAAGGCGTTCTGTCCTTCCAGTTCCACCATTTAAGGAGTTTCGGGTCGTGACGCTTGCGCCCGGTAAAATATATTGCGCACCGGAAGACGTACAGGACGCACCTGTCAACATGCGCGCCTGTCTTTAAGCATAATCTGTTATAGAGCTTCTCAGGGTCTTGCTTTTTCAGCTCATCAAGAGAGCGCACACCAAGGCCGTACAGGTCAAGCGCAATACTTTTGCCCACGCCGGGCGCTCTTCGTAACTCCTTCAGAACGTCCTGTCTCATCAAGCCGCTCCAATTGCCGTCAGATCCAAGCAACCCCTGTAAAGACCTCTTCAGCGGGGCCGGTCATGTAGACGTGGTTGTCCTTTGCCCATTCTATCTTGAGTCTTCCGCCGGGAAGCTCAACCAATACCGTATTGCCGGTATAGCCCTTGAGAATGGCCGCAACCGCCGCGGCTGAGGCGCCTGTGCCGCAGGCAAGGGTCTGCCCCGCCCCTCTCTCCCAGACGCGCATCTTTATGCGGCTTCGGCTTAAAACCTCTATGAACTCAACGTTGGTCTTTCTTGGGAAGAACTTGTTTATCTCAATAAGCGGCCCGTACTTCTCAACCGGAAATGCGCCAACGTGATCCACGAATATGACGCAGTGGGGATTGCCCATTGAGACGCAGGTTATATGAAAGACCTTGTCGCTTATGGCAAGCCGCTTGTCAATGATACGCCCTTCCATGACCGTGGGGATGAGAGCCCCCTCAAGTATCGGCTCACCCATGTTCACCCTGATGAGGTCTCCCGCCTTTTCCGGCCTTATAACGCCCGCAAGGGTTTCTATGTCAAGCCGCCTCTTCTTTGACAGCCCCCTTGACCAGATATATTTTGCAAGGCATCGAATGCCGTTGCCGCACATCTCAACCCGCGCCCCGTCGTTGTTGTAAATGTCCATTGCAAAGTCGGCGCTATCCGAGCTTCTGAGGATAAGCGCCTGATCAAAGCCTATGCCAAAGCGCCTGTCAGAGAGGCGCCTTAGAGCCTTTTGAAGTCCGGGTATCTTCCTTGCACGGCAGTCGAGCAGGATAAAGTCGTTGCCGAGGCCGTGCATCTTGGTGAATTGTATCTTCATATTTTTAGCAGGCCGCTGAAAAATGCCCATCTGCGGCGTTGTCTTCGTCGCTCCTCGACGCCTTGCATCTGAACATTTTTGAGCGGCCTGAACAAACCTTGAATTTTTTAGTAAACTGCTAACGCTTAACCGTCTTTGCGCGTTTTTTCGTTGGAGCGGTCTGGACCTCGCCGTTTATAAGGTCTTTGAACGTCTCCCTTTTTCTTATCGTGTAAAACTCGGCGCCGTCTACCATGACCTCAGCGGCCCTGGGCCTTGAGTTATAGTTGCTTGACATAGAAAAACCGTAAGCCCCCGCGCTCATCACAGCCAGGACCTCTCCAGTCCCAAGATTCTTTACAAGCCTGTCCTTTGCAAGAAAGTCGCCTGATTCGCAGATTGGGCCGACCACGTCGGCAGTAATCTCCTCCGCGTTGTTTTCTCTCGCGGGCTTGATGGCGTGATATGAGCCGTACAGGCTTGGCCTTGCAAGGTCGTTCATGCCCGCGTCAACAATGATAAAGTTCTTTGCGCCGGTCTTCTTGGTGTAAAGCACGCGGGTTACGAGCGCCCCGGCGTTGCCCACTATGACCCTGCCCGGCTCGAATATGAGCGTAACGCCAAGCCCTTTTGTGCCCTCGATAACCGCCTCGCCGTACCTCGTCGTATGAGGCGGGGTCTCCGTATCATAGGTTATGCCCAGTCCGCCGCCCATGTCAAGGTATCTTACGTCAATCCCCAGGCCCTTGAGGGTCAGAACAAGCTCGCGGCTCTTTTTGAGCGCGGCGATGAACGGACTGATCTCCGTTATCTGCGAACCGATATGGCAGTCAACGCCTATTGGCGTAACGTTCTTCAAGTTGTTCTTCGCCCAGACGTACCCCCTTATCGCGGCCTCGGTCTCTATGCCGAACTTGTTTTTTTTAAGCCCGGTGGAGATGTAAGGGTGGGTCTTTGGGTCAACGTCCGGGTTTACCCTGATTGCTATTGCCGCCTTTTTCCTGAGCCTTCCGGCAACGGCGTCAATCACGGCCATCTCCTCGATACTCTCGACGTTGAACATGAGTATGTTCGACTTGATGGCGTACTCGATCTCGTCGGAACGCTTGCCCACGCCGGAATAGACAATCTTCCTTGCGTCGGCTCCGGCCTTCAATGCCCTGAAGAGCTCCCCGCCTGAAACGATGTCAAAGCCGCTGCCCTGTCCCGCGAACGTCTTTAGTATAGCAAGGTTGGAGTTGGCCTTGACCGAGTAGCACACGAGATGCGGCGCGGCCGCAAAGGCCGATGAGAACGCCTTGTAGTGGCGGAGAAGCGTTTTTTTGCTGTAGACGTACACCGGAGTACCGGCCTCTTTGGCAATCCTTTCAATGGAAACGCCCTCCGCGAAAAACCTGCCTCTCTTATAGCCGAAAAAGTGCATGAAATTCTCCTATGAATTTTCCTTATATGATTGTTTTGCCAAACTTATAATATAGTCAATATCATCGTCATTCCTAATTTGCAATTCGTAATCTCCGTTTCCCCAATGGCCAATATGCGAAACGTCTCTTGTCAGTCTTTTATGGTCATCTAATTTGCCTTGTTTCATATTCAGCCAAATCTTCAGTGATTCTTTCTGAACCAGAATATCTACAAAGTTTGTTTTGCTCAAAAATCCTACATACCATTTTGTAGGT
>JBBTCG010000036.1:0-8489 GCA_038043305.1 Deltaproteobacteria bacterium | reverse complement strand
GGTTATTACGCCGACAAGCCTGCCCAAGCCTGCCCAAGCCTGCCCCCGAATGTCTCTATCGGGGGAATGTCTTAATCGAGGGAATGTCTCTATCGGGGGACGCGCGCCCCCCCGCTTTAAGCATGCGGGGGCAGGCTTAAAGACGCCGGTTACGCCCATGCGCTTGGCGGTCATCTCCATGATGGCCTCCATCATCGTCGCACCTCTCGCCACGCATGGAAGCGCGTCCCCGGTGTGCATGAGGTCTTTAACCTTCATAAGCTGTAAGCCGAGGTTCCCGGCCGGATGAAGCGCGGCAAAGTCCTCAGCCTTAAATCCCCTGCGCTCAAGAAGCGCGACTGCCAAAGCGTCTCCCATCGCAAGGGTGGCGGTAGTCGAGGCCGTGGGCGCAAGCCCAAGGGGACAGGCCTCCTCCTCAACGCCCACATCAAGGGTTACGTCCGCGTATTTCGCAAGAGGAGAGTTGTTCTTGCCGGTCATGGCTATCATCTTCAAGCCAAGGCGTTTTATCGCCGGTATTATCCTTATAAGCTCGTCCGTTGAACCGGAATTGGACACGGCAAGGAGTATGTCGTTTCTCATTATCATGCCGAGATCCCCGTGCATCCCCTCTGCCGGATGAAGAAAAAACGACGGCGTGCCGGTGGAGGCAAGGGTGGAGGCGATCTTCTGGCAGATGATGCCGCTCTTGCCCATGCCGGTTACAACGACCTTCCCTGTCGTGCCAAGTATAAGTTCGATGGCCCCGGAAAAATTCCTGTCAAGCCTCTTGATGAGCGTCTTTATGGCGTCGGCCTCTATCTCAAGGACGCGGGCCGCGACTGACAATGATCTATCTTTTTTCATAGTCTTCGATTTTAAGCCGCCTGTCATAAATCTGTTCGTTTCCCCCTCACCCCTGCCCTCTCCCCTTCGGGGAGAGGGGGGAGACTACTCCCCCTGCATCAACTTTCTTCCTATCTCCCTTGCTTCCTTTACTCATCTTTCGCCTCTGAATATGTTCCATTACGGCTATTAACCTACGTCTTTCACGGTCACGGCCTTTTAACCGCCAATCCGTCAATGGCGATAAGCCGCGCCAAAAGTTCCGGGAGGTCTTTGATTGCAATGGAGTTGGGCCCGTCGCAAAGCGCCTTGTCCGGCTCAGGGTGAACCTCCATGAATATGCCGTCAACGCCCACGGCAACGGAGGCAGAGGCAAGGTACTTTGCCATGTCCCTGTCCCCGCCTGAACAATCTCCTGCCCCGCCCCCACCCGGTGTCTGAACGCTGTGAGTGGCGTCAAAGACGACCGGTACGCCCCATTCAGATGAGCGCATGATAGGCAATGCCCTAAAGTCAACCACCAGATTATTGTATCCGAAGCTCGACCCGCGCTCCGTAACGAACACCTTTTCATTCCCGGTTGACAGCGCCTTGTCAACGGAGTTACGCATATCTTGCGGCGAGAGAAACTGCCCCTTTTTAATGTTCACTACCCTGCCGGTCTTTGCCGCGGCAACGATAAGGTCGGTCTGCCTGCAAAGATAGGCCGGTATCTGAAGCACGTCGCAAACCTCGGCAACCGCGCCAACGTCATGGGTGCAGTGCACGTCCGTAAGCACGCTCACCTTGAAATCATCCTTTGCCTTTTTGAGTATCTTCAGCCCCTCTTTCAGGCCGGGGCCTCTGAAAGACTTCACCGACGTCCTGTTGGCCTTGTCGTAAGACGACTTGAACACGAACGGAGCCTTGAGCGCCCCTGTTATCTTCAAAAGGCTCTCAAGCGTTGAAAGCGCGGCCTTCTCGCTCTCAATGACGCACGGCCCCATAATAAAAAACAGGGGAGCGAGGCCCCCTATGGTTATATCGCCGACTTTAATTCTCTTCATTATCGCTTCTTCTTTACCTTTGGTCTGTCGTCCTGTTTTTTCCGCGCCAGCACCGCCTTTATAAAACCCTTGAAAAGCGGATGCGCCTTCATCGGAGAGCTTTTGAACTCAGGGTGGAACTGACAGGCAACGAACCACGGGTGGGGTTTAAACTCCATTATCTCGACGAGAGAATCGTCGGGGGCAAGGCCGCTGAACTCCACTCCAACCGCCTCAAGCGCCTCCCTGTAGGCGTTGTTCACCTCGTAGCGATGCCTGTGCCGCTCACTTATGTCGCCCGCGCCATAAGCGGCCCATGCCTTAGAGCCTTTTTTAACGGTACACGGATATGCGCCAAGCCTCATGGTGCCGCCCTTTGCGTTGAGCCCGCGCTGAGTAGCCATTATATCCACCACAGGATGCGCGGTATCCGGAGCAAATTCAGTGGAATTGGCGTCCTTTAAGCCGCACGGACCCCTTGCTATCTCTATTATGGCGACCTGCATCCCAAGACAGATGCCGAAGAACGGAATCTTGTTTTCCCTCGCGTGCCTTATGGCCGCAATCTTGCCCTCAACGCCCCTGTTGCCGAAGCCGCCGGGTATGAGCAGTCCGTCAAGACCCTTCAAAAGGGAGGCCGCCCCCTTTTTCTCGACCTCTTCGGAATCTATATATATAAGGTTTACCCGGCAGTTGTTGGCAATGCCGCCGTGGGTAAGCGCCTCATGCAGGCTCTTATATGAGTCCTGAAGGTTGACATACTTGCCGATTATGCCTATCGTAACCTCGGCCTTCACGCTGCAAGTCTTCTTGACTATCGCCTCCCAAACGTCGAGCTTGGGGGAGCGCGTCCAGATGTTCAGGAGCTTTACGAGCTTGTCGTCAAGCCCCTCGCGGTGAAACACGAGTGGCACCTCGTAGATGCACTTCACGTCCTCCGCGGATATGACGGCGTCCCTGTCCACGTTGCAAAAAAGCGCTATCTTGTTTTTGATCTCCGTGCTGAGCGCCCTGTCCGAGCGGCAAAGGAGTATGTCCGGCTGGATGCCAATCTCCCTTAATTTATTGACGCTGTGCTGGGTGGGCTTGGTCTTTATCTCGTGCGCCGTTGCGATATACGGGAGGAGCGTCAGATGAACGTAGACCACGTTCTCCCTTCCGAGGTCGAACCTCAACTGGCGTATGGCCTCAAGAAAGGGCAGGCTCTCTATGTCTCCGACGGTTCCGCCTATCTCGACTATTGCCGCGTCAACATTATTGGCAAGGCCGAGTATCTTGCCTTTTATCTCGTCGGTTACGTGCGGCACCACCTGAACCGTGCACCCGAGATAATCGCCCCGCCTCTCCTTTGTTATGATGGAGTCGTAGACCTGTCCGGTGGTGAAGTTGTTGCGTTTGGTCATGCGCGCGGTTGTAAACCGCTCGTAGTGCCCGAGGTCAAGGTCGGTTTCGGCCCCGTCGTCGGTAACAAAGACCTCGCCGTGCTGAAACGGACTCATGGTGCCGGGGTCAACGTTTATATACGGGTCGAGCTTTTGGAGGGTTATGGTAAGCCCCCTTGATTCAAGCAGCGCGCCGATGGATGCGCTGGCAAGCCCCTTGCCGAGGGATGAGACGACGCCGCCGGTAACGAATATGAACTTTGTCTTTATTGGTTTTTGTTCGGTCATTTGATGTTGGCGGTATTGATATTGTGCTTTAACCGCGATATGCGTCCTTTCGATGCCTCACGTGTTGGATTGTTACGGCAGCGTTTTCAACATCCAGATGATATATCACGCGGTAATCTCCGATACGGATGCGGTATAGGGACTCGGCTCCGTAGAGCTTCTTGACCTGAAGCGAGTAAGGGTTGGTCGAGAGCGCCTCTACAGCTTCGACAATCCTCTGGATATACCGCTTGTCAATACCCCTCAGTTCACGCTCCGCAGAGCTTTTCCAAACTATCTTACAGGAGGCCATCTGCTTTAAGACGCTTCTTGATGTCCTCGAAGCGTACCGCGGACTCATCCTTCCTTTCCGCTACGACGGCAAGGTCGTGGATGTCCTCCAAAAGCTCTTCGTAATCCTCAATGGGCAGCATTACTGATTTTTTCTTGCCGCTCTCGTCGAGTAAAAATTGCGGATGCAACTTCTCCATATCCGGCCTTCTTCCTTATCGCTTGCGATTTTGCAACCATTGATATTCTACCTGAAAACAAACTCTGCGTCGCGTAAATTCCGACTAAGACTTAAAGATTCCCCTGACCTTTTCAAGGTCTTCAGGCGTGTCTACCGACACCGAGTTATATTCCGTCTCAACCACCTTGATTCTAACGCCGGCCTCAAGCGCCCTGAGCTGTTCAAGGCCCTCCGCCTCTTCAAGCGGCGAAGGCTTCATGGAATGAAACCGCTCAAGGAACTCCCTCCTGTAGACGTAAAGCCCGATGTGCTTATATAGGATGCAGGGATTTTTGGCGTAAGGCACCATACTCCTTGAAAAATAAAGCGCCCAGCCGTCCAAGTCGGTTACCACCTTGACGACGTTCGGGTTATTGTAATCTTCCTGCGACGAGATCCTTGTTTTAAGCGTACAGACCTGTAATCTGGCATCCTCAAGCATAGGCGCGATTGCCGCGTCAATAGCCGCTGGTTCGATAAGCGGCTCGTCCCCCTGCATGTTAACGACGATATCGGCCGCATTGCCGAGGCCGAGGATGGAGGCCGCCTCGCACACCCTGTCCGTGCCCGATTGGTGCGCGACGCTCGTCATCACCACCCGGCCGCCGAAGCCCAAAACAGCCTCGTATATCCGCTCGTCATCGGTAGCAACCGCAACGGAGCTTACAAGACGCGCCTTTGCCGCCTGCTCGTATACCCGCTGGATCATGGGCTTGCCGCATATATCAACCAAAGGCTTGCCCGGAAGCCTTGTCGAGGCGTATCGCGCTGGGATAATGGCAACCGCATTCATTCGCATCAATATATCAAATCAGGTTGTCTTGTCAACTTACCTTTCTTTCAAGAAAGGGGGACAAGCCGCCCGGGCAATATTAATATGGGCTAACCGTAAAGGCGCGGTTAGCCCCGGCAAGGAAGTTTTCATTTTGAAGCCAGTCTTTCAAGAAAGGTAAGTTGACACGACATGATTGCTGTGCTAACTTCTAAAATCTGCATAGACGGGCCGGAGTGGTGAAACTGGCAGACGCGCGGGACTCAAAATCCCGTGGGAGCAATCCCGTGGGGGTTCAATTCCCCCCTCCGGCACCAACTTAAAAAGGACAGGGGCAAGGGTTTTTTGCCCCTGTCCTTTTTAAGTTGATTTTGATGAGGGACTTGAACGCCTTTCGAGCGCCGAGCGGAGCGAGGATGAGGCCATGCGGGAGCATGGCCGGAAGCGAGAAAGGCCGGGGTCGGAGCGAGGAGCGGGAGCGACAAGCGAAGACCAATTCCCCCCTCCGGCACCATAGTTTGATAATCGGAATTTTCAGACCTGATTCTTCCGAAGCCCTTTATTTTCTTATTCATACTGTTTACCCCCTGCGGGTTCTCTGCCCTTTAAGACTTGGGGGGAAGGGCCTGAGGCAGGCTGGCCTTTTCGGGATTATAGCGTGAAACTCGGTTATTATGATACATTTGTCCCGCATAAGGGTTAATAGCGGCAGGGTGGATTTCAATCGCCGATGTTGACCGTTAATTGACGAGGAGAACGATTGATGTGTGTTTGTGCTCAAGCACGGATTCTTCATTTAAGGTTGGGATTATGACGGAAATGGGAATATTGAATTATCTCAGCGTCAGGCTTTCTTTGGTATATTTCACTATAGGCGAAAGGAAAAATTCCATAATCTTTCTTTTCCCGGTTTTGACCTCAACCGACAGGGACATCCCCGACGCAAGGAGGGTATCCATTCCGTCAATATTGATGCTCTGCCGCTCCATCTCCACCTTCATCTTGTACACCAGGCCGAGCTTGTCGTCTTCTACCGCATCTGGACTTAACCACGTTACACTTCCCTTTACGATTCCGTACTTCTGGAACGGAAAGGTGTCAAACTTGACCTCCGCCTCTTGTCCGGTCTTGACAAATCCTATGTCGCTGTTCAGGAGCATCGCCTCCACGATAAGCGGTGTCCCCTCCGGCACAATGGTAACGACAGGCTGAGCCGGCGTCACCACGCCTCCGATGGTGTGTGAGGCGAGGCCGTGAACGGTTCCGTCAACCGGAGAATACAATCGTTCCAGATCAGTCCTCTTGTTCGCCTTGATCACTTCTCCCTCTATGGTAACAATGGATTTTTCGCTCGCCACAATATCGCTGAGGATGGACTTCTCCCGCTCTTTTTTCAAGGCGTCAAGATTTTTTCGCGTCTCAAGAATGCCGTTTCTTGCCTGTTCGGTAATGCTACTGTGCGCTTCCATCTCCTGCTCAAGGGAGTACAATTCCTTCTGCTTGTTCAATAGATCCGTTCTCGCGAGATACCCCTGCTCATAGAGAGAGCGCGCCGACACCTCCTGCTCCCTCGTTATCGCCGTTGTTTTTTCCAGCTTAATTAATTGAGACTCGGCTGCGTGCAGGGTATTCTCCCGCTGGTCAATCACGAACATTAGAGCATATTCCTTTGCCGCATATTCCGCCTCCCGCGCCTCTTTTAACTTGTTCTGCAATTCGACGATACTCTTCTCTTGATGCGATGAGTTGTTTTTCTCTTGCCTATAGCCTGTATTCAATTCTTCCCTAAGTCTTTCTCTGTCCGCCCTATGGATGGACAAAGTCTTTGCCGAGCTTGCCGCGTCCGCCTGCCGGAGCGTGGGATCAAGCTCTATGAGCAGTTGCCCTTTTTTAACCCTCTGCCCTTCCTTCACATGGATCGCCTTGATCACTCCTGCCTCAAGCGGCTGGATAACCTTGACCTTGCCATCAGGTATCACCTTGCCGCGCGCTACCGCCACCTCATCCACCTCGCCGAGATATGACCAGACAAACACCGAAACCGTAATCGCGAAGATTACCCAGATCAGCCGCCGCCGGATAGGCGAAGGCGGCGTCTCCTCTATCTCAACCGCCGGCGGAAGAAATTCATATTCAAGATTATCGCGGCGTTTAAACATATTTTTCATTCGCTTTCGCAACCTTTAACCGCTTGTTCCCTGATACTGCTGGCTATACAGACGATGATACAGCCCCTTTCTCTCAATCAATGCCTCATGGCTTCCCGATTCAACAAGCTCTCCCTTATCCACCACAATTATCTTGTGCGCCTGCCTTAATGTTGACAACCTGTGTGCTATGATGACGACCGTTCTACCCTTGCATATTTTTGACAGATTGCCCTGAATAATCCTTTCCGATTCATAATCCAGCGCGGAGGTTGCCTCGTCAAATATCAGGATTCTCGGATTCATCAAAAGCGCCCGCGCAATGGCTATGCGCTGCCGTTGTCCGCCGGAAAGCGCAGTCCCCTTTTCTCCGACCATGGTGTCGTATCCTTCGGGCATTTCAAGGATGAAATCATGCGCGCCGGCAAGCTGGGCCACCCGTATCACATCGGCCATGCGCGCCGAAGAATAATGGATGGCGATATTGTCCCTGACGCTTGCGTTGAAAAGAAAATTCTCCTGCAACACAACCCCTATCTGCCTTCTGAGCCATGCGGGATCCGCAAGCGATATATCGATGCCGTCAATGAGTATCCTTCCGGCCTCCGGGATATACAGCCTCTGAATGAGCTTTGCTAACGTGCTTTTCCCAGAGCCGCTCCTCCCAACAACCCCCACGGTCAGCCCCGGCTCTATATCCAGCGTGATATTCCGCAATACTTCGGAGCCGTCCACCCGGTATCTGAACCGAACGGCCTCAAGCCGGATATTGCCTTTAATGGCCGGGAGCCGCGCCTTTGTCGCATTCACTGCCGGCTCCGGTTTTGTGTTGAATATATCGCCGAGCCGTTTTATGGAAATCCCGGTCTGCTGAAAGTCCTGCCACATCTGAACGAGCCTCAGAATCGGGTCGCTCACGCGCGCGGAAAGCATCTGAAATGCGATGAGTTGCCCCACGGTCAATCTACCATCCATGACCAGATGAGCGCCGACCCACAATATCACCAGATACGACGCCCGGCTGATGAACTGACCTATAGCCCCGGCGATCCCGGACAATTGATAGGTCTTAAAGCTCGCCCTGATATAACTTGCAAGAAGCCCCTCCCATTTTTTCTGCGCCTCGGGTTCAAGGGCAAATGATTTTACGGTTTGAATTCCAGAAACCGTCTCCACAAGATACGACTGCATGTCCGCGCCACGGTTGAATCGCTCATCAAGCCTGTACCTAAGCATGGGCGTCACCAAAACCGAAAGAACCGCGAAAAGCGGCAATACGGCCAAGGCAACCAGGGTGAGCGTTACGCTGTAGAAAAACATGACCGCTATAAACAGCGCCATAAACATGACATCAAGGAGCGAGGTAAGAGGCGATCCGGTAAGGAACTGCCTTATATTTTCAAGCTCCCTGACCCTGGCAACGGTGTCCCCGACTCTTCTCACCTCAAAGTATCGGAGCGGCAAAGCAAGAAGATGCTTAAACAGCCTTGTCCCGAGGATAACATCTATCTTGCTGGTCGTATGGGTAAAGACATATGTCCTAAGTATGCTTAAAACCGC
>JBBTCG010000035.1:0-12735 GCA_038043305.1 Deltaproteobacteria bacterium | reverse complement strand
TGCCGGGGCTAAACGCGCTTTTGCGTTTAGCCAGCGGTAAGCCAAAGAACTTTAACAGGGAATAAGCGCCAAGGCTGACCCCCGATAGAGACATTCGAGGGCAGGCTTATACTCATATTGCCCCGCTGCCTTTCTTGAAAATGTAGGCCAACTTATTTCAGTATATGGCGTAACTCCGGGATAAGGGCAACAGCGAATCCCTGCGCGGCAACCGCAGCTTGAGCCGCGTCGGCGTTGTCAGCCGTAATCACTATGATGGCGCCGTTTGTCCTGCCTTTGAATATCGCGTCATAAGCGGTATACGCCTTTGCCGAGTGCCGCTGTGTTACGACGCGCCCGCTCAGGTCGTACCAGTAAAGAACGGTCTTGAGACCGGTTTTTTCAAGCGTGGCCTTTTGCCTTACCGTTACGGCGTCGTGAGCGGTTATGTTTAGCGTTATAGGGTTCGCGTCCGCCTCAAGCGAATGGGTCTTGTAATTTACAAGCTCCTTGCCCTGCGTCTGGGAAGCAAAGTAGGCGATGTAGACGTTTAGCGCGTCGGACCCGTTGAGGTATGTCCTCGAAAGCTCCATGTCGGCGCCGATATCCTTTAGCTCTGCGGGCCGCGCCGTATCGTCAAAGCCGGTCCATTTGCCGATTGCGTAAGGAAGCGTCTGAAGACCGCGGTCCAGCGGTCTTGGCGAAGGCGGATGGAAGTTGACCTGAGCGCCGGTAAGGATGAGCATGGATGCGGCTATGATTGACGGTAATACTAAAAGGCGCGGCCACGGTGTGCCCGCCGCAGGAGGGGTAGGCGCGCCGTCTTTTTTATCATCTCTCTTTGCGCCTTTTCTTTCCCACGCCGAGAGCGCCCATGCGCCGACAAAGAGCGCGATGAATCCTATCACGGCCACGAACATGGCCTGAAGCACGTGTCCCGGGCCGTGGAGCGTCGCCGGGACGTTGTTGCGGACGAGAACGCCTATGAGCGCCACCCTTACTGCGTTCGCCAATCCCGCTATGATAAGACCGCCGAATACGAGCAGCATCCTCTTCGGCACGCTCTTCAACGTAAGGTAAGCAAGCGGAATACCTATGGCGAGCACTGAGATAAGGTAGTTTACCCCGCTGCAAACCTCGGCTACCTCAAGCGTTATATTTGGCAGCTCGATGAATATCCCGTCGCGGTATGCCGGAATCCCGACGAGGCTGAGAATCTTCGCGCCGAGCGAGGCCGAAAAGTTCTGGAACGGGTAGTGGAGATGCACGGTGATCAACTCCCAGAACCTGAGCATGAAAAGCAGATACGCGACCGGCAGCCACAGGATTCTCAGAAAATTCAGGCCAAATACGACTACAATCGCGCCGGCAAGCGTAACGACGATGGACAACTCCTGCACGACCATGACCCCTGCGGCGTTGCCTGCGATGAGCATTGCAATGCCTGAGAGGAAGATGCCCAAACCGGAAAGATACGAAGGGGATGCGCCAGTGCCCTTGAGCGAGTCTCTCCTGACATAGACAAGGTAGGCGCTTATGAGCGGGACGAGAAATCCGTGCGAGTATACCGTGTTGTCCCACCATGCCCATGCAAGCGTTCCGAGCACCTTTGCGAAGCTGAAGAAGAAGGCCGCGGTTATCAGCGCCGCAAGCGTCCATTGGCCGCGCCGTCCGGAGTTGGAATCGTATGTAGTTGTCGTTGTCATTGGTGAATATTTTATCTCTGAAGATTCGGCGATGATGCCGATATTGGCACGGATGCGAGAGCGTCGGCGAAGACTTCGCGTATCGGCGCGAACTGGAAGTTTTTCAAAAGCCGGTTAAGCCTCGGCAGCGTCTTATGAGTGTTCATGTTGTGGCGTATTACCGACAGCCTTCTTCCGTTTATCCTTGGCTGGTCCGGGTCAATTTCCCACGGATGAAGGTATATAACCGCGCTCTGGTGTTCATTCGTATTGAGCGACCTTATGCCCCATTCAAGAAATTGGAGGGGAAATATCCTCAGGTACCCGCCTCCGGCGATTGGGATGTTTCTGCCGAGCAGTTTGATCGTTGACGGCGGTATCTCCAATATATGAGCGCCGTTACAGGCGATGTTGACCGGAAATCGTGAGAATTCAGGGTAGCCGTATCTGTCGTGGTATATGGGAAAGATGCTGGAGTCGTATCTGAAGCCTTCATTGGCGAGCACGTCGAGCGCCCACAGGGAGCGTTTCGTTATGGAATAGCTTGCCGCGCGAAATCCTGTTACGGCCTCTCCGCTTATGTCCTCAATCGTTTTTTTCGACCTTCTGACGTTGGCGCTAAACTCCTTTTCGCTCTGGTCATACACGAGTTGGTGTCTGTAGCCGTGGCTTGCAAGCTCGTGTCCGGCCCCGTGTATCTCCTTAATAAGGCCGGGATGTCGCTCGGCAACCCAGCCGAGGACGAAGAAGGTGGCCTTGACGTTGGCCCTTGCGAGGAGTTCAAGAAGCCTTAACGTGTTCATCTCGACGCGGCTTTCAAAGCTGGGCCAATCCTCGAACTTTACTACGTCGGCAAAGGCGGACACCATGTAGTAGTCTTCGACGTCTATGGTAAGCGCATTTAGCATGGCGCTTGCCGCGCGGACAATATTCGTATTCGCCTGCCCTCGAATGTTTCTATCGGGGGACAGCCCGGTTGATTGTTCCCTGCTAAAGTTCTTATGTCTGCCTTTCTTTCAAGAAAGGCAGACAGGCTGCCGCCATTCAGGTGCAATACAGCGTTTGCGCCTGTTGTTTTACGACGATTTGGCGAGTTGAGCACTTGTGTCTTGCTTCGTTAAACTGCCCGCGAGAAGAGCCGTCCTTCATGCGCGGCCTTACCATCCTTCTTTCGTCAAATAACGAGGCGGCCTTTAGTCTTTTTCAAGCAAGGCCATCTCAACGACCGCGCGCGCGTTCAGAGTCTTGAGGAGTATGCTGACCCGCTCCGTTCCTTTGAGCTGCCTTTCAAACACCGCGCTCAAGCCTTCAAGGTGTCCGCCCTTTATATGCACGGCGTCTCCCTCTTTGAAGGTCTGCTGCCTTATCGTAATTATTCCGCCGGACATCCTTTCGCGCACATCGCGCATCAGCGCATCCGGCACCGCTACGGGTAAGCCTTCCGTGCCTACCACCTTTTTAACGCCCCGGGTGTATCTTATAAGGCGATAGTCGCCCGGATTATCGAGAGGGTTGTCAAATCTCACGAACAGATAGCAGGGGAACAGGGGCGAGATAACGTCCCGGAGCTTCCTTCTAACGTATCTTCTCTCCTGGAGTTTGGGATTTAAGACCTCAAAGCCGGCGCCAACGAGTTTCACTGATACGGCGTCTTCGTGCTTTGGCTTTGTATAAAGCAGATACCAGTTGCAGGCCGCTGAAAAACGCCCATCTGCGGCGTTGTTTTCGTCGCTCCTCACTGCGACGCACGACAAAGTGCGTCTCATTCGTCGCTCCTCAACGCCTTGCATACGGGCATTTTTGAGCGGCCTGAACAAGTTTTGAGTTTTTCAGCTAACCAGTTGAGCATGGACGATATTGCCGCGCGCCTCAGCGCGCCCCTTTTCCAGTCAGCACCACCTTTGCCGTCATGACGAATATCATGAAGTCGAGGAGAGGGGACATGTTTTTTATGTAGTATATGTCGTACTGGAGTTTTTCCAGCGCGTCCTGCACGGTGGCGCCGTAAGGATACTTTATCTGCGCCCAGCCGGTGATGCCCGGTTTTACGACGGTTCGCATCTCGTAGTACGGGATGACCTCCCTGAGCTTTAATACGAAGAACGGCCTCTCCGGCCTGGGCCCGACAAAGCTCATGTCGCCCTTGACGACGTTGATAATCTGCGGCAGTTCGTCTATGCGTGTAAGCCGTATGAACCGGCCTATGAGCGTTACCCTGCTGTCGCTTGCGCCGGCCCATACAGGGCCTGTTCCGGCTTCGGCGTCATGGCGCATGGAACGGAACTTGTAGATGTTGAAGTTCCTGCCGTTCTCGCCGACCCGCACTTGCTTGAATATGGCCGGTCCTTTTGACGTGAGTTTTATCGCGGCAGCCGTAATGACCATGAGCGGCGCGGCAACGATGAGCATCGAAAAGGCCATTAAAATGTCCAGCACGCGCTTCAATATCTTCCTTGACCTCAGCGACTTAAATCCGTCCGAAAAGACCATCCAGCTCGGCTTGAGATGATCCAGAGGTATCTTGCCCGTAACGCGCTCATTGAAGGTCTCGCCTTCCTCTACCTTGATGCCCTGTAGTTTGCAGTCCAGAAGGGCGCTCATGGGCAGCTTGGCGCGCTTGTCGGGCAGCGCCACGATAATGGTATCTATGTCCTCGGAGTTGGAGAGCCTGTTTATATCGCCGTATCCGCCTATGACGCCGGGGTTTACGAGTGATACTCCAAGCTTGTCGGGGTCGTCGTCTATGAAGCCCGTAAGATGCAGTCCGAGAGAGGCGTCCTCGTATATCTCCTCGCCGATCTTCTTGGCGAGTTTTCCCGTGCCGATGATGAGCACGTTTTTCTTCGGCAGTTCAATCTTGAATATGCGCGTGACGACAAGCCTGAAGAGCAAGACGGCGCACGGCAACAGTATGGTATGAAACAGCAAAATGCCGCGCCACGTCTTAAGCGGCGGCACGACGTAGAACACGATGAGCAACGCTATGGTGGATATCGCGGTGGCCTGCACAAGACGAACGAGCATGGTGCGGTCGGGCCGGTACATGTCCGGCGTATACAGGCGCATCGCGTGCAGGACGATTATATAGATGACGGTCAGCACGAGCGTTTTGACGAGGAACGGGTCGTATGCAACGAGGCTGATCCTGGTAAAGTAAAAGCGCAGGTATGCGGCCAAAAGCGCCGCGAGGAAGATGATCAGCGTTTCGGAAGCCCATACAATTAGGACTGTAGCGGTCTGCTTTTTTCCTGACAGACGGAACATTAATCGCGCCTTTACGGTTATTTGTCAGTAATAGTACTTGCCGAGCTTTGTTTCAGCGCCGTTGAGGATGATGCCGGCTATCTTTTCCGCGGGCATCGAGTGGACGGCCTTTACGACGATGTCCTTGGGCGTCTTCCCGGCCCTTACGACCATCAGCAGCGCGTCCACAAAACCGGAGATGATGTTCATGTCCACCAGAGGCAGCACGGGAGGGGAGTCCACTATTACATAGTCGAACTCCGTCTTGAGGGTGTTGATGAGTCTTTTCATGGTTGAGGAACCGAGCAAGCCCGTCGTGGTGTCGCTGCGGGCGCCGGCCGGCAGCACATACAGATTCAGATCGTGTAGTTTCATTGCCACGGACAGAGGGTCAAGTCCGTCCTTGAGAACGTCCGAGAGGCCGTATTTTACGGGCGCATCCATGAACCTGATTACGGTGGAAGGCTTTCTCATGTCGCATTCCACGAGGATAGTCTTTTTCTTAAGCTCCTTGGCGATAAGATAGGACAGGTTCAAAGCCGTCTGCGATTTCCCCTCGCCCTTGACCGCGCTCGTTACGGCGAATACCTTGACCGAGTCCCTTAAGGCTATCTTCTCAAGCTTGGTGTAGAGGATTCTGTATTGTTCCGATACCATCGGATCCGTGCTGCCCATAACGGCAAGGGCGTGCCGGAACCTGAACGTGCCGTATTGCGGGGCGCTCATCTCGGCGTCATCTATAACGCTTGCGTCAGCGAAGGTGTTGTCCTTTCCGCCTTCATAAAGCTGGGCGGCGTTGGAACCAACGGCAACGGACTTAAGCGCCGCGTCATAAGCCTTTTTTCTTGCGCCATCGGAAAGCGTCTCGTAAGCCTCGGTCAGTTCGTTGAGGAGAGAGCGCTTTTCTTCGCTCGTATAAAGCGAGTACAGGCCAGCCTCGTCTCCCTCAAGCTGCCCGGCGGCCTGTTTGTAGGCCTGCTCTATCTCGCCCCTGCTTGCGCCAAGTTCGATATTGAGCGTTGCGTAGTAGTTTTTTATCATCCCGTCGTTCATCTTTGTCGTCCGTCGTGGGGTTTTTTCAGGCGCGTGAGCGCCTTGAGTGTACGTTTCCTGTGCTTAAAAGATTCTTGAGGCATCCTTCTATGGCCATTGCGGCGCCGGAGTTCGCGTGGTGAAGCGCCAGCGGCCTCCTCTTTCGCACGGACTCCAACACGCTGTGTTCAAAGAGGATGTCTCCAAGATGATTTATCTCGACGCCGAAGTAATCGCTTCCGGCCTTTATCATGGATGGGCCGATGCGTTTATCCTCAATGGAGCGCGTCTGGTTGACTATTATTGACAGCCTTGCTTCTCCGAGGAAGTCTTGGCGGCCGCTTGAGCCTGAGTTAAGCGCCTTCATCTTCGCCAGTATGTCGGAGATGGTCTTCATCTCGCCCAGAGATCTGCCTTGGAGCGCCTTTTCAAGCAGCGTTCTTGATGGCCCGTGCTCTTGTCCGTTCAGGATGTTTTTCATCCTTCTGAGGAACAGGGACTTTAAAAACCTGTAGGTGTTTTCCACGGAGGTCGGCTCCGGCGTCGTAAGCAGTATCCCGTGGTCCGCCGTCAAAAAGAGGTCAAGGATGCTTGCCGACGTTCCGGGCCCCATGTCGAGGAGCACTACGTCATAGTCGGCGCACGTCCTGAGCGCCGCGCAAAGCCGGGTTGCCGCGTATTCGGCGGTGTCGAGAGAGTCCTGAGCGCCGCTTACGAGGTCGAGATTGGGAATTGGCGTCCTGTTGGCAACGGACTGCAAATCAGCCGCTTTCCCGGTAAGGAGGTCCGAGAGCGTCTTCCCAGCGCCTTCGATTCCAAGGAAGGTATGCAGATTCGATGCGCCGAGGTCCGCGTCAACGAGGAGGACCTTGCTTCCCGTCCGCGTAAGCATAATGGCGAGATTGGCCGCGACAAGGCTTTTTCCAACGCCGCCCTTGCCGCCGCCTATTGCCCAAATGCTGGGTCTGAAGGCGCGGTCGGCCATTACAAGGGCGGGCGCGTTGGCTTGCCGGCGCGAGCCGTCGGGCATCGCCTCATTCGAGGCCGTGCCGGAGAGTTCCTGTGCGGCGTCTCGTCTATAAAATACGCGGTTAAAAAAGCTCATGATGCTCATCTGTCCTTTATGGCTTTAAAAAGGCCTGTTTTTTTCCGGCTGGCGCGTCGGTCAAGCCGCTAAAGTATGGGATGGTTGCCAGCACTTCCTTGTCGAAAAGGCCGGTAAACTCCTCAGGTTTTCTGAAGGCCGGGTTCAGGAATTCAAACAAAAGCGCCAATCCGGCTCCGAGAGCGCCGCCGATGGCCAGTCCCATGAACGTGATTATTACCCTATCCGGCTTATACGGCCTTTGCGGCAGGTTGGCCGGGTCAATGACCCTGAACTTTTCGCCCTTCTGTCTTTTCTCCAGATTTTCGGCAAGTCTGGCGCTAAGTTTTTTCTCAAGAAGCGATTGGTAGTTTTGGAGCGATATGGTGTAGTCGCGCTTTATGTCGGCAAGCCGCTGCTCGTTGGCCGGCGTGGTCTCGACGCGCGCCTCATAAGCCTTTATCTGCTGCCTCAGCTTCGCCTCCCGCGTTTTAAGAGACATTATGTCAGCGGGCGTATCCGTAGGCTTCCCGTCCGCATCCGGCTGAGCCGCAACGTTTAAGGACATCTGTTCTTCAAGCTCCCTGATGCGGTTTTTCAGTGTTACCACGTCGGGATAATTATCCTTGTATGTCGCGGTCAGCGCCGTCAATTCGGATCTGAGCCTGTCCAATTCGCTCACATAAGTGGTCTTGATGGAACCGGTAACGGACTGAAGTTCCGTTTGGAGCCTGTCAAGGGTTCTGAGATTTGCGTCAAGCTGCTCAGGCAGGCTGCCCATGCGGGATTCCTTGAATCTCCTGAGCGCTTGCTCCTGCAGCTCAAGCTCATGTTTAGCCTTGTCAAGCTCGTTTGAGAGGAAGTCAGAGGTGCCTTCCGCGTATCTTTCGCGTTGTTTGAGATTCTCGTCTATGAACAGCGAGGCGAGGGTGTTGGCAACCTGCATGGTCTGGTACGGGTCGCGCCCCGAGTAGCTTATATTGAATGCGTTGTTGAGCTTCTTGCCCGCTCCGACGTCAACGACCTTTATATCAATGTCCGAGCGCAGCATCTCCACGGCGTCCTCCTTCGTATGAGGCTGATTCGTGGTTAGGCCTAATGCCGCTTTTAAGCGTGCTCTAAGGCCGGTCGGTTGTGCAACCTGCCCGGTTTCATACAGCTTGAAGTCGTCCACTATCTTTTCAAGCTGGGATCTGCTCATTATCTGTTGGTTTATGGTGCTGAGTCTCTTTTCAATCGGCGTAGTGTCCGTCGGAGTAACGTAGGTTTGAGACACCTGCTGCTCATCCACCATTATGAGCGTCGTTGAACGGTAGTAGGCAGGCATGGTGTAGCTTATGAGTGCGCCGCTTGCGACGCCTATGAGCACGGGGACCGCGATAAGCCACTTCCGCCTTTTTATTATCTCAAGATAATCAAAGATGTTTTTTCCGGGCTGAGTCATTGCAGCGAGCCCCTCCACTCCGGCGCCGTAGCGGTCAGCGTAATGAAAACGGCGTCCCGTTCGATGTCCCTTGTCTCAAGCGCCCCGTCGCCCCATTGCCTCATGCGCGAATAGCCGATAGCCGTATTGAGCCATGGGTATGCCTTCCAACGAGCGGCAACCCCAGCGTTATAAGACCTCGTGTCTATGGTGTGTTCGGGTTTGGAGCGATTTCTACTTGTCGAACCTGTAATATCCAACCCTAAGTCCTTGCCAAGCTCATGCTTCCATGAGGCCGTTACGGTCTCCCTGGTGGTTTCTTCGGATACCAGTCCTGCGCCGTGCGCTATGCCGCGCTTATACGACAAAGTCGCGCTTGCCGCCTCGAACGTCTTGATGATGCCGGCGTCGCCGGTCCAGTCGTATCTACCTGACTCCTTGTCCGCGTTGTAGACCGCGCCAGCGCCGACGTTGAAGTTCGTCGTCTGGCTCAGGCGGTCAGTCAGGCTGGCGCTGAGCGTGTGTACCCCGGAGGTGTTCTTGCCTCCCGGCGTTTCGAATACGGTATTGCCGTATCCGTAGGACGCGCCTATCAGCCGGTTATTGCCCGCATCGTATCGCCCGCCGACCATAGCGCCGTCCCTCCGGGAGTCTATCCTGTTGGAGGCCTTGTATACGTAAAAATTTTCTGAAAGAACAGCGTAGATGGCTAAACGGGCATCCAGTTTATGTTCAGCCGAGGCGTTAAGCGCATCGGTTGAGACCGTATCAAAACCGGTGTGTATGCCTTCCGTATCGTACAGGGACGTCTTGGTGCGGTTATATACGTTATTCAGGGTCATAGTAGTCTTGTTTGAAATCTCCGTGTTCAAGCCAATGTTCATGTTGTGTCCCACGCTGCTGTAAGGGGACCTTTGGCTGTAAAACGAGGCGTTAAGCCTGTACGCGGCGTTAATCTTCGTGGTCCTCGCGTCATACGCGGCATCGAGCGAGGGCGTAAGTTTGGTTACGAAGTCCGGGTCAACCGTCTCGGTCTTTGCTTTGAGATACGGGTTGGTGTCGTATCTTTCGTCAACCGATATTGAAGGCGTGGCCTTCAGATCGCCGCACTCCGCAACGCGCCCGGCTGACAAGAGCGCAACTATCGCTATCAGGCAGACGGCCGTTTTTCCGGCATGACGTTGAAGATAATCAAGGAACAAATATCGTGTCTCCCGGCAAAAGGAACATGTTTTTGTCCGTGGACTCGTCTGATTGCACTATGTCGTCGAAGGGCACGGGAATCCTGACGCCCCGCCCGTCCGGCGATTTTCGTATTATGACCATCTTGTTCCGGGAGGCGTACTGCGTGAATCCTCCGGCAATGGCTACGGCCTGAATGACGGTCGTCTTCGTCTTCAACTGATGCACGCCCGGGGTCTTGACCTCGCCGAGCATGAATATCCTGTATGAATTTACGGAGTTCACGATGACCGATACTATTGCCGTGTCCTGATACTCCTTGAGCCTTGCAACGATCGCGTCATGCAACTCCACGGGGGTAAGCCCGGCGGCGGCTACGTCCCCGATCAGCGGGAGAGATATCTTTCCGTCCGGTCTCACGTTTACGACCTTTGTAAGCTCCGCGTTCTTCCAGACCGCTATCTCAAGCACGTCTTCGGAGCCTATTACGTAGTCCGGCGTACCTGTCCTTGATTCGCTCTGGCGCGGCGCGGCCTTTGCTTCATTCCCCGTGGTAACTTCCTTTTTTGGGGCGTCCTTTGCCTGGGCATCGGCTGCGGGCAATGTCTTTGGCTCCGGTTTCGGCTGTTCAGTCTTTGTGCTCTCCTTTGCCTTAACGTCAGAGCCTTGTGAAGACTTTAGTTCCTGTTTGGGCTGACCCTCAGGTTTAGCCGAAGTCTTATCCAGGCCGTATGACGCGCCCGTGAAGGCCGCAGTGAGAAATAAGCAAAGCATTGGCACGCGCACACGATTGAGCAGCGCATACATGTTGACATATCCTGAAGCAGTAGACACTGATGTCTCCTTATATGTGTGGGTCAAGGCGATCCCCGGATCAACACTCTTTCACGAGCCTTAGTCCGCTCTCAAAGGCCGCATCTTTTTTTGTCTTTGCCGCAATGCGCCTCGTCCAGACCGTCTTTGCATCCATATCTATGGCCAGATGGTGGATGTCCATTATGTCAAGCCCGATAACGGCATCTATCTCAAGAGCTTTGCCTGAGTAGGCGATCCTGACGCCGGTTGCGGAGTAGTCTTGAAGGATCGCGGATACCTCTTTGCCTTTCAGATGAAATACGAAGCCAACGGACACGGGTATCCTCTCGGCGGCGCGGCTGTCGTAGAGCACATGGTTGCAGTGGCAACAGATCAGGCATTCGGCATTGACGAGCGCGTAAAATACCTTGCCGCATTTTGGACAGATCCTTATCTCCATAAGGTTGTTTCCTTGAGATTCGTTACGCCTGTGGCGAGCGCGTTTTCAATGGGACGTAATTTACCTTAAACCGCCTCTGATTGCAATACTACTATGGTATAAAAAAAATAAAAGAAGCATTACAACCAAATCGCGCCAACGGTTGTAATCCGTAGATGCAAAGGTATTAATACCTCACCAAGAGGCGGGGCAGGGTTCCCATTGCGTCTTTTCATTTTTGCAATGGGAAGATTTAAGCCTGTTCGCCGGTAATGGAGATAACAGGTTGCTACTTTGACATGGCCAATGGAGAGTTATTCAACGCGGCGTTCTTCAGGGCATAACTGATAAGCTCGGCGCGCGCCTTGAGATTCAGTTTGTGGAAGATTCTATTCAGGTGCGTCTTGACCGTCGGTTCGCTTATATGCAGCCTATGAGCGATTTCCTTGTTCCTTAAACCCTCTCCTATGAGGGCGACTATTTCTTGTTCCCTGTCCGAAATGGCCGTGATTTTGTTCCTGTTGACGGCGTTGACTCCGAATAGCAGGTTTTTGACCGTCTGTTTGTCAACCCATACCTCTTCTCGAGCCACGGCCTTTACGGCCTTTCTGAGCATTGCCGCGCCTGAGTCCGGCATCAGTACGCCGCTTACGCTCTTTCTGAGCAGGGCGGCGACGAGGTTTTCCATGCCGCATCCGGTGTCAACGAGCAGGAAGCGCGGCCTCCAGACGGATTTGTCAAGGTCGGGGAAGGAGTTGTACAGGGCCTGTATATCGGTAAGTATTACATCGGGCTTCATGGATTCGAGCGCTGATACAGGATGCTCTTGTCCTGATTTGAGGGTGCGGACGATGGAGATGTCCTTGTCGTTCTCCAGAAGCGCTTGAACGCCTTCCGAGAAGATCATGTTGCTGAAAGCAAGTATCAATCGTGTCTTCATGGCAACGCCCCTGCAACCAAATGTAACTATCGTCTCCGCATCCTTCGTGCTGGTATAATCATATCGCATCGCCAAAATAAGCTCAAGCCTTAAATGCTAACAGAAATGGGAGACAGTCGCAAGCTGAAAATTGATCGGGATTAAATACCGTGTCCGACCATTGGCCGTGTAAAAACAAGCGCTGTCCGAACATGGCCGTGGACATGTCCGCGGCCATGCTCATTAATCAAAAACCTTGACAATAATATAAAACATGCTATAGTGCCTATGAACCAAGTAATTTAAGCTTTGCACGCTAACGACGGCGTGCGTATCCGGCGATGAAGCCTGAGGCAGGGAATCTTGCTACAGGCTTTTTTTATTTAAGTTCTGTTCAATCCAGCCGATAACTGACTTATGTGTTAAGTGTGGATATGCGCGATAAACAACCGGAACGTTATCACAAAAAAAGGAGGACAATATGAACAAGAAAAAAGGGATGAAAAGGCTTCTTGCAACGGCTGCGGCCATTTTGTTATTCGGTTCCGCAAGCGCCATGGCGGCAACCACTAACGTGAACGTCAGCGCCTCGATAGTCGGTGTGTGTCAATTCAGTGCGACTCCGGCGCTTGCCTTCGGCGTGCTTGACCAGACACTTGCAACGGACGCGGTTGCTGCCGGCAACTTAACCTTCTGGTGCACCAAGAACGCGGCCTATGTACTTGGCGATGAAACCAACCCGGCGGTCGCGGACGGCGCATTTTCCGGCACGCTATTAAGCGGTGCAGATAGCATGGCTTATACGATTGCATATACGAATTCGTCAGGTGCAGGTCTCGGCAAGACGTCCACCATCACGTCGGCGCTGACCGGCACGATAACAAACGCGGTCTACGTCAACGCGCCGGCCGGTGCGTACGCTGACATCGTTACGTTCACGCTTACGCCTTGATT
>JBBTCG010000034.1:0-1641 GCA_038043305.1 Deltaproteobacteria bacterium | reverse complement strand
GTTCAGCGGGACACAGGAGGACTGCGCCTTGACAAAATCAAAACGGCCGGGTCCCCGAAGCTCCCCGAAGCTCCCGAAGCTCCCCCAGTCCGGAGAGGGTCCGCTCGATGGAAGGGTTGGGCATCACTGACGAGGAATGGCACAGCCATCGGCAGCAAGTGACCTACCTATCCTTAGGGCTGAATACGGATGGTGTGCCGTACTTCGCGAGCTTCAAACAACTTCGCGTGAATCGAGATTGCATTACAGCACGGCCTTTCATTCGCGTTTCGCTCACGGTTGGCAGACCACGGTGCGCGCCGCGCTCTGGCCGAAGCGGCCGCTCTGCCCACCCATTTGAGCTTCAAAGAAGCCTTGGCCCTGGCCATTGCAGATCACGTCGAAGCTAAAGCTCTGGCTCTGCCCCGGAGCTATGCTCCCGGTCACGGATTTGCTGAATTGCGGCAGGCTGATACGCAGACCGCGGAGCAGCGCCAGCTCATAGGGCGGTGCGCTCCAGGTTGTGGTACCGATGTTCGTCGCTGTAACAGTGACACTGCCACTCTGGCCATTACGCAGCGAGCCGGGCGCGCTGTCAACACGCATGCTGGCGTTGTCAAACTGTGTGTTGGGCGCAGCAATGACAATCTGTTGTGTAGGCGAGGAAGCTAGCAGCTGACCTGATCCATTGTTAAGGACGAGGCCAAGATTATAAGTTCCGGGCTGAGCTGGAGCTGTGATATTGAACACCCGGGTTACCTGATCCTGAGGAAATATTTCAGATCCAGACGACCCCAACGAGAACGTGGGCGCCTGAAATTCTTGTACGCCAGTCTGGTAGGAAGGGGCGACGGACATCGTGTGCGAGCCTCCCCATGCCACACCGCCGCTGTTGGCGAAGGTCGCCGATCGCGTGAAGGTGGTGCCCGGCGCGACAACGCTGGGTATGTTTGTCTGACTGACGAATCGTGCAGCATCAGGACGATAGCTCGCAATAGCGCGGCGAAGATCGGGCAAAGGGCCGATGTTTGGTGTGGAGCCTGCTGCCTGAGGCGTTCCAGTTGTCACCAAGAGGCTGCGCATGTCAAACGAATTGAGCATCGGCAGGCCAACATCGATACGCGTGCTCTGAATGATGGCGGCGGCACCCACGACAATGGGCGACGCGCCGGAGGTGCCGCCAAAGTTGTTCGTGTACCACTGGTCAGGATCAGCGCCATTTGCGCGTAAGGCCGGATCCGCCGCGCCGAGCGGGACGCCACCGTAGCCGGTTGTGCCTATACCCATTCCCCAACCATGCACGTTGACGCGTGGTCCGAAATTCGACGAGCACATGGGTCGCAACGCGCCGTTGCTTGCGCCGACGATGATGGCGCCCGAATCTACGATGGACGCCGGTGTCACCTGCGTACGTCCGTTTCCGGCGGCTTCCACGACTACGATCCCGGCACGAGTGAGGTTGGAGATCACCGCATGCTCATATCCGTATTCCTCGACCGCAACCAAAGGCGGAATTGAACAATCGCCGCAAGAACGATAGCGAGGGGGACGATGCTAGAATAAGTAACTTATTTTTCCCTTGCCGCGAATGAGCCGTTTTGCCTGCTCCGGACCGCGTGCAACGGACTGCCCTAGCTCCCCCGCTCCTGGACGAGGCGGGGG
>JBBTCG010000033.1:23499-24379 GCA_038043305.1 Deltaproteobacteria bacterium | reverse complement strand
AATAAATCGCCCTCTCCCGTTGACGCGGCCTGCCTTGCCATTGCCTGTCCCATTGCCCACAACGCGGGTACGCTAACTAACCTTGGTTGGCGAATAAACGGCAATACCCTTAAAAAGAGATTCAAGATTAAAAAAGTAGAGCTTATCAATGACCTCGTTGGCATAGGCAACGGCATCGCCTGTCTAACGCGCGATGACTTTTCCGTATTGCAGGCCGGCAAGCCAAGGCGCGGCAACGCGGCAGTAATCGCGGCTGGCACGGGCCTTGGCGAGGCGATCATATTCCGGCATGGGGATGAGGCGCTCGTGTCCGCATCCGAGGGCGGACACGCGGACTTTGCCCCGCGCACCGCGCTTGAGAGCGAGCTGCTCGCGTACCTGTCCCGCGCCTTTGGCCACGTAAGCTATGAGCGCGTCACGAGCGGTCAGGGGCTTGTCAACATCTTTAGGTTTTTAACTGAAAGGCGCGGGAGAGTATCAAGCGCCCATGCGCGGATGCTTATCAGTAAGGACGCCCCTTCGCTTATCGCCGAGGCCGCCTTGAGATTGAAGGGGGAGACGGCCTGTAAACTTGCGGTCAGGACATTCGTCTCGATTCTTGGCGCGGAGGCAGGCAACCTTGCGTTGAAATCAATGGCGATCGAGGGCGTATATCTGGCCGGGGGCATTGCCCCAAAGCTGATAAGAGGCGTCCTGAAAAAGGTGTTTATCGCCTCGTTCAGGGACAAGGGCAGGTTTAAGGCGCTGCTCTCGCGCATCCCTGTGCGGGTTGTCCTGAACGAAGAGGCGGGACTGCTCGGCGCGTCAAGGGTTGCCGCGCAGATGCTTGGCAAGAGATGCTGATAGTGTGCACGTTATAAAAAGAGAAGGGCGGCTATAT